>DATJVZ010000371.1:0-19271 GCA_035501575.1 Terriglobales bacterium | reverse complement strand
ACGATTATCCTGTTTCTGAGAAACTGATTCCCAACTTTGCCATCTAGTAGTCCTTGTCTGCAATGGCATACTCTCTCGCATGCCAAGCCCACAGGGGAAACCGCGGACAGCCGGCTAGGCTAACCTCGGAAGGCATCGGCTCAACTGGCCGCTGGGATTCAGACGTTCGCCGCGAATGGCATGTCGCCGAGCCAAGGACGGAAATGATGAATGAAAACGAAAAGGCCATTGCCGCTCAACTCACAAAATATCAAGACGCCTTGAATCACTCCGATACAGAGGCTGTGATGAAGCTGTATGCAGCGGACGGCGTGTTTATGCCGCAGCATTTTCCCTCGAGCGTAGGCGCCGATGCGGTGCGCAAGGCATACGCAGGCGTGTTCCAGACAATCACGCTGACGGTCAAGTTTGCGGTTGCCGAAATCAAGCAGGTTGCCTCCGATTGGGCGTTGGCCCGCACCAATTCGGCGGGAAGCGTAAAGGTCAACGCCACCGGCCAAACCAGCCCGGAGGCCAACCAGGAGCTGTTCCTCTTTCAGAAGGTCGGCAACGAATGGAAGATAGCTCGTTATTGCTTTTCGACCACCAATCCGCCGCGATCCTAAAGAAGGACAGGCGCATCGCACCATGGAGGAAAACCGGTCTGGCGGGAAGATCGTGGTTCTCGCCTAACCTCAAACCCCGCATCCACTCCGGGGTTTGGGTCGGATTTCGCCATCGATTCGGTGCCCACTCGCCGATCCCGCATTCGTTGACTTGCCCAACTTTCCTAACGTAAGATGCGCGCAAGTGATCGGCCAGACCATTTCGCACTACCGAATCATTGAGATGCTGGGCGGGGGCGGGATGGGTGTGGTCTACAAAGCGGAAGATACTCGGCTGCGTCGCTTCATTGCCTTGAAGTTCCTCCCCGAAGAAGTTTCCAAAGACCCGCAATCTCTGGCCCGATTTCAGCGCGAAGCGCAAGCGGCGTCGGCTCTGAACCATCCCAATATCTGCACCATCCACGACATCGGAGAGCACGAAGGTCTCGCCTTCATCGCCATGGAATTTCTCGACGGCATGACCATGAAGCACCTGATTGCGGGACGCCCGTTAGAGACGGAACAGTTGTTGTCTCTGGCCATCGAAATCGCCGACGCGCTGGACGCGGCGCACTCGGAAGGCATTATTCACCGCGACATCAAGCCGGCCAATATTTTTGTCACCAAGCGCGGACACGCAAAGATTCTGGACTTCGGGTTGGCGAAAGTGGCCGGTGGCGGGAGAAGCGAGACCGACGCCACCTTGGCGACCATGGACGACGAACACCTGACGAGTCCCGGTACGGCACTGGGAACTGTGGCCTATATGTCGCCCGAGCAGGCCAAGGGCAAAAAGCTCGATGGGCGCAGCGACCTTTTCTCCTTCGGAGCCGTCCTCTATGAGATGGCGACCGGCACCCTACCCTTTCGGGGAGACACGTCGGCAGTGATCTTTAACGCAATTCTGGAACGGACACCGACGCCTGCCTTTCGCCTGAACCCGGAAATCCCTGGCGAACTGGAGCGGATCATCAACCGTGCCCTCGAGAAAGACCGGGAGCTGCGCTACCAGCATGCCTCCGAAATGCGGGCCGAGCTGCAGCGGTTGAAGCGGGATTCGGGGTCGGGGAAGAAAGTGCTGGCAGAGGAGCCGCCGCCGGATGCTACCGCTTCAAGTGCTTCCGAGCGCCGGGGCCAACCGACCAGCAGTTCATCTCGGGCGGTGGTAGTGGACGCACCGCCCCCTCTGGCAGAGCCGCCCCGGGTCTCCGCCGATCTGCCCCCGTCAGGAACACGCCCGAGCCCGGTTGCTGGGCGAAGCTTTGCCTCCCGGTGGTATTGGCTGGCGGCAGGGCTTCTGGTAGCGGCGGGAGCATTGGGCACTTGGTACTGGCGCTCGCGGGGAAATCAGAAGCTGACGGAGAAAGATTCCATCCTGCTCGCCGACTTTGTGAACACCACGGGCGATCCGGTATTCGACGGCACGCTGAAGCAAGCGCTGGCGGTCGTACTCGAGCAATCGCCCTATCTGAATATCGTGCCCGATCAGACCGTGCGGCGCGCCTTGCAATTCATGGGGCGCCCGGCGGATGAACGCGTCACCGGTAGCGTGGCGCGCGAGATCTGTGAGCGCGAGCACATCAAAGCCATGCTGAGCGGCTCCATTGCCTCGCTCGGCAGCCAATATGTGGTCGCTCTCGATGCCACCAACTGCACCACCGGAGATTCGCTGGCCCGCGAGCAGGCGACCGCAACCACCAAAGAAGCCGTGCTGTCTTCGGTGGGAAAAGCGGCCTCCAACCTGCGCGGCAAACTGGGCGAGTCGCTGGCCTCAATTCAGAAGTTCGATACTCCGGTGACCGAGGCCACCACGTCTTCGCTCGAAGCCTTGAAGGCGTTTGCCGCCGGCGACGAGATACGGAATCGTGGTGGCGAGGCCGAATCCATCGGTTTGTTTCAGCACGCCATTGAACTCGATCCCAATTTCGCCCTGGCCTATGCCCGGCTTTCTGCCGTTTATAACAACCTGGGCGAAGAGGATCGAGCCATGGACATGGCCAAGAAAGCTTTTGACTTGCGGGAACGCGTGAGTGAACGCGAGCGTTTCTATATCGATGACCATTTTTATACCGCCAACGGTGACATCGAAAAGGACAAGCAAACCCTGGAGCTGGCCATCCACACCTATCCGAACGATTCCACGGCCTATACCAACCTAGCGCTGATCTATAACATTTATTACGGGCAGTTTGACAAGGCCATCCCGCTGGCGAATGAGTTTATTCGCCTCGAGCCCACGGCTCCCTTCGGCTATGCCCACGCGGCAGGGTCATACATGGCTCTGAACCGCCTCGAGGAGGCCCGATCGACCCTGCAAAGGGCGGTCGACGCTAAAGCTGACAACTTATTCATTCATGAACAGTTCTATGATCTGGCGTTCCTGACCGGCGATGCCGATGGCATGCTGCGACAAATGCAATGGGCAGAGGGAAAACCCAGTGAATACTTGTTGCTCAACGTTGCGGCACAAGCGGCCGCCTCCCATGGTCAGTTGCATCGGGCGGAGGAATTGGTACGACGCTCGGTGCAGGTGACCGACCGGCTGGGTTTCAAGGAAACAACCGCGTCCACTCAGGCGGATTGGGCCTGGACCCAGGCCGAGGTGGGAAATGCTTCCTCTGCGCGGGAGGCGGCGGCAGCCAGTTCCGCCCTGGCCCACAATCGCGCCAACCTGGGGCGTGCGGCAGTGGCTCTGGCCCTGACCGGAGACGTCACTCATCCCCAGGCCATAATGGACGAGTTGGGGAGGCGGTTTCCCTCGGACACGCTGCTCCACAATGTGAGAATTCCCTCGGTATCCGCCCTGGTGGCCATCAATCGCAAGGCTCCCGACCAGGCCATCGCCGCTCTGCAGTCCGCGACACCCTATGAATTGGGTGCCGGCATTTTCCCCTTCCCCACCTACGTTCGAGCTCTGGCCTATTTAGAGGCAAAACGCGGCCTGGAAGCGGCGCAGGAATTTCAGAAAATCGTGGATCATCGCAGCATCAGTCCGAGCACGCCCGAGCATTCGCTCGCCAAACTGGGCCTGGGCCGCGCCTATCGGATGACGGGCGACACGGCCAAAGCCAAGGCTGCCTACCAGGATTTCCTCGCTCTATGGAAAGACGCCGACCCCGACGTCCCCGTCTTGAAAGATGCCAAGGCGGAATACGCGAAATTACCGTAATTTCTTGGCTCCGGCGGGAGAACATTCTCGAGACCACGGTTTCTCCCACCCCACCGAGAACCTGTTCCCTGCCAGCCTCCCTGCTTATGGCTATGGAGGTGTGACCGTAGCCGATACTATAGGCAGATGGGAGAGCCGATGACGGCTGGACAATCGCCGTTGCTGGAGTTGCTTTATGGCAGAGGCGCTCACGTTAGCCCGCTCGCCTGCGTTGAGGACCTCTCCGCGGAATTGGCGGGCTCGACGGTAAGTGGGTTTCCCTATTCCATCAGGCAAATTCTCGGGCATTTGAACTATTGGATGGAGTACGACTTTCAGAGAATCCACGGCCAGGCGGCGCCCTACCCGGCGCGCGCAGCCGATAGCTGGCCGAGGGAGGCAAAGCCTGGCGGAGAAACCGAATGGCGTGGCGAAGTATTGCGCTTCGCCGAAAACTTGCGGGCCATGGAGCCTCTGGCAAAATCCGCTGTGGAAGTGCTGACGAGGCCCGTCGAGATAACCACGCCCGCCCTCGCCGGACAGTCCAACTCGATCGAAGCCCTGCTTTGGCAGATCATCGCCCACAACAGCTACCACGTCGGACAGATCGTTCTGCTCCGTCGATTCCTCAAGGCGTGGCCTCCACCCGCGGGTGGTGATACGTGGTAGTTTTTGCTGATGCTGGGTTGCCGCCTTGCCTTTGTCCTCTCGCCTGACAGGCCTGCTGTCTCTGGCAAGGATGTCAGCAACTAGGCGGTTCAACCGTACCCCGACTCAGGCTCATAGTGATGTTCCCGGAGCATTTGCCAAACCAACCACACGGGCAATCCGACGACGTTTGAGTAGTCTCCTTCGATCCGTGAGATCCAGCGGGACGCGATGCCTTGGATGGCGTACGCCCCGGCCTTATCCATGGGTTCTCCGGTAGCGACGTAGGAACGAATCTCGCTTTCGGTGAGCGGATCCATAGTGACGAGGGTAGCTTGCGAACGAACGTCGGGAGGGAAACGCGGGCCCTGGAGACAGACCGCCGTGCTCACCTGATGCGAACGCCCGGCGAGCAGGCGCAACATGCGGCCGGCATCGGCTTGATCCTGGGGCTTCCCCAGGATTTGCCCGTCGACGATGACGACCGTATCGGCGCCCAGGACAAAGTTGCCGAGCCCGGGTTCACCAACTGCCGAAGCCTTCTCTAGAGCCAGGCGCTCGGCGAAAGCCCGCGCCTCCTCGCCTGGCCGGGGGACTTCTGGAATATCGACAGGATGGCTGATGAAACTGATACCGGCACTACGCAGAAGCTCTTGCCGACGGGGAGACGCGGAAGCAAGAACCAGCACTAGCGACTCCCGACCAGACGTAGCCCACGGCTAGGACGCTCGGCTCGAAATGCGCGCATGAACTCTCCCAGACGGCTGAAAACCGAATTCTATCGAAGATTCGCCGGCCGCCCCGCCCGCCAGAGGACACGGCCACCGCGGGAAGCTGCCCGATTCATCGCAACCAGGGCCCGTCTTTCACCCTGTTAGAATCACCTGGTGAAGCTCGCAGGCCATGGATTCCGCCTCTCTTCGTAATTTTGCCATCATCGCCCATATTGACCATGGGAAATCTACGCTCGCCGACCGCCTGCTGGAATTGACCGGGGCGTTGACGGCACGCGAAATGCAAGCCCAGGTGCTCGATTCCATGGATCTCGAACGGGAGCGAGGCATCACCATCAAAGCTCATGCCGTCCGCATGATGTACACCGCCAACGATGGCCAGTCGTATCAGCTCAACCTTATCGATACCCCCGGTCACGTGGATTTCTCTTACGAAGTCTCGCGTTCTCTGGCTTCCTGCGAGGGCGCCTTGCTGGTGGTCGATGCCTCGCAAGGGGTCGAGGCGCAAACCTTAGCCAATTCCTATCTTGCCATCAACCACGGACTAGAGATCATTCCCGTGATCAACAAGATTGATTTGCCCAGCGCCGACATCGAGCGAACCAAAGAAATGATCGAAAGCACGGTGGGGCTCGATGCATCCGACGCTATGCTGATCAGCGCCAAGACCGGTCAAGGGGTGCCCGAACTGCTCGAAGCGATCGTCAAGCGAATCCCCCCGCCTAAGGGCAATCCCGAGGGACGGCTGTCAGCCCTGGTCTTTGACTCGTGGTTCGACGCCTACCGGGGAGTGATCGTGCTCGCCCGCGTCATGCAGGGTACGCTCAGGAAAGGGCAGAAGATCCGCCTGTGGTGGAACGGCCGTGTGTTTGAAGTCGAAGCCCTCGGGGTACACACCCCAAAGCCAGTCGAGGTAGACGAGCTTCGCGCCGGGGAAGTCGGCTTCCTGATCGCCAATATCAAGAACGTGGCCGACACCAAAATCGGCGACACCATCACGGATGACGCCCACCCCGCCCTCGAGCCTTTGCCGGGCTTCGAAGATATCAAACCCATGGTGTTCGCCGGTCTTTATACGGTGGATGCCCACGAGCACACGCAACTGCGAGAGGCGCTTGAAAAGTTGCGGCTTAACGATGCCTCGTTCTTTTTTGAGCCGGAGAGCTCGGTCGCCCTCGGGTTTGGCTTCCGCTGCGGCTTTCTCGGCCTTCTGCACATGGAAATCATTCAGGAACGGCTGGAGCGTGAATTCAACCTGGACCTGATCACCACGGCTCCGGGGGTGCGTTACCTGATCACCAAAACGAGCGGTGAAATCGTCGCCGTGGATAATCCTTCGCGCTGGCTGGCGCAGAGCGAAATTGCCAAGGTGGAGGAGCCGGTGATCCTGGCAACCATTCTGACCAATGAAGAATATGTCGGGGGGATTCTGGCTTTGGTCGAAGAGAAGCGGGGCAAACAAAAGAGCTTCGAATACGTGAGCTCGGCACGGGTCATGCTGCAGTATGAGCTTCCTCTCAACGAAATCGTTTTGGACTTCTACGATCGCCTCAAGTCCGTGTCGCGCGGCTACGCTTCACTCGATTACCACCTCTCGGGCTATTGGGAGTCGCCCATGGTCAAGCTTGATGTCCTGGTGGCCGGGGAACCGGTGGATGCTTTGTCGGTGATCGTGCACCGGGACTTTGCCTACGAACGCGGCCGGGCCCTGACGGCCAAGATGAAGGAGCTCATTCCCAGGCAGATGTTTGAAGTGGCGATTCAGGCCTCGGTGGGAGCAAAGATCATCGCGCGGGAAACCGTGCCCGCCATGCGCAAGAATGTCTTGGCCAAGTGTTACGGGGGCGACATCACTCGCAAACGCAAGCTACTGGAGAAGCAAAAGGAAGGCAAGAAGAGGATGAAGCGAATCGGGCGGGTGGACATTCCCCAAGAAGCATTCTTGGCCGTGCTTAAAGTGGGCGAGGAAAGCTAACTCTTGCTCTCTTGCTCGATGTTCGCGAAATGCCTGGGCCTTTCCTCCGCTCTCAGCCAACCAGACAACGACTGAAAGTCAGTCCCGCGACAATCGCATTCAGCTGGGATCGGCAATCCTTGGCCCAAACCCTCAGCCGCTTCTGAGACCCGACGTTACCAAGGTTTTGGGTGTGGGGAACCCGCGTTCACTAACATGCTATTGTGACTTTAGGCTATGGGCTGGGCTTCTGAGCCACTCCCTGGTCGAGGTTTCCTATGGCAAAAGCCCTTCCGGCTATTCATTTTTCCCCGTCCGGCTACGGCCTAATCCTTTTCTTGACGATGACACGCTTGTTCTGGAGTTCTTGCGGGTCTGCTCCAAGTCCTAATCGTGGTTCCAACCCTGGCGTTCCTGCTCCTAACTCGACCATCGATGTGGTTACCTATCACAACGATCTGTCGCGCACCGGCCAGAACCTCGCGGAAACGGTTCTAACCCCGAGCAATCTAAACTCTTCTAGCTTCGGAAGGCTTTTCACCATGACCGTAGACGGGGTCATTGATGCCGAGCCCCTGTACCTTTCCCGTGTCTCGCTGCCCAGCCAGGGTACGCACAATGTGTTGTACGCGGTCACGGAGAACGACAGTGTCTATGCCTTCGACGCCGACACGGGCACCCAGTTGTGGAAGGTTTCGCTTCTGAAGTCCGGCGAAAGCCCTTCCGGTGATTTTGGATGCTCCCAGATCACTCCGCAAATTGGCATTACGTCCACACCCGTGATAGACCGCCACAGCGGCCCGAATGGCGCGATTTATGTCGTTGCCATGAGCACGACATCGTCTACTTATTTTCAGAGGATTCATGCCCTCGATATAACCACCGGGCAGGAACTGTTCGGCGGTCCGGTCACCATACAAGCCAGCTTTCCCGGTGGCGGCGACAATAGCCAAAACGGCTCGGTGGTCTTTGACCCCAAGCAATATGCCGAACGCCAAGGCCTGCTGTTGCTCAATCAAGTGGTTTATACCGCCTGGACCTCGCACTGCGATTACCGTCCCTACACGGGTTGGGTGATGGGCTACAACGAGGGCACATTGGCCCAAACCAGCGTGCTGAATGTAACTCCGAATGGTGAAGAGGGCTCGATTTGGCAGAGCGGAGCAGGCATGGCCTCCGACGGAAGCTATCTCTACTTTCTGGACGCGAACGGAACCTTTGACACAACTCTGAATGGCAGCGGTTTCCCGCAAAACGGCGATTTCGGACAGGCCTTTCTCAAGGTCTCGACGGCTAACAATCACCTCTCCGTGGCCGACTATTTCGAGATGTCCAATGGTCCTTCGGAATCGGCGGGTGACACTGATTTCGGCTCCGGTGGTGCTCTCCTGTTGCCGGCAATGCAAGATTCCGGTGGAACGACGCATAATCTTGCCGTGGGCGCGGGCAAGGATTCCAATATCTATATTGTCGACTGCTCCAATCTGGGGAAATTCCATGCCTCCGGGAACCAGATCTATCAGGAAATTGACGGGGCGCTCAGTGGAGGCATGTGGGCCATGCCGGCCTTCTTCGGCAACAGCCTGTATTTCGGCTCCGTGGGCAATAACCTGCAGCAGTTCAACTTTTCTCAGGCCAAGCTTTCGACCTCGCCGGCTTCGAAGAGCTCGAACTCCTTCCAATATCCCGGAACCACCCCAAGTATCTCCGCCAATACTTCGACGAACGCGATCGTGTGGGCTATCGAACACAGCGACCCTAATGATGTTCTGCATGCCTACGACGCCACCAACCTGGGCAAGGAGCTTTACAATTCGTCTCAGGCGAGTGGCCAGCGAGATCAGTTCGGGCAAGCCAGTCACTTCGGCACTCCGATGATCGCGAACGGCAAGGTTTACGTCGGAACCACCACCAGCGTCACGGCCTTCGGCCTGCTGGCAAAATAGGCCAGCGGCGATGGCGGAGTTACCGGACGGACGCGAGAAACTCGACGGAAGAATCAGCTGAGTCAGGGTGTCATGAACTCGCTAATCGAGTCGCCCTTCAGCGGCGTGGGCTTAGACGAGCACGGACGGGCAATTGCAGCGAAGCGGGGTGAAGATACGGTCATAAAACTACCCGCTAAGAAGCGGTTCCGAGGCCGGCAAAATCCTTGCCTCGTGCCCTCTCGAATGTGCAAATCTCGCGAAGTGTCCGTCACTCTGCGCAAGAGTGTAAAAATCCTGCACTCCGATTATAACTAGCCATAACCTCAAGCAAAAAGGATAGTTAGGTTGTAACAATTATGCATTACCAAACCGACCGGACGGTTTGCAGCCGATCATTGCTCGCGAGCAAAGATCGCTTCCACAGCATTTTCCACAGAAAAAAGCGCGGCTGGTGGCTGGCTTTTCCCGCGCGAGCCGCCTACTCTTCGAAGTTCGCGGCATCGTCGACGAGCGACTCGAATCGAGTCAAGTTCTTGAGGAAGGCGAGGTTCAGTTTCCCGGTTGGGCCGTTGCGCTGTTTCGCGATGATGAGCTCGGCCTTACCCTGCAGCTGGGGATCGTCCGGTTTGTAGACTTCCTCGCGAAAGATGAAAGCCACGACATCGGCGTCCTGCTCGATGGAGCCCGATTCCCGCAGATCAGCCAGTTGCGGACGGTGATCGCCCCCCCGGCTCTCCGGAGCACGGCTCAACTGGGAAAGGGCAATCAAGGGAACGGTCAATTCCTTGGCCAGGGCTTTCAGTCCTCGCGAGATGGCGGAGACTTCCTGGGTTCGGTTTTCGTAGCGCTTGCCGCCTCCCGACATGAGCTGCATGTAATCCACGATGATCAGATCGAGCTTCCCCTGCGCTTGCATCAGGCGACGCGCCTTGGCGCGCATTTCGCCCAAAGCCAGGCCGGGCGTGTCGTCGATGAAAATCGAGGCTTGCACGAGATCGCCCATGGCATGGACGAGTTTCGTCATGTCGTCTTTCCACAAGGATCCGGTGCGCATTTTGTGCGAATCGACCCGAGCCCGGGAACACAGCAGACGCAGCAGCAAGGCCTCGCGTGACATCTCGAGTGAGAAGACGCCCACGACTTTTTGGTCTTCGAGAGCGGCATTTTCCGCGATATTCAGGGCGAAGGCCGTTTTGCCCATCGATGGGCGGGCCGCAATGATGATCAGGTCGGATTTCTGCAGTCCGCTGGTCATCTCGTCGAGGTCGCTGTAGTGGGTCGCCAACCCGGTGATGCGCTGGCCTCTTTGCAGCAAGGCATCAATCGAACCGAACGACTCCTTGACGATCTCTTGCACGCCCATGAAGCCGCGCCCGATACGTTTCTCGGAAAGCTGGAAGATGGCCGCTTCGGCGTCGTTCAGGATCTCTTCGGCTGGGTCGCTCTGTTCTGCGGCCCGCGCCATGGCGGCGTTGGCCGCATGCATGAGACCGCGCAGCAGGGCCTTATCGCGCACGATTTTGAGGTAATGCTCAATGCTGGGCCGATCCGGAACGCCGTCCAGAAGTCGCGAGAGGTAACCGACATCGCCTACGGCTTCCAGTTCTTTGCGCCGCTCGAGCTCCTCAACCAGCGTGATCATGTCGATCGGCCGGGAGGATTCGGCCAGGTCGACCATGCGAGAGTAAATGCGGCGATGCGAGTCGAGAGAGAAGTCTTCCGGTTTCAGGTGTTCGGCCGCTTGGCTATAGGCTTGATTGTCGAGCAAGATTGCCCCGAGAATCGAGCGTTCGGCTTCAACATTGGCCGGCAGGTTGCGGGCGAGACTGGAATCGGTGGTGGCCAACGTCCTAATGACCTCGAACAGGTGCGCGCAGCGCGAAGCCGATCCTACTCACAAATAGGTTGTGCATGGACTGCGGCGGCTTAGGAAAAGACAGCCGCAAGAACATTTTCATGGCTCCGTACATGCTGCTCACAGTTTAGGGGAACAAAAGGCGAACAACAAGAAGGGGCGGGATCTTGATCATCACTGCCTGGGTCGGAAGCCTCGACCGGAAGATGCTGACAAACATACGGCCCGGGTCCAGCCACCCGGGCCGTTATGCGCGTGAAATGCTTCGGCTTGCCAGGTCACCGCCTGACGGCAAGCTGCACGCTTTGAAACCGCGTTCTGCAAGGTTGAATCTTTGGGGTCCATCCCGCCGCTCAAGATTGCAGGCAGTGCTTCCGCCAACGGCGCAGTCCTTCCGGTGAGCAGGACACCTAAAAGGCCGCAACCCCGGGTCTGAGAAATGCTATCCCTTGCCGGTGGATACCCGCCGACAGGTCGCCTCGAGACTCCCGGAAACCGCAGCCGTTCAGTCAGTCGTGGCAGCGCTTGAAAGCATCTCACGCGTGCACTGCCGGTACTTTGCTTGAACACCCCGGGGAGGGCAACAAAAAATTGCGCCCGGGTTGTGCAGAACCTGTGGAGGATCCCACTTCTTTGTGGAAACACAAGGAAAACCGGGGAGGAAAACTTGCTCAACTTTCCGCGTCAGACCCAAGTTCAAATCACTCAACTAGGTGCGGCGGGTCAGTCCCTGACTCCGTCCATAAAGGCCCGCAATTTCCTCGAGCGCGAGGGATGCCGGAGCTTGCGCAGCGCTTTGGCTTCGATCTGCCGGATACGCTCGCGGGTTACGGCGAACGACTGGCCTACTTCTTCGAGAGTGTGCTCGCTGCCGTCTTCCAACCCGAACCGCATCTTGATGACCTTCTCCTCGCGCGGGGTCAAGGTACGCAACACCTGCGAAGTCTGGTCCTTCAAGTTCACGTTGATCACGGCCTCGGCGGGCGAGACCACGGCGCGGTCCTCGATAAAGTCTCCGAGATGCGAATCCTCTTCCTCTCCGATCGGGGTTTCGAGAGAAATCGGTTCCTGTGCGATCTTCAAGACCTTGCGAACCTTGGCCACCGGAATATCCATCCGCTTGGCGATCTCCTCCGAGGTAGGCTCCCGCCCCAGTTCCTGCACCAATTGCCGTGAGGTTCGGATCAACTTGTTGATGGTCTCGATCATGTGCACCGGAATACGGATGGTGCGAGCCTGATCGGCGATGGCGCGGGTGATGGCCTGCCGGATCCACCAGGTGGCGTAGGTCGAGAACTTGTAACCGCGGCGGTATTCGAACTTATCGACGGCCTTCATCAATCCGATGTTCCCTTCCTGAATCAGATCCAGGAATTGCAGGCCGCGGTTGGTATACTTCTTGGCGATCGAGACCACCAAACGCAGGTTGGCCTCGATCAGCTCGCGCTTGGCCTGCTCGGCATCCATGTCCCCCTGGATGATTTCTCGCTGCGTGCGCTTGAGCTCCTGAAAGGCCACGCCCACTTCGACTTCGAGCTTTTCCAGCTCTCCGTGAATGGCGCGCGCCTGACGACGGTATTCCTTGCGTTGTTCCTCGCTGCGGGTGGCGTCCGCTTTTTTGTCCAGGTTTTGCGACTGGCGGTCGAGCGACCGCATGCCGTCGACGGTCTTGTTGACCCGGTCGATCAGCCGCTTGCGCTCGGTATTGGTGAAGCCCAAATTGCGAACGCAGCAAGAGACATTGACGATCGAGCGCGCCAGCGCCAGGCGATAGCGGCGGAAATCCTTGAGCCGCTTTTTCTGGTTCACGGCGGTGAATTTCTCAAGCAGCAGATTGGCCTTTTTGTAAGCCTTGGCCAACTCGTCGATCTTTCCGGTAAATTCCTTCAGGCGGTTTTGCAGGATCTCATCGGTGATCTCTTCCTCATCGAAGGTCACCACCTCCTTGATCGAGCGCACGCCTTTCTTCAGATCCTCGCCCATCGCCAACAACTCGGCGATCACAATGGGGGACCGCGAGAGCGCCTTCAAAACCCGCAGCTGTCCACGCTCAATCCGCTTGGCGATCTCCACTTCGCCCTCGCGGGTAAGCAGGGGCACTGTCCCCATTTCGCGCAAATACATGCGGACGGGGTCATTGGTCTTTTCCAGAGCACCGGGGGTCAGATCGAGTTCGACATCCTCGCCCAGCTCTTCGTCTTCGAACTTCTTCTCGAGCGCCGCCGAGGGTAGCTTCGGCCCCTCGAGCACGTCGATTCCTTGCGTGCCAATGGTGGTGAGCAGATCATCGAGGTCTTCGGGAGAGTGCACATCGTGCGGAATCAGGTCATTGACCTGATCGTAGGTGAGATAGCCCTTCTCTTTTCCCGTGTCGATCAGCTTTTTTATGTCGTCGTACTTGTCATCAAGAGCCAAAACGAATCATCCTCAACGCGTCCTGCAGGAGGACAGCAGCGTTTTCCGTAAATTGGTGGGAACCTAAGGTAGCGGGGAGCGCCGACACAAACCCCCAGTATACATCAGCAAACGTCGGGAGTATACCATGAATCCCCGAACCCGCCCCAGTTACCTGTGGTGGCAAGCTTTAAACCCCGCTGCTTTGATCCCTGTCCCGGCTGCCTATGTTTCACACCGTTAACCAGTTAGATGCGGGAAGTGGAATCGAAGTTTCGCTTTCCGCGCTAGGCTGCCCCGGAACTCGAACCTTGTTCCTGTAACCCCGGATCCATCAATGCCCGCTTGAGGCGCACTTTCTGCTCGAGCAGAGCCCGCCGGCGGCCGGGATCTTGGCTGCCCGCGGCCTGCAAGGCGCTCTGAATCTCCTCGAGCTTGCGCCGCAACTGAATCCGGCGTAATGCCCGCACCGCCCCTTCCAGCCTCTGCGCCGTCATCTCCTCATCCTCTTTCATCAGGATCGAAGCCAGCAGGTTGCGATCGGCCTCGCCCAGGGGCAGCGACATGATGTCCGCAGCTGCCGGGGCGTTCAGCAAGACTTCGAGGATCGACTCGCTGGTCAGTCCCAGGTGAAGACACTCGCTCGCCAAGCGAAACCGCGCCTCCCGGGCGGGATTGAATTCCTTTTCGGCTCCGCTCGAACCATGGGTCCCAGCCGCTGCGGTCTCCTGCCCTGAACTCAAAGCCCGAATCACGATCTTCTCGGCATCGGAGACTTCGACGGCGAGCGAAGCCTTCAGGGAAGTCGAGGAGCGGGTCGCGGCAACATGCTTCAGTTCCTGACGCAGCACAGCCGAGTCGACGCTCAGCTTCTGGGCGATCTCGCCCGCCAGTTCATCGCGGATGATGCGGCTGGGCACCCGCTGGATATGAGGCAAGAGATAGTTCACGGCCTTCACCTTGCCTTCCGCACTGCGAATAGGAAACTGGATTCGGGCGCGATCGATGAGATAGTCGAAGTAGCGCTTGGCATTGCGCAGCGCCTCGGCATAGGCATTCTTGCCCTTGCGCCGCACGAACAAGTCCGGGTCAAATCCTGGATCTAAGCTGACGACCTTGAGCTGGAACTCCTCTTCGACCAGCAGAGCCAGGGTGCGCTCGGTGGCCTTGGCGCCCGCCGTATCGGGATCAAAGTTTACCACCACGTTCTTGCTGAAACGGGCGAGCAGTTTTGCCTGCAATTCGGTGAATGCCGTTCCCGAGCTGGCAATCACATTGTGGAAGCCGGCAGCGTAGACGGAAATCGAATCCATTTGGCCTTCCACCAGGATCGCATAATCCAGCTTGCGGATGGCTTCTTTTGCCCGATCCAGATTGAATAGGACCCGCGACTTCGAGTAAATGGCAGTCTCCGGGGAATTCAGGTACTTGGGACCGGCCTTCTCGTCGCTCGACAACGTGCGCCCGGTAAAGGCGATCACCCTCCCGGCTTCGTTGGTAATGGGAAACATCACCCGGTTGCGGAATTTGGCGTACATGGCGGCCGAGGGCGCCCGCTCCGCCCTGTCATCGCCGGCCGAAGCCGAGACCTCCTCCTGCGCATCGGCGGCGGAAGCTGGGAATTCGCGGCTGGACCGAGCCCCTTCTTTCCAGGAAAACAAGCCGCTCTCCCGAAGCAAGTCCTCGTCGAACTGGGCGCGCAGCCGATCGCGCAGCCAGAAGCCCGAATCGGGCGCATAGCCGATGTGGAAGACCCGGATCATGTCTTCACCCAGGCCGCGGCCCGCCAGATATTCCCGCGCGTGGGCACCTTCGGGCCGCCGCAGGTACTCCTCGAAGAAGCTAGAGGCCCGCTCGTGAATCTCAAGGAGTACGGCTCTGCGGCTCGCCTCCCGTGCCTCCGCCGGACTGCCATAGCTGGCTTTGGGCAAGGGGATGTTCAGCTTTTGCGCCACCGTCCGCAGGGCTTCGGGAAAGCTCGTGTTCTCGATCTTTTGCACGAAGCTGAAGACGTCGCCCGAGGCACCGCAGCCGAAGCAGTGGTAGAACTGGCGAGTGGCATGGACGGAAAACGAAGGCGTTTTTTCCTTGTGAAACGGGCACAGCCCGGAATAATTCTGCGCACCCGCTTTCTTCAGCTTGACGTAGTCGCCCACAATGCGAACGATATCCGCCTGCTGCTTAACGAGCTCTTTGAAATCGCCGGCTTCTGTCATCGACTGGGACCGTCGTCAGGGTTTGGGCAATTGTCGAGGAAAGCACCGCCGAAAGGAATAGCGGCAAGTGAACGGCCTGTGGAGAAATTGTGCAAGCTTGGCCGAAATCGGTTAACCACCGAGGAAAACCCAACCGCAATGGCTCGGGCGGGAAAGGGCAGAGCCCGTTGGCAGGGTGGTAGTGGGTAGGCGAAGGCATTGCGCTGGCTAAACTCTCAGATCCACCACCGTGGCGCCCCCTCCTCCTTGGTTCTGTGGAGGTTCGGCAATCGATTGAACGTGCGGGTGCTTTTCCAAGAACTGGCGGAGGGCCTTGCGCAAAATCCCCATTCCAGAGCCGTGCACCACCCGAATCCTGGTCAAGCCGGCCAAGAAGGCCCGGTCCACAAACCGTTCCACTTCCCGCGTCGCATCCTCCACCGTCCGCCCAATGACGTTGATCTCGGCCGGAACATTCTGGCTTTCGCTCTGGAGGCTAACGGAGATTCCGCGGGCCCGAGCCGCGGCCACGGGAGAGTCTGCGCCGCGCGCTACAACTTCGGCGACATCGTCACTGGCGATCTTCATCTTCATCTGGCCGATCTCGACCTCAAAATGATGATCATCGATGCGGCGTGTGATCCGCGCCGTCCGGCCCATCGACTTCAGCTTGACTGTGTCCCCTACGGATGCTTCGACCCGACGATCCTGGGCGGAGGGATCGCCCTGATCCGCCCCGGTGGTGTGGGCGACGACGGTGGCATCGAATTGTTCGCGAAACTCGCGGCGCATTTTGGCGATCCGCCGCTCCGCCTCTTTCGAGAGCTTTTGGGCGGCTGCTCGATCCGCAAGCGACTCGACCGCCTCGCGGGCGTGATACTCAAAATCGCGCAACAGACCGTCCAGCTTTCTCTCCATCTCTTTGACCTTCGATTGCAGATCGCGCTTGCCCTCGGCCGCTAGATGGGCTTTCTCGCGCGCCAGTTCCTCCCGCACACGATCGAGTTCGAAGCGTTCCGTTTCGGTCTCCCGCAGTTCGGCATGCAAGCGGCTGAGAAGCTGACCAACATCGCTTGCCTGCGAGCCGAGCCTGGCACGGGCCGCTTCGATGATGGAGGGAGTCAGGCCTAACCTCTGAGCAATATTGATCCCCGCCGAAGCCCCCGGGACACCCATCTTCAGCTCGTAGGTCGGTTGCAGAGTGGCTTCGTCGAATCCCACCGCGGCATTCAGCACGCCTTCGGTGTTGGCGGCGAAGACCTTAAGCGAGGTGTGATGCGCCGATACGACCGTGACCGAGCCGATGCGGCGAAAATATTCCGCGATCGCCACCGCCAAGGCTGCACCTTCCTCGGGATCGGTCGATGAACCGAGCTCATCGAGCAGCACCAGCGAGCGCGCGGTCGCGGTGCGCGCGATTCTTTCAATGTTGGTGACGTGGGCGGAAAAGGTGGAGAGATTCTGCTCGATCGACTGGTAGTCTCCGATATCGGCCAGCACGGCATCGAAGATCGGTAATTCTGCCCGGTCGGCTGGAATCAGCAGGCCGGATTGTGCCATCAGTGCCAGCAGTCCGAGCGTCTTCAGGGCGACGGTCTTTCCTCCCGTGTTCGGACCGGTGACGATGAGCTCGCGGTGATTTCGATCGAGCTCCATCGTGATCGGAATGACGGCGAGCCCCTCGAGCCGGAGGCGCCGTTCGAGCAGGGGATGACGGGCCTTCTCGAGAGCCACGCGAGGGCTGTCGTCCGCCGACAAGACCACCGGGACGCAGTGATAATCCTCGGCGAAGCGCACCTTGGCGAACTGCAATTCGAGCTCGCCGAGGACATCGCAGGCTCGGAGAATGGCCTCGCCCTGCTCGGCGATGCGATCGGTCATCTCCACCAGAATGCGCTGGACCTCGGCCTGTTCTTCCTCGAGCAGACGCACCAGCTCGTTGTTCTGCTCGATGGTTTCTAGAGGCTCCACGAACACCGTCTGACCGCTCGAGCTGGCGCCATGCACCACGCCTTGGACCCTCCGCTTCTGCTCGGTCTTGATGGGAATTACGAAGCGCTCACCACGAATGGTGATCAGATCGTCCTGGGCGGCGCCATCTTCGGTCAGCCTCCGCAGATAGCTTCGCAGCGAGTCTTGAATGAACCGCCGCTGCTTTTCCATCTCGCGACGAATGCGGGCCAGTTCGGGGGAAGCCCGATCGTCGAGCGTCCCGTCGGGCAGAATCTTGTTGCGAAACGTCCGCAGCCACAAGGTGAAATCCGCGATCTGGGCGGAAAGCGCACTAACGCTCGGCCATTCCGACCGCATGGCTGCGGGTGGGTGAAGGGTGATTTCGCGCCATTCCGCCGCCCGGTCGACGACCACCACCAGATTGCGGATGGCCTCGATTTCAAGCGCCGCCCCGGCGATGCGGGACTTTTCCACCTCGCCGCGAATATCTTGCAACCCTGAGAAATCAAAGCTCCCACCCACCCGGCGAAATTCCGCGATTTCGAGGGCGAGCTGTTGCTGATCTTCGATCCAGGCGCGGGAACTTGAGGGAGTCAGCTCGGCGATTAAGCGCTGCCCTAACGGCGAGGCGGCATAGCCACGCAACCAGTCGCGCAGCAGATCGAACTCGAGGACTCGGGCACTGGTCGCGAGGATCGGCTGAGGCACCATCAGAATCGATGTTACCGCAAGGCGTCCTTTGGATAGAGGGACGCCCTCCGACCTGCAGCCCGGGCACCTCGCCGTTCGCTGCCAGAGCCTCGGGTAGGTGGTGGCAGGCGCGATTTTGGCTTGTCTGCCGGTGACTTGCGTCACTCGACACCCCGCACGTTGGCCAATGCCGGCGGCAGGGCCGCCGCTGAGCTCTGCTAGAATCGAGCTATCGGCGCCTGCCACCGAGACTGCTGTTATGGGTTTTCCAACGATCCGGCTGCGACGTCTGCGACAAAACGAGGCCTTGCGCTCGCTGGTGCGCGAGACCCGTCTCTCTCCCGCCTCGCTGGTTTATCCCCTGTTTGTCTGCCCCGGTCAGGGGGTGCGAAAAGAAGTTCGATCGATGCCGGGAGTCTTTAATCTGTCCGTCGACCAGGCCGTCGAGGAGGCGCGTCAGGCCCACTCTCTCGGAATACCGTCGATCATCCTGTTCGGTTTGCCGGATAAGAAGGATGAAGTTGCCAGCGGCGCCTGGGCGGAAGATGGCATTGTGCAGCGGGCGGCGCGGGCCATCAAAGGCGAATTGCCCGGCCTCGTGATCATGGGGGATGTCTGCCTGTGCGAATACATGTCGCACGGACATTGCGGCGTGGTTCGCACCGCCGGTCCACAATCGCTCGGAGCCGCGGTGGCTCGACCTTCGGCCAACCAGTACGAGATTGACAACGACGCCAGCCTGGAGATTCTGGCCCGCACCGCGGTTTCTCTGGCGCGCGCGGGCGTGGATGTGATTGCGCCTTCCGACATGATGGATGGCCGGGTGGGAGCGATTCGTAAAGCTCTCGATGAGGCGAGCTTCAGCCATACGCCTATTCTTTCCTATGCGGCGAAGTTTGCCTCCGGTTTCTACGGACCATTTCGCGAGGCCGCGGATTCCACCCCGCAGTTCGGCGATCGCCGCTCCTATCAGATGGACGGAGCCAATTTGCACGAGGCGATGCGGGAGATTGCTCTCGACATTGAGGAAGGCGCGGACATCATCATGGTCAAGCCCGCCCTGCCATATCTGGACGTGATTGCCGCCGCTCGCCAGCGCTTTGATTTACCCCTGGCTGCCTACCAGGTTTCCGGCGAATACGCGATGATCGAAGCCGCTGCCCGTAACCACTGGATCGATCGGGAACG
>DATJVZ010000370.1:0-14591 GCA_035501575.1 Terriglobales bacterium | reverse complement strand
GACAGAGATGCCGTCGCCCGAGCCGTGGCCGACTCCATTTCACCTTCACTTCGAGATCTCAACCTCAAAGCCTTCAGCAAAGGCCTCGACTATGGCCTCTCACGAGCGGCTACGGTGGTCGAAGGAGAGTTTGAAGACGTGGCATACCTCGAAGATTAGGCACGCAAGCTACGGGAGGGTCAGCTTCGGGACTGCCTGCTCAAGTGCCTTGGTGCTCGTCGCACAAGGCGGCAACAAACCAAGTGTGCGGCATATTAGCCAGAATCAGCGTAACTCCTATTCTCGCAGTTAGAGAGGCATTCACCACGAGCCGCTGGTCAAATAATCGTGAATCGCCTTGGCTGCGCGCCGTCCTGCCCCCATCGCCGAAATCACCGTGGCGCCGCCAGTCACGATATCACCACCGGCGAAGACACCCCGGCAAGAGGTCCGCTGGGAGGCTGGATCCGCCTCAATGTAATTTCGCTCGTCGGTAGCAAGACCTGGCGTCGTACTCTGGATCAAAGGGTTGGCGCTAGTGCCGATCGCAATCACGGCAACCGACAACGGCAGATCGAAATCCGACCCCTTGAGCGGCACTGGCCGCCTCCGTCCGGAAGCATCAGGTTCTCCTAGTTCCATACGCGTGCAGCGCATGCCAGATAACCATCCCTCGCCGTCGGAGAGGAACTCGGCGGGCTTTGTCAACATCCGGAATTCCACGCCTTCCTCCCGGGCGTGTTTCACTTCTTCCGCGCGCGCCGGCATTTCGGCTTCACTACGACGATAAATGAGGTATGCCTTGGCAGCGCCCAAGCGCAAGGCCGAACGAATTGCGTCCAGCGCGGTGTTGCCGCCGCCTATCACAGCCACATCTTTCCCGCGGAAATCGAGCAGCGGCTCATCATACCGGGGAAACTCGTAAGCGTGCATCAGATTGATGCGGGTCAGAAACTCGTTCGCCGAGTACACGCCATTCAGGTGCTCGCCGGGAATATCCATGAATACCGGCAGCCCCGCGCCAGTTCCGATGAACACGGCATCATATCCTTGTTCTTCCATGAGCTCGTTGATGGTGATGGTCTTGCCCACGACGACGTTCGTTTCAAACTCCACTCCCATGGCACGCAGGTAGTCGATCTGCTCACGAATGATCTGTTTGGGTAGACGGAACTCGGGGATGCCGTATACCAGGACGCCTCCCAATTCGTGCAAGGCCTCAAAGACATGCACCGCGTGTCCCTTTTGGACAAGATCCCCCGCCACCGTTAGCCCTGATGGCCCGCTGCCGACGATGGCGACTCTCTTCCCGCTAGGCTCAGCCTTGCGAATCTGGCTCCGAGCCATGTGTCGTTGTTCGTAGTCGGCGACAAACCGCTCAAGATATCCAATCCCGAGGGGCACGACCTTCTTGCCCATCAGGCAACTACCCTCGCAATGTTCCTCCTGCGGACACACGCGCCCCGTAATGGCAGGCAGCACATTATCTTCCCTGATTTTGGCGATTGCACCCACGAAATCGCCGGCTACGATCAACTGCACAAACTCCTTGACCTTAACCCCCACTGGGCAGGCGGCCACACAAGTCGGTTTGGCGCACTCCAAGCAACGCTCGGCTTCCCGGCGCGCCGATTCCTCGGAATACCCTAAGTTAACCTCTTGGAAATTGCCGGTTCGCTGCAAGGCAGACTGCTCCGGTATGGCTTGCCGCGGCAGCTTCATGCGTTCCTTGAGCGATAGCGGATTTAGTGATTTTGGTGCGTTCGCACTCACCTGCCGCCCCCTGAATGAGCTTCTTGTTTAGTGTGAACTCTTTTTAGCAGCAACTCGCGCTGGCTGTGAAAGTCCTCCAACGACTTCTGCTCTGCCGCGCGATAGATAGCATTCCTCTGCAGCAACGCGGTGAAATCGACCATGTGGGCATCAAATTCCGGACCATCCACGCAGGCGAACTGACTCCTGCCACCCACCAGAACCCGGCAGCCGCCGCACATGCCGGTGCCGTCGAGCATGATCGGATTCAGACTGACGATGGTGTGGATATTCTCGTTACGCGTCATCTCCGCGACCGCACGCATCATGGGGATCGGCCCCACCGCCAGCACCAAGTCGATGGCCGCACTGTCGATCACCTCAAGCAGTTTGTCGGTGACGAAGCCTTTGTCGCCATAAGTCCCGTCATCCGTAGTAATCATCAGCACATCGCTGACCTCCCGCATCTCACGCTCCAGGATGACCAGTTCTTTGCTGCGCGCGCCGATGATGCAGATGACGCGGTTGCCGGCACGCCTCAACCCTGCTGCCGTCGGATACGCCATAGCGGTACCGACGCCTCCGCCTATCACCACCACTGTACCGAACAACGCAATTTGCGATGGCTTGCCGAGCGGCCCCACTACATCCAGAATGCCGTCTCCCGCCTCAAGCGAGTTCAATAGATGCGTCGTCTTGCCCACCGATTGCACAACAATGCTGATGCTGCCCAATTCCGGATCGGACTTTTCGATGGTGATTGGGATACGCTCGCCCTCCTCATACACCCGCAGGATGACGAACTGGCCGGGCTGTTGTTTACGTGCGATGCGGGGCGCCTGAATGACAAACCGCTTAATGCCCGGCGCAATGAAGTCAGCGTGCACGATGTTGAACATGAGTGTCCATGCCTACCGACTACAAACTATTGTCTACAGATTGAGGGTAAGGGAGCTGTGACATGGGTCACGACCGACGGCTTGTAGCGTGGCAAGCACGGCCGGTGTCACCTCGTCTTCCGTTCCTTGCCACGCAAAAATCGAGACTCTGAAATCTTTTCCCGAGTACTTCTTCGTGGAGTCGGTCCTGAAGCCGGAAAAATCCTGGTTGCGGCTCTGTCCGGACAACCGAGTCAGTGCTGATCGGGTTATTCGCAAAGGGCGGTCGACGCATAACCGGCAACCCTGGCCATTAGCATGGCCTGAGTCGCGCCTTCCCGCTGGCGCACGGAACCTAGAAGAAGTATTTGGCGAGTTGAAGCGCTCCCTTTCTCCAAGGCACGCGATGAGAGATACCGGTCTTTCCCCGGTACTCGTCACGGTGGGCCACGTACCAGTCGTAGTTACGAATCAGCGCGTCCCGATTGGAGTAGCGCGGCACCAAGCCCAGTTTGGTCTTAAGTCGTTCGATGGAGACAAAGCTTTCCTGAGCCGCAGTGTCGTAGATCCACTTGTAGATCGGAGAAAGATGGAGCTGTTCCAAAAGTTTCAATGTCCAAATAACCGGCTGTACCGGCAAACCAACGACGCGTCTTCCGTGACCCGCGCGATCGAGCACCGCCTGGAAATTGTCGCGCATAGTCCCGAACTTGTCAGCCCCGACGTTGAACGTATCGTTTACTTGAGAATCGAGGGTGGCGCAAAGGTGGATTGCCTCGCATAAATCTTCGACATCCAGGAGCTGATACAGATTGTTACCCGATCCAAGGACGGGGAAATTCCGGCCCTCGTAGGCCCAATCGTAAAGCAGTTCGAACACACCCAACCTCTCGGGTCCGACAAAGCTCTTTGGCCGCAGCACAGGAACGCAGTGTCCAGCCACGCGGAAAGAGAGGCAGTGATTTTCTGCCGCAATCTTCGCCTCGCCGTAGGGGCCCACGCCTTGCAGGGGGTCTTCCTCCCGAAGTGGATGATGCTTCGGAATCCCGTAGACCGAAGTGGATGATATGAAAATCACCCGCGAAACACCCTGGCCAAATGCTGCCTCCAGAACGACGCGGGTGCCCTCCGCGTCGGTTGAAAGGATGTCCTCCCGTCGGCTTAAAGGAAGGGCCGCCGCTGCGTGAACAACGACCTCGACGCCCGCCGTGGCCCGTTTCATGGTGTCTGGATCCCGCACATCTCCGACAATAACTTCTAGAGCGCTGCGCTCCGGGTAACCAAACGGGGCAATATCGAGTGACCGCATCTGATACCCGTGCGCCAAAAGGTAACGGCATAAGTTAATGCCGAGAAAGCCGGAGCCACCAGTAATCAGGAATAGAGAGTTCACCACGGCTTCTGTACCTCGATCTTCCCTCAAATGGATAGAGTCAGTGATACCGCATTCGTTGCTGGATGTGTTCGGCCAGAGTAGAATACGTCGTTAGCAGCGTACAAATGCAATTTTTCTGACCACGATCCTGCTTTGAAGTTCATTGTCGTGAGACGCCAGCATGCAACGTAATCTCGTCGGGGTTTTTATTTGTTTGCTCGTTTTTCCATATGTTGCACGTCCGGCCGAGCGCCGCGGCCCAACCGTTCCGTCCGAAGAATTAACTCGCAGCATCCCCGCCAGGTCCGGACAACATCTCACCGGATCGGAGTTTGTGAAGTACGTCTCGAAGATGAATCCACAGGAACGGGAACAGGCCATACGAGACGAGATTCTGAAGGGCAATCTCCCAGAGTTTCTTAGGAAGCTGGTGCCGGTTGAACTCCACTACGACTTGCCCAGTACCAAAAGCCTCACTGCAACCATTTTTGTCGCGCCTGACTATCTTGCGATCGGCTCGGACTCTGATTTCCTGCGAATTCCTATGAGTCTGCACACGGCCGCGCTGATCGCAGAGCGCTTCGGATTTATCTTGCCGACGAAGAAGATGGTTGATGCCATATATCTCCAATCCCGCTATCATTTCGTCCCGCAGCCGCTGCCAGCTGGTCCTCAGATGAGATCCACGGCGTACTACTGGACCCATAATCAGATGGTTGAGGATCAGGCTCACGGCCTGGGTGTGCGGCTAGGAGAACTGGTCTCCGGGGACAAAAAAGATGTTGTGATGACGAATCGGCTGGCGGTTAAGGTTGGACGCATTGCAATTTACGGCTGGCATCGTGGGCCGGGACAACCGATTCAACCCTTGAGCACGATCCATGGTGCAAACTACGCCGACTACAGTCACGGAATTCGCCTGATTAGTGAACTGGCCTTGATCGACGGTAAGCTTCGATCGGTCTACGACATTTTGCGCGATCCCTTGCTAGCAAAAATTCTCAGCGACGAAGGTCCCATTCCCCGCAGTTGGGAATCCCTCTCACCCCATCAAGACTCACCAACAATCGCAACGACCTCGAGTGACTGAAGTGCGCGGAACAGAAAAATGCGGATCGCCGTTCTCCACCCGCAAAATGTCCTCCACTTTTCCTCAATCCTGACTCCCTCAGTTCAGGCTTTTGCAACAGCGAAAACTCAAGTGGTAGTTGGCATGACTTTGCACATCCATCACCCGGGTTCCATGCCAAAACGGAGCGCGCCAGCGGCACCAGTCCTCATGAGCCCGAATGGTATCGAAAACAAACCAGCTGCCTTTCATCTCCGTATATCCCAACTCGGTGCTGCCTCGACTCGACATTTGGCTCTCGTTCAAAGGCAGATTCATGTGCTCGGCCGCGTTCCCATTCAGGTCATAGACTTCAAGCGAACTGCGGCAGTCAGGAAAGTCACCCGTTGGATAAGTATTCGACCCGCACTTTGTCCAACTTCCCCCGTTGCAATCCGGGCTTTTCTTGCTTCCGGTAGCGCAAACTCCCTTTCGATATTCGGGCCCGTAGCTCCAGGATTTCGTTTTGCTGTAGGCCCGATTGTGAGCCAAGCGCATACGGCGAATTGCTTCCTCGGGACCCAGTTTATCGACGAGATCAAAACGGTAGTCCGGCGGTTCAAGGCTTCCCGCACATGCTCCCTCCCATTCATGGGCATCACAGAGACGTTTTCCCATCGCAAAACAGATCTCTGCGGTTTCGCGCGCCTTCACCCAGACCACCGGATAGGTGCAGGGAATGTCGGGGAACTCGAACTGATCGATGCACGCCTTGGCATCTTCTGGCTTCTGCTGGGAAGGATTGTACAACGGCACCATATATTTCGCCTTGCATATGCGTTCAAATCTCGGATTGTCATAGTGAACGCCCATGCCGTCCAGCTTCGCCTCACATTGTTTGGGAGTTACCGGATGCTGGGTGATTGCTGGATTTCCCTGGCCGATATAGCCGGAGGTTGCGAAGATCTTGCGGATCGTGTTCATCTGGCTGTCCGACAATCCGTGCACCCGCTGCAATTGCCGAAATAGAATTTCGTTCTGCTCCCGCAAAGACTCAGGCGAAGCGATAACTCGATCGAGGCTGGCAAATGCCAAAACAACCACCAATGCAAATAAAGGAGAGAGTTTCATGTACCAACCTTACGGAACGCTTCGTCGCATCAGGTAAAAGAAATCGCGGTTATCCGGATACCCGAGAAACCGCGGAATAGGTCCATTAGCGCCGACCTTGTCCACCTCACTCATCCCATCGATGAGGTGGTCGACAGCGAATCGATCTCCCGCCCTGCGATACATCGCAAGATAGGTGTGTTCCAAGGCATTCATATCCAGCAGCATCGCGTAACGACAACGGTAAGCCTGAAAGACTCGAGCCATGGCAGAGGGAGTTGCATCGGAAAAAACCGCATAAATCAAGAAATGCTTCTGGCCATTCCACTGCATGGCTGCGCCGGAGCGAATCGCGCGTAGTTTCGAGTCTTCCGAACCTGACCAGTTTCCCGGTCCCCAGCGATTCACAAGTGGACCTGGAACACTGGTTCCACTGGCCGAGTCGAACTCGACAATGGGGACACCATTCTGACGGGCATATCGAATCTCCTCCAAAGATCGGTCGTCTTCTGTTTTCCAGGTTTTCATCTGCACGGAACCATCCGCGAACACCAGAATCGTCGCCAAGTCCGGTTGCAGTTTGCTGAACACCACGCCGTTTTCAATAAAGCCGTAATGTGAGCCGTAGTTCTTGCGGGCGAGATCTCCGAACTTGAAGGCGCCATGCTCACGCTTGAAGCCACCGCTGAAAGTCGCCACCGTGCGGCGTGCGTTTTCCGGGATGATTAAGCCGGTCGAAACCAGTGGCGACACCATGCCGATTCCATCGGGTCCAGGAAGTTTTTCGTTCTTAATTCCGCTTTGGATGTGCGTGGACCAGGTTACTGCAGGATGGTCTGTGCCGAGTGCATAGGCAAGATCGAATTGATCGAGATCGAAAGCCACCAGGTAACAAAGTGAAGGCGCTTCGACCCGATCGAGGGGATTCACTCTCGTTTTATAACTGGTGAGAATGACCGTATCGATTACCTCTGGTTCAATGAGGCTGACGAAGACACCGGGATTATTCCGGGCCGGATACCAGACGCCAGGGCGCATACCGTTCGGTGCGATGTTCTCCAACGCGATTGCAAGACCGTTGGCGCTAAGGAAGCGCCCGGCATACTTGGCATCGATCTGGGCCGGGAGCGGATCGAGCGCCAGAACGGTATGTGCAGTTCCTTGCCCTGGATGCTCGTCGCCGCTCAGTTTTCCCGTTTCGCGGTGGGTGTCCTCGAAAAGGTGATGAAAGAGAACGACCAACTTCTCTCCACCCCATACTTGACTGCGCAAAAACTCGGCGGCTGACTCGAGGGTTGTGCGGTATCCCCGAGCCGGATTTCGAAGATAAAGACGACCATCACAGAGTGGTGCATAGATCAGCTGTGATGTCCTTGCCTGCTCCAAGAGATTGGGGGATGCACCTCGAAACAGATCACAAGGAGTGTGCATATTCCCTTGTACGATCTCGACTCCAAAGGGATATTTATCATCGAGAAAGACTTTTCGTGAGCGCGGCTCGGGATTCTCCAGATGGTAAGTAATCTCGGCTTGTCCCAGCCAGGTCACCTGAAGCAGATACCACGCATTGCTGGTTGGATTCAAATTGACGAGCGTAGCCACGCCTTCACTTCCTGAATCTGTCCTGACGCGGCTCGAGGTCGCAGTTCGAAACTGCTGCAACTCTACGACCGTCTTTGGCACTACACTCTGGTATTCTGCCGCGCGACCTCGAGACGCCTCGCTGCCTTGTGCCTTGACCGGCCGGCAGTGGGCAGCAACGAGAAGAGCTGCCGGTACTATGCATGCTGCTGCTAACAAGAAAAGTAGACCAGGCTGGCACCAGGTAACCACGACCGATTGTTTGGACCTGCTGTCGCTGCGGATCTTGGTCAGACCAGCCATCCCAGATTCTGACGACTCCACACAAGCTTCTGTTCTTCGCCCCAAGCGTCAATGGGTCCGTCCGCTATATAGCTAGCAATGCGGTTGCCAACATGAGCAGGATCAAAATGCGGCTCGTTCGGTCGTGCAACGAGAAGATGATCGGATCGTCATACATGCGGCCACGATGCGCCACCAGCCAAATATGCCCAATCCAGTAGAGTAATAACGGACATAAGAACCACATCAATTCGGGTCTGCCGTAGAGCGCCTTTCCTGCCCCGCTGGTGATGTAGAGGGCCAGCACCAACACTGCCAGGTATCCGCTCGCTGTACCTTTCGCCGCTAGCAATTCCGCATCCCCGGCTTCATAGCTCCGTGCCCTGGCGTCAGCTCCGGCGACACTTCGCATCACGACGAGTTCGCCGTACCGTTTTACGAATGCCAGACTGATGAACAGGAACATCGAAAAGGCAAGCAGCCAGTGGGATGGCCAGATGCTGACCGCGGCCGAACCAGCCATGATGCGCAGAGTGTATAAACCGGCAAGCACGATCACATCCAGCAATGCCAAGGTTTTCAGATATAGAGAGTAGGCAGCCGTCAGCGCGAGATAGAGAAGCAAGATTCCAAGGAAAAGAGGCGAGACATGCGCGCCAATCACAACGGAAAGGACAGCGAGGACTGGAATCATACCGACGCCATAGGTCAAAGGCAGATCGCCCGATGCGAAGGGCCGCAATCGTTTCTGCGGATGATGGCGGTCAGCGGGCAGATCCAGCAAGTCATTGAACAGGTAGCCGCTGGAGGCGCAACATGCGAAGGCGAAAAAGGCCAGCCAGTCTTTTGCCCACAGCTTCCCCGCGAAGATCTGATGCGCTGCCAACAGAGGCACGAACAGCAAGAAATTCTTCAGCCACTGGAACGGCCGCAGTGCCTTCAAATAGCTCACCCAGTTGGCCTCTGGATACTCGAGCACAGTTTGATCCCGTGCGTTTGCTGAAATCCGGTGCCGACTGCGCGGACTGGGATTGATGGCGATGGCTTTGCGTGCCGAGGTCCACACGACTGTGTCATGATTGCCGTCCGCCACATAATCGAACCCGCGCACTCCGAACCGGTCTACGAGGACTCGCAGCTTGCGCTCTCCCAATAAATTTGTTGTGCCATCACTCGCGAGCACCGAATCAAATAGCTTCACGTGATCGGCGACCTGGCGGGCGAGATGCTGGTCGGTGGCCGTGGCCAGAAGCAACGATCGACCCTTAGCTTTTTGTTCACTCAAGTATTCGATAAGCTCAGTTCGATAGGGAAGGCTAGCCACGTCAACCGAAGTCCGGAACGCGATTTCCTGCTTGAGATACGCCCGGCCTTTGAATAACCATAGGGGCACGCGCAAGATCGAGGACGGGTCCTGCTTGAGCAAGACGATGAGAGATTCGATCAAAAGACCTGTCTTAACCAGAGTTCCATCGAGGTCAACCACCAAGGGCACACCCTGATCGGATGTGTTGCGCGCTTTCTCTGGTTCGGTGGTCGAACCTGTTGGACGAAGTATCCCTGGTATGATCTCTCGGTCCTGCAAAACTCCGTCGGATCGGCTCACCGTCTATCTCCGCCATCCAAAGCCGTCGCGGTTCGCTCATGACTCACTCTGAGCGGATCGCCATCAGAAGCTCTACCATGATCAATGTCCCTGGAATGAACACCTTCGTCTGTGACTCAGATCACGAACGGGAGTGTTGCCCTGAATAGCATCGAACGTGTTTTACTCCGAGTACTCGACTGACGAGCTAACCCGAGCTTGCCAATTGGTCGAAACCAAGCGGATTTTCATTTGAATAGCACGTCGGCATTCTTCATCCGTTGCCGTGCCAGACGACGATCCAGTGCGATCAGCGTGTTTTGCGGCGATCCTCTTTTCGTCCGCTTTCTCTTTCTCGCGGAGTCCGCTTCCGCTTTCTCGAGCGCCTGACTTCCTATCGTTACCCGACCAGAACGAAAATTCTCCGCTAATCCCGCATCGATGGCGAAGCTACCAGCCCTGACGTTTCATGGCATAGAGCTGCGACGAACGCTGGTCCGCAGTGAGAAAGAACGGATACCAGCGTGGGCGAACTTCCCTGACGGCGGCCAGGAACTCTTCCGTTTCCTTGCGGGTCATAGCGCTGGCCTGGCGCGCCGGCTGTTCCGTTTTCGCAAATTTGCCCACCTTCGACGCGGGATTTCTATCGACGAGGCTATCTCCGAGGGCGGCGTTGAGAACCGCGCGCAATGCAGAAATGATCAGCCGCAGGGCGTTCCGTGAAAAATTCAGAACCGAGGCGCAGTTCACTTCGCGCATCGCTTGGCAAAGCTCGGCCACGAACCGCTTAACCTCGTCGCGTCTGATGTCGGTAAGCAGCTTGGAACCGAACCGCGGCATGACCTGCAGCCGTAGCAGCTGCTCGTAACTTCTCTGCGGTTGATCTTTACCCCAGAAAAGGGCCTCGGGACAAATGTCGAAGACAGTACATACTACGAACCGTGAACAATACGTACTTGATATCCCTGCCGTTGACACAAGTCTCATAAGCTCATGCTTCTTCCTGAACGATTGGAATTGCGATGACCACAGGTGAAACTTAGTGAGCGCGGCGGTCGGAATGCGTCAAAACGCTCCGAGCGACAGCACTCTCCACGTGCGTACGATCAGCAAGGAGAAATGCCGGCGGTTCCTTCTTGAACGCGGTTTCTGTAGCGTCCTTGCCGAGCAAGATGACCGACTCCGGTCGGACGATTCTACCGATTTCCTCAACCTCTTCGCGCGTCTGAGGAAGGGCTCCCGCAAAACGGGAGATCCTGCTCGCTTCCTGGCCCATAGGAGCCGTGCGGTATGGCCCAGGAAGGTGCATAGCCTCGCTCGTCGGCAACCGCAGACGCTTGCGACCAAGGGCGCGCTGCACCGGCTGAGCGGCAGCGGTTGCTGGTACCGGGCAATGGTGGTCAACACCACTAACCGACTCTGGGGCGAGTGCCATCCACTACGACCGCAGCTTGGCACCCTGAGCATATGCAAATGCGCCTCATCAGAGAAATTGTGGCGGGATTGTGATGTGAATTGTGACGTTCTCCTTGTATCCCATGAATATTAGGTGAACCGAATGAACCTCGATCCGTGCGGACGGTTGTCGTACACATTGTTTGTATTCAATAGCTTAGCTCGGCAACCGCGACGAATATTCTGGCGATTCGTAATCGGCAGGTCATCGCTTCAAGTCCGATCGTCGGCTCCATTCTTTTCAGGGTCCGGCCCGGACACATGGGTAATATCTACAGAGCGACGTCAAGGCAGGTTGTACAATTTCCTACCGATCCCTATACCATCAACCATCCTTGATGGCACCGAGTTCATAGCAGCCGCAGGAATGGTAGTGCGGGCGTACGGGCGTGAGCAGTTCACTCAGCTGACGGCGCAAGGCAGAATCAAACCCTAGCGCCGCGTCGACGTGGCGCGGCTTGGCTTCGTGGACGGAGAGGTAGCGCGGACTGTCGGTCGCTCTTCTCAAGCTATCGAAAACTGAGAGGTTCGCCAGAGCACTTACTTCTTCTTGGGAGGTAGAAATTTTTTGTCGATCGAAGCCACGATCACATAGTTCGGATCGACCATTTCGTCCAAGTGAATTCTGGCCACCTTGGATAAGAGTTCGTACGCATCGAACTCCGAAAGTCCATAGTCGTTGTGGATCCACCCCACTAGCTCGGTGAAGGCAATACGCAGACAATCGTCCAGAGGCCGATAGATGCCCACGGTCATGATGGCGTTTTCGTTTTCAAAGCGCGGCCAGTTGATCTTCTGGCCTTTAATTAAGTCAATCTGCATGCGCGCCCGCAGCGGAACTTCAATCGCGGTCCCTGCGACCTCCCCGTCACCCATGGCCGCGTGGCCATCCCCCATGTACAGCAGGGCACCGGCAACATTGACGGGAAGATAGAGCGTGTTCCCCACGCTTACCTCGGGAGCATCCATGTTGCCGCCAAACTCCGCCGGCACAATCGCGTTTCGTGCTTCGCCATTGGCCGGTGCCACTCCAATGCAGCCAAAAAACGGATGCAGAGGAATCTTGACCGAGAAATCCGAATCGAGCGCCTTGAAGGTCGCAGTATTCGTGGCATGGTCAATGGGATAGAACCAGATCTTTTCTGGAAGAGGGGTGTGCAGCATGGGAGTGTAGCTTGTCTCATTGAGCGCGCCAAATCCAGGCGCAAACGCTCCAACTCCCTGGTTCCCGTCCACTTGCAAATCCAGAATCTTGACGGCGAGTGTATCTCCGGGTGCCGCTCCTTCGATGTAAAACGGACCGGTCAGGGCGTTGTCGCCCTTCACCATGCTGAGTGTGTCTCCCGGCTTCTGAATGGCATTCCCGAAGGCATCGACCGTGTTGGTCTCAAGGATATCGCCCGGCTTCAGTCTGGCCACGGGCGGGGCGACTCCATACACATACTTCACGTCGTTTATGGTGGTGTGGTACTTCACTACGTTCTGGGCCTCCGCCGCAGCCCCAGGGATCACGAGCACCGACAAAATGAGAAGAGTCCTTAAACGCATGCATGCCTCTTTCTAGCCGCCAGTGCAGCCGGGCACGGGAGGGCGGCGATTCGCCGCCACTCCCAATTTTTTCTCATAGAGACGTGGTTATGACGCCTCTACGCGTCAAAACGAATACTTCAGAGAAAACTGGATAAGCCTCGGCGTACCGATCGTCGAGGTTATCGGAGCAGAACCGGAACCCGGGGTGGATCCCACAGCGGGCGCGGCCGGATTTGCAAACGACGGATGATTGAAGAGGTTGAAGAAATCCGTCAGGAAGCGCAGGTCTTGCCTTTCCGTGATCCTAAAGATCTTGCCTAAACTGAAGTCCACGTTCCTTTGTGGTGGTCCGATGATGCAGTTACGCGGCGTATCCCCATAAAGGGTCGCGTCACTCGGTCCTCCGGTCGAGAGCGTAGCATGCGGATCAGGCTGGTAAGCCGCTGCTTGTACCCAATTACCTAACCGCGAACCAGTACTCCCGCTGCTGGCGGCGTTGGCACAACTGAATCCCGGCATGAAAGTGGAACTGGCGGACGGGCTAGCCAGTTGGTAGGCGCTTCCTCCCGCGGGATCGAAAACCGTAAAGGGCGAACCCGATTGCAAGATGAACACGGTGCTCGCTTGCCATCCGCCCAGGGCGGTCTTCACGAAACTGCTTTGGCCGTTGAGCGACGGCAATTGATAAACCGCGCTTGTGACCCAACGATTGCGCTTGGCAAAATCGGAGAGACCGCGGGAAGCGCGCGGGTCGAGTTGGTCATTGATGCGGGCCACAAAAGCCACCGAAGCCGTGGAAACGTCGTCAATCGAGTTGGCGTAGGTGTAGGCACTCTGGAAGTAGAGCCCGCGCGAGAAACGGTGGCCCGCGGTGGCCTGGAAAGCGTTGTAATGCGAGTCGGAATTGGGGGCAAAGACTTCCAACAGTCCCGGGCTGACCGGGTAGTAGGGCGCTCTCCCGCCGGCGTTTTCGACCGTGGAGTCGACGATCGTGCAGGAGCCAGCACCGCCGGTCAAACAATTGTAGGGAAGCGTAACCGGATTCTGGGGAGTAGCCAGGGTCGCCTGATTGGGATCATAGTCGGCGCGCAGGCGAGAGCCTTTGGTCCCCACATAGCCGAGCTCGGCGAACCAGTCATGGCCAAGCTGACGCTGAACACTGAAGTTCCACTGCTGCGTCGTACCGATGACCCAGTGCAAGGGAACTTGCAGAGCGAAAGTGGAGGGCACGTTTCCGGAAAAAGCAGCGCCGCATTGCGTGGGAATTCCCGTCACCCCATTTCCCAGCGTGCAGCCAGCCGTCGGGAAGCCCTGAAAGAACCCCGGCACCGGCACGTAAGGCTCGGTGGGTGGAACACCCATCGGGGGAATTCCCGGGAACCCAGTGGCAGGATGGGGCGCAAACAGGTTGGCTAGCCCGCCCGGTCCCGGCGGTCCGGGGAAAAGTAACGGAAAATAAGGAGGCGAAAAGCCGAGATTGTCTACTGCGCCCAAATCTTCTCGGACGCTGTAAATGCCGTAGCCGGCGCGAATCGAAGTCGTACCGTGGCCAAGGACGTCATAGGCGAAGCCGATACGAGGTTCGAAAACGGTGGCGTATTCATTGTTCAGGCCCGCCTGGTTGAGAGTTCCTTTCAAACCGGCAAGATGGTAGTTATTCGCGCAGGTCGGGTACACGAAGGGCTGCCCGGTCGAGTTGGCAATCGACAAATCCGTGTTGGCGGTGCGGCACAGCGTGTCGTAAGGGGCGCCAACAAATTCATTGCGCAACCCCAGGTTGAGGGTGAGGTCCTTGCGGACACGATAGTCATCCTGAACGAACCAGGCGTAGCTGGGGATGCGATAGTCGTGGGTGCCGAGTCCGCCGCCACCATTCGCCAAGGAGGGATCGCCACCCAGGAAGCTCTGAAAATCATTGGTAAACCCAGGGGCAGGCGGGGAGAAAAACACCAGACCGTTGTTGGCGACGGGTAAGCTGCGACGTAAGGTAACGCGATTGATCTCCCCGCCAAATCG
>DATJVZ010000369.1:0-5570 GCA_035501575.1 Terriglobales bacterium | reverse complement strand
ACGATTCAGCGCGGCGGGAAATATCTTTCTCTCCGTCGATCCGCTCCTCCACGGGATCTCCAAATGCAACGATCGTGCGGGACGAGTGACAGACCTGCGTGCGGAGTGTACCGCGGGCGGTACGGCGTCAGGCAACGCCGTCCGGCTGTCGAACGCAGCCGGAAGAATGGGGAGTGGTCGGCATGCCCGTCCAATCGGCTAAGTGTTCGCAGCCAAGAAGGGTTGTGGGCTTAGGCGAGGCTTTGTGGGATCTTCTGCCAGGGGGAAAGCAGATAGGCGGTGCGCCCCTCAACTTTGCCTACATATCTTTCCTACTCGGCGAACAAGCTGCCATCGCCAGCCGGATTGGAACCGATCCGCTCGGCGACGAACTGGAACACGAACTCTCGGCGCGGGGTATCGAGATCGGTGGCCTGCAGCGTGATACGAGTCTTCCGACTGGGACCGTCAATGTCATGATTTCTGCCGATGGACAGCCGCAGTATGAGATCGGGCGACCGGTGGCCTGGGATGCGCTCGAGTCAACCTCGGATTGGGAGGAACTGGCCAGACAGGCTGACACGGTGTGCTTCGGAACTCTCGCCCAACGCTCGGAGCAATCCCGCAGGGCCATGGCTGCTTTCCTGGCAGCAACTCGAGGGGAATGTGTGCGTATCTTCGATCTGAACCTGCGTCCTCCTTTTTATTCTCGTGACACCGTTCTCGACTCGATCCGACTGGCCACGATTGTGAAGTGTAACGAAAAGGAATTGGCCGAAGTTAGCAGCTTGACGGGACTTCCGGTCGGTGTGTCGCCACAGGACCTCGCCACCTTTGCCAGCCAACTCGGGGTGGAACTCATCTGTGTAACCAGAGGCGAGCGGGGGAGCCTGCTGGCGACGCCGCAGCAGGTGGTGGAGCATCCTGGTTTTCCGGTTAAGGTTGTGGACACGGTCGGCGCGGGTGATGCCTTTGCTGCTGCTGTCGCTCGCTGCTGGGGCTTGCGGGTGGGCCTCGAGCGAACCAGTGTGGTGGCGAACCTTTGGGCGGGATGGGTAGCCTCGCAACACGGGGCCATGCCGTTGATCGATGAAGTCGTGCGCCGTCAAATGTTGCCGTGATCTGGGCGGACCAATTGCCCCGCGATCGGGTCTCGAGGCTAGTGTTCAGAATGGGTTGGGGCACGCAGCCACGGTCACCGCACAACTGAGCGTGTACATTAATCTGGGGTCCCATGCTGCGGCCGCTCACCATCACGATCTTTCTGATCATCCTTCAACCGCAGATCTCGGCCGAAGCATTGCGAGCTGGCGCCGCACAATCGGTGATCACTCCCCAACTGAAGGAACACGCCGTCTATTTGGCGGGATTCGGACACAACCGCGTCGCACGCGGTGTCCATGACGATCTCTATGCGCGTTGCCTGGCGCTCGCGGTCGCGAGGCAGACGCTGGTGCTTTGCTCGGCTGATCTGATCGGCTTGTTTTATGACGACGTACTTAACGCTCGGCAGCTGTTTCAGCAGACGGCGCCTTCGGCCTCGTTCCTAGTGGTGACCTCCACCCACACCCACGCAGGACCCGACACGCTGGGGCTCTATGGTCCCAAGCCGCTCGAAACTGGCATCGACGAGAGGTACTTGGACTGGGTGGACCGGCGCATCGCCGCCACCGCCGGCGACGCGGTGCGCGCCATGCAGCCGGCGCGATTAGAATTGGGGCGCGACGACCATCCGTTGCTTGGATTGCTGCAAGGGGTGGATCGGCCTCCGCGGGTGAAGGATCCCTTCCTCTTCGTGATGCGCTTGGTTGCGCTTTCAACGGGGGAGACGATCGCGACCGTTGTCAACTGGAGCGATCATCCCGAAGTCCTCGGTCGGAACAACACCCAGATCACAGCCGACTACCCACACTGGCTTCGTGCCTATATGGAGAAGCAATTGGGTGGCGTGGCTTTATTCTTTGCTGGCTCGATCGGAAAGGTTTCGCCGCTTGGCGATCAGGTTTCGCTGCTCGATCTCGAAACCGGTAAGATCGCCGAGGACGGGTCTTGGCGCAAAGCCGAACTTTTGGGAACCGAAGTCGGGCGGCTGGCCGAACGTGCACTCCACGGAGCCAAAGCGGTTGACCTCGACTCACTTTCCATTCAGCACGCGATTGTATTCGTACCCATGCAGAACTCGCATTTCCGAGCCGCCCAGGCGGCGGGTGTGTTTGTAGGCAGGAAACCCCTCTACTCCGGCGGCAAGCTCGATCCGGCTACGGAAAAGCGTGATTTACCGGAACTGGGGCGGGTCGAGTGTTCGACCGGCCGCGACATTCAGACCGAGGTCGACTACATTCAGCTCCGCGCCAGCGGCGCCCCCGTGGCGGAAGTAGTCACCATACCCGGAGAAATCTATCCTGAACTGGTCAATGGCGGCATAACACGTTACCCCGGAGCCGACTATCCGGAGGCGGCGTTTGAACCAGGGTTACGCGAGCAGCTCAAAACCCGGTATCAGTTCATCGTCGGCCTGGGAAATGACGAGATTGGCTATCTAATCCCCAAAGCCGAATGGGACGAACAAGCACCCTGGCTGATGAACGCCGCGCAACCTTGGTATGGGGAAATAAATTCCTTAGGACCGGATGCGGCCGGTCGACTCCTGCAGGCCCTGGTCCCGCTGATTCGGCCCTGAAGAGGAAAGAAGCGCAACCAGCCGGGTGCGACGCAACCGACGGAATCCAGATTCGCCAACCGCAGTCACACCCGCAACCTTACCAGCTGCCGAGAGCCTGAACCGGGTTTGTACCCACAAACGTTGCAAGTCTCATACCACCGCCCGGGCACAGGTTTGACGTTTGAACTCAAGGGTTCACTGAACGAAAGGGCTCTTGAGGATGCACGATCGTACCCTCAAGATACAGCTAGATGGATCGATTCAAATTAGGGAGAGAAGTGTGCCGTCCTTAAAGCTTTTGGTGATCGAAGATGACCGGGAGTGCCTGGAGTTGATGACGGAAGTGTTCACTTCCTTGAAGGCAGAAGTTCGTCCGCTGAGCGACAGCCAGGAGGCCGCTGCGCTGCTGGATCGCGAGAAGTTTGACGGAATCTTCCTGGACGTCGAGATGCCCAAACTGGGCGGTTTGCAATTGGCGCAACGGATCCGACAGTCTTCTTGGAACAAATCGACGCCGATCGTGATTGTGACCGGACGCGCAGATACGATGAATCAGTGTTTCGAGACGGGCGCTACCTTCTTCCTGCAGAAGCCCATTGACAGGCAAAAACTAGGCCGTTTGTTTCGCACCGTGCGAGGGCCAATCCTTGAGAATCGCCGACGCCATGTTCGCGTACCGCTTCAGACGGAGATAACCTGCACCATAGGTTCGAAAATTCTTCGGGGGAGGACCTGGAACGTAGGTCGGGGAGGGATACAGGTAGAAGTGGACTTCCTGCGCCCGGGCGATAAGGTGCGAGTATCGCTTACCTTGCCTAAATCCGGGGTAGTGGTGGATGCCTTTGGTGAAGTGATATGGACGAAGGAGAAACGACAGGGAATCGGATTCACCAAGGTGAATGAGGAGAATCAAGAGCGGATCCAGAGTTATATCGATCAAATAGAAGGCTTGCACAAATAAACACAATCTCCTAGAAGCAAACCCAGGTCCAACCCGGCACGAATCCGAGGAACCCAAACTCGGTCTAAATAAGCCGAATTCTAGAAAAAGAACTTTGCCGATAACTGCATCAGCCGCGGCGGAGCGGCACTGATGATATGTCCGAAGGTTGAGCTGTCGATATTCCCATCCACGGCTTGAGGGCCGAAGAATTGTGTGTGGTTGAAAACATTGAAAGCCTCGGCACGAAACTGCAGAGAGGTCGATTCCCGCAAGCGCAAGTTCTTTAATAACGCCATGTCGTAATTGTCTAGTCCCGGACCGTAGAAGAAGCGACGTTTTGCCGTACCCGGCGTTCCCAGGGCGTTCTGGCTGAATAATGAGACATTGAAATACGGCTGTCCGTTGCGGGGATTCTGGTTCTGGGCAAGAGAGCCCGGAGTAAAGTCCGGTTCGTCCACGCTGTAGTTGTTGATCCCGTTGGGTTCCGTACCCAGCAGAGAATTGTCGCCATAGCTGACCAGGCTCACCGGCAGGCCGCTGCTGACATGGGTGATTCCCGAGATCTCCCAGCCCTCGGTCCAGCGGTTCGCGGCACGGAAGAGATGCTCCAAGGGCAATTGATAGTTGTAGCTGATGACAAAGTTGTGCCGGATGTCAAAGGAGGACAGAGCATAGCTCAGAGACGGATTGATCGGGTTAACCTCTTCCCCCAAATTGGAGGAGTTGTCGAACGACTTGCTGAAGGTGTACCCGGCCGCCAGCTGCAGTCTGCCACTGACATGGCGCAAACTGAGTTCGAGAGCGTTGTAATTGGATTGCCCGGTGGTCGCTTGGTTGGTGTCGCTGCCGAAATTGGGTCCTAAGGGACCGCGGGTTCCTCGGATCACCTGGCCGGAAGCGGTCGTGAACACCGCGCCCTCGGCGAAGGGTCCACAGGTAGGACTACCCGGAGCGACGGCTTGCTCCTGGCTAAGACTCAGGCAGAGCGTGGGGTCGCCGGGATTGGCCTCGACCATGACGAGGAGCCGGTGTCCCTGCGCACCCACGTAGTTTGCGCTCAGCACCGTGTTGGCGGCGAGCTGCCGCTCGATCGACAGCATGTACTCCTCGGTGTAGGGTACGCGGTTGGTCACCGAATAGCCGGGAATGCCGGTGATCGGTTCAAACTGTGACCAGTTGATGGCGCCATTGGGTTTGGAGCTCGAGACTTTTCCGGAAGCGAGCGCCGCTGGAAATGCCTGTCCTAGGTTCTCCCCGTTGGCGGCGGTGATGAATGGTGTGGCAAACAGCGGAGGGGCAGGGCTCGAATAGGTGATGCCAAACGGCACATTCCCGGCCAGGATGCCGACACTCAGGGCCGCGATGGCCGTGTAGTAGATGCCGAACCCCGCTCGGATGCTGGTCTCGCCCGGACCGCCAAGAATCTTACCGAAGACGGTGTCCGTGCTGGCTTGCGGTGAATAGGCCACACCGACGCGGGGCGCAAAGTCCAGGTTCCCCGGTGGCGCCAGAGTGCGAGGAACGCCGGGATCGGTAGGGAAGAGGATACCCGCCGGAGCTCCGGGAAAAACCACCGTGTACTTGCCCGGTTCAAAGGCGGAGATACCGTTGTTTTTTTCATACCAAGGCTCGATGCGATCCCAGCGCAGACCATAGTTCAGCGTCAGGCTGGAACGCACGCGCCAACTGTCTTCCCCGTAAAGTCCCCAGTATTGGTTGCGGCCATAGAATGCCTGCAGTTGACTCTGGTTGTACTGGCTCGGAATTCCGAGCAGGAAATCGGCAAAGTCGGAGCCGGTCTCGCTCCCGGTGAATAGGAAGTTGCCGTTAAATTGCGCGATTGGGTTGGTGTTGATCTGATCATAGTGAAATTCCACGCCGAATTTCATGGTGTGGCGTCCCACCACCTTCGAAAAATTATCGATCCATTGGAAAGTATTATTGGTCTGCCTCAACTCGTTGGCGTTGGTCCCGATAGAAAAGGCA
>DATJVZ010000368.1:0-7736 GCA_035501575.1 Terriglobales bacterium | reverse complement strand
TTGCCCGCCACCTTTACGGTCCCGCTTATGCTCCCCGACGTTTTTGGCACAAATGTAACATCAACAGTCGCATTCTGCCCTGGTGCTAGCGTTGTCCCGCTCCCCCCGCCGCTTGCCGTGAAACCCGCTCCGCTGATCGTGATTCCCGATAACGTAACGCTTGAATTGCCTGTATTCTTAAGTGCCACCGCTAATGTATTCGAGCTTCCCACATTCTCATTTCCAAAACTCAAGCTTGCGGGCGTCGCCGTGATTGTTCGTGTCGCGGTCGCTCCCGTCCCGCTCACAGTCATCGTCAACGTCTTGTTAGTTGCGTTGCTCAGAATCGAAACGCTACCCGCCACGTAACCCGTCGTTGTCGGCGTGTAGCTCAGCGTGGCACTCGCCGTCGCCCCTCCCGCCAACACCAACGGCGTGGTGATTCCATGCACCTGAAACCCCGTCCCACTTACCGTTGCGCTCGATATTGTCACACTGACCGTGCCCGTATTCTTCAGCTGTATGGTCTGCGAATTCGTGGTCCCCATCGGTACGCTGCCAAAGCTCGCGCTTGTCGGGGTAGCGGTTAAGGTAGAACCCGCAAGGCCATCACCAGTCACCACGATCGTCGCCGGCGAATTCGTCGCGTTGCTCGCCACCTTTACAGTTCCACTTACGCTTCCCGCCGTTTTTGGCGCAAACGTAACATCCATCGTCGCGGTCTGTCCTGGTGCTAGCGTTGTCCCGCTCCCCCCGCCGCTTGTCGTGATACCCGCTCCGCTGATCGTGACGCCCGAAAACGTAACGCTCGAATTACCCGTATTTTTCAGCGTCACCGCTAGTGTTTTCGAGCTCCCTACGATGTCATTTCCAAAACTCAAGCTTGTGGGCGTTGCCGTAATCGCTCGTGTCGCCGTCACTCCCGTCCCGCTCACGGTCAACGTCAACGTCAACGGTGTGTTTCCTCCGTTGCTCAACGTTGTGCTCGCAGCGTAGCTCACAATCGAGACGGTACCCGCCACATACCCCGCCAACGTCGGCGTATAGTTCAGGGTGATATTCGTCGTCTTTCCACCCGCCAGCACCAACGGAGTGGTAATGCCTTGCAGCAGAAACCCTTTCCCGCTTACCGTTGCGCTCGATATCGTCACGCTGAGCGTGCCCGTATTCATCAGCTGTATGGTCTGCGAATTCGTTGTCCCCATCAGTACGCTGCCAAAGCTCACGCTTGCCGGACTAAACACAAGCTTCCCTGGTGTCTGGCCCGCCGCGGGGAAGGCCGTCAATCCGCCAAGCAGCAACGCCACGAGCGCGAGCAATAGCGGGCTGCTCCACCCACGCGGACTATTCGGCTTCTGTTGGGAGTTTGGCCTGTGCCTGTAGTTCTTCATACTTATAAAAGCTACAGGCTTCACGTGAGGACATCTGCTGATCGAAAGTAGGAATTACGGACAAGCTTTTTCTCGAACTCAGGACGAGACCTGTTCCTGTCCTGCGGTTCAGTGGCGGATGGATTAGTTTACTTAACGGATAGAACTCCGCGGCAACGCGTTCACCTGCGCATTTGAGACGAACCCCGGACTCACCCTCGATGCAGCTTTCCAGGGGATCAGGACCGGACGCTTGTCATAGCAAGACGGGGAGCTGCCTTTCGCTAGGCCACTCGTCTGCGAACTCGCACGATAACCCCGAGCATGCCTGGTCTGCAATAACCTCAGTTGATTCTTCTTGCGAAAAATTTCCAGCCCCTTGCACGTTTTGGAGCAGCGGACCATCCGTCACTCTCAATGGTGTTCCTCACCTTCGAGAATCTTTGGAACCAATGATTCGAGGGAAGGAATTGAGAACGACTTGGTCAAGAAATGCTCAGGCGGTTGGGTTCCGTTCTGAATGGCCTTTGCGAGAATCTCCATCGCTTGTCCCGCGAGCGGCGGAATGTGAATCGTCGCCGCGAGCCATTTTTCGCGCACCCAGACTTGACCCGTCGCCGCCTGACCATCACACCCGGTGAATGGCAAGCTCAGCCATTGCGAGCGTTCTGCTTCGTTGGTGACCTCCTGAAAAGCTTTACGAGCGCCCATGGCCATCGAGTCATCCTGCGCACCGACGAGCTTAATCGACGAGCTTTGTGAAGTAGCCAGTTTCAGCCAAGACTGCACCGACCGCCCGGCACTTTTCTCTGTCCACTCCGCCTTCAGCGTCGCCAATTGAATATTCGGCGGTTTCGTCTCCAGCATCCCCAACTCACGCTCCTGCGCCGCGCGACTCTGCGAAGGTCCTTTGATGTAAAGAACAGAACCGCCTCCGGGCAACAATGCTGCGAATTGTCTTCCTTGAATGCGTCCAATCTCGAAATGGTCGGAACTTACAGCAAAAATGGGTGCGGTTGCCGTACGGCGGAGGTCCGACAAGTAATCCGGCCTCTTGTTCAGGACTGCCCAGCCGATTCCGGCGGCGCAGGCGGCTTGGGCCACCTGGGGCATGGCCGTGCTCCCAACCGGTTCCACGACAATCGCATCGGGTCGAGACTCAACCCGGCCTTGGATTGCCTTCAGAAGTTGCGTGCTCTGATTCACCGAGTCGTTATCGGCAAAGACGACTTCCACATCGCTCCCCAGTTTACGGGCCGCATCTTCTGCGGATTGACCTTGTGCCACTTGGAAATCGTTCTCGCGGGTGTGCAGCGATACCAAAAATCGGAGCTTTTTCATCATTTCGCGAGTTTACTCTTGAACACCGTGAAACGATACCAGCGCGCGCAGGAACGGGAAACTGGAGGCGGCGCGGGAACAGCGGCAGATTCGCCGCCAGCAGGCCGCGTGACGGATAAAAACGGGTTACTTCCGGTTTGTCGACGACTCTTCAAGTAGCCGCCCAATTCTGGCGTTGGGAGTATGGCGTTGTTTCACGAATGAGCGCACTACCCAGCATCTTCCGGCTGTACTGGTAGGGATCGCCAATCGCTGGGCCGCTCCGGCTAAAGATCGTCTCGACCACCCGGAGCGTGCGAGATGGCCGTACAATGGTCACCTTCTTCGATGAGGCCAAAGGAGATTGCGGATGAATTTGTCGAGTGGTCGACGAAAGCCGCGAATTATCTATTGGCTGCATCTTTACCTATTTATTTGTTTGCTGGTTTCGCTCCCTGGAGCTGGCCAGGCTCAACCGGCTCCGGATCGCAAGCGGGAGTTCTTAGAGAGGTATGCCCGCGCCTACTATCCGGGCCGCAGTGGACAGATCATGCTGGTGCCGCGTGAGGGCGACTTTGTGACCCTCAATGAGCCCGCCTCCCTCTTCATGCACGGGAGTCCCTGGAGCTATGACGCCAACATTCCTTTGCTATTCTTTGGTCCTCCTTTTATCCGTAGAGGTACCTACGCCGATCGAGCGGCGCAGCAGGACATTGTTCCAACCTTGGCCAAGCTCCTCAGATTGCCGCTGCCCCCGACGGTCACAGGCCGCTCGCTGGAAAAAGCCCTGGATTCATCGGCTGGCCGCCCGCGCGCCATTTTGGTGGTAGTGCTGGACGGCATGCGGCAGGAATATTTCGATCGGTATCGCGAAGTCTTGCCGACCCTGACCCGCTTGCGCCGCGACGGAGCCTGGTTTAGCAATGCCCGCGTGAACTTTCTGCCTACGATTACCCCCCTTGGCCATGCCACCATCGGAACTGGCGCCGATCCGCGCGTGCACGGGATCGTGGTCAATACTGCCTTTGATCAGATCAGCGGAAAGCCGCAGAGCCCGTACCCGGGCATGTCCCCGCGAACGCTGATGGCGCTGACCTTGGCCGATCTTTGGAACCTCGAAACCGAAGGCCAAGCTGTGATCATCGGCCAAGGCAGCATTTTCGTCGCGGTCGCCGGTCTCCTAGGACACGGAGCGTGTTTGCTCAACGCACGGCCAACTATCCTGGCCAGTTATTCCGCACAAGGAGGATGGGAAACCAACTCGGAGTGCTACAAGCTGCCCGAGTATCTGAAGAATCAAAAGTCGGCGCCGGTTTGGGAGGCCGTTCGTGGGCAGTGGATGGGCCACGATATCGCAAACCCTGATGCTGTGAGTCGCTCAGCTTTGTTCCCGAAGTTTGAGGCGGATGCTTTGGTGGCAATGATCGAGAATGAACCTGTGGGCGCAGACGACTTGACTGATCTTCTGCTTGTTAACTTGAAAGCGCCCGATTTTGTGGGTCACCAGTACGGCCCCGATTCTCCAGAGATGCGGGAGACGCTAGCCCAACAGGATCGGCAGCTGGCACGCATTTTGGAGGCGCTGGAAAAGAGAGCCGGCGCCAACCGGTTTGTGGTTGTTATCACCGCCGATCACGGTATGCCTTCTGAACCACAGGCACCTCGAAAGAGATATTTCAATAAGGACATTATGGAGCTTGTGCACAAGAAGTTTGACCCGGACCGCGCCGCGCTCGTCACGCATTTCGATGCCCGTAACAACCAGTTGTTTGTCGACAAGAGCAGGCTGCGGGAGCTGGGATTGAAACTTTCCCAAATTAAAGAGTACTTGGAAGCTCAGCCGTTCATTTACGCTGCGTATACCGAGGATGAAGTAAAGAACGCTTCCTTGCCATGACCTTGTTCTCCGTGGCGAGGCCGGCGACGTTTAAGGTGCCGCGAGCCCAGGCGCTTCCGATCCTCTTTCGCCCTAACTGTTGTAAATCGTGTTGTCACTCACGAGCGCGAGTGGTGGTCGGCTGCTGTCGTGTCACGCGTAGCGTCTGCCGCACGGGCGGCTTCGTTCTGACGGGCAATCCGGAGAGCGCCGGGATAAACCGGCATGTTGTAGGGGATGCAAGAGCCCTACAGGAAAGGAAGTAGCGAATCCATCCTGACCTCGAGTCTTGCTGGCGACATCGCGAGGTGTCTCTGGAAGCGTAGACAGAGGCATCGGTGGGCGGGGCGATTGAGCTGCGAAAAGCCCGTAGATCAGGATGCCGACTTCATTCCGAGTAGGAGGAAGGCAACACGGCAGCCACGCTAAACGCGAGTGGACTGTCGGTCCTGCGTAGTCTAAGAACCCGCGCACGCTGAGAAACAACATGCACGAGAACCGGGAGATCTCCAGCACGCCTTGGTCTGAAGATCAAGGCCGGTCCGCGAAGGTCACAAGCCGCAATGCGGACACGCACGTGCCGGAGAAGTCGGACTGTGTCGTCGTACCTGTGAACCAACCGAACAAGGGAGGGCAACCTTCCGCGGAGGCTGGGGAGGGAAGGGCACAGACGAAGGAGAACATCGTTCAATCGCACATGCACCCGACACAGAGTGGGAAACGCATGTCCCAGGGGTTGGACGGTGTGCGTAAGGTAGCCAAGGAAAGAAAGCAGGAACGGTTCACCGCTTTGCTCCACCATCTCAACGTTGATCTACTCCGAGACAGCTTCTACGCGCTTCAGCGTAAGGCTTCGCCCGGAGTAGACGGCGTAACGTGGCAGGAGTATGAAACCGGGCTCGAGGATCGACTCGTCGATCTGCACAGTCGGGTGCACCGTGGAGCGTATCGGGCAAAACCTTCGAGGCGAGTCTTTATTCCGAAGGCTGACGGGCGGCAACGTCCGTTGGGCATCGCGGCTCTGGAGGACAAAATTGTTCAACAGGCTGTGGTGACGATCCTCAACCAGATATATGAGGTCGACTTCAAAGGCTTCTCTTACGGGTTTCGTCCCGGTCGCAGCCCGCATCAGGCGCTGGACGCGCTGACGGTGGGCATTCAACGGAAGCGGGTGAACTGGGTGCTTGATGCCGACATCCGTGGTTTCTTCGATAACCTGAGCCACGAATGGATGATGAAGTTCATCGAGCATCGGGTAGCCGATCGGAGGATACTTCGCCTGATCCGGAAATGGCTAAAGGCGGGAGTATCGGAAGACGGCCAGTGGTCGGAGACGAAGCTGCGTACACCGCAGGGAGCAGTGGTTTCACCGCTGATCGCCAACGTGTACTTGCATTACCTCTTCGATCTATGGGCTGATGTCTGGCGCAAGAAAGTGGCCAAGGGCGACGTCATAGTCGTCCGCTATGCTGACGATCTTGTGGTGGGCTTTCAGCACCGAACAGATGCCGAGCGTTTCCTAAAAGAATTTCGGGAACGTCTGGCGAAGTTCGGCTTGGAATTACATCCGGACAAGACTCGACTGATCGAGTTCGGGCGGTTCGCCGCTCGCGACCGGAAAGCGCGGGGAGAGGGGAAACCAGAGACCTTCACTTTCTTGGGCTTTACCCACTACTGTGGGCAACGCCACAAGAGCGGAACCTTCACCGTATGGCGGATCACTGCGAAGAAGCGAATGGTCGCGAAGCTCAAAGCCATTAAGGTTGAGCTTCAACGCCGGATGCATGATCGCATGCCCGAAGTCGGTGCGTGGCTCCGGAAGGTCGTGCTGGGTTATTACCAATACCACGCTGTTCCCGGGAACACGACTCAGCTGCGCATCTTCAAGCTTCGCGTGTGCAGGCTATGGCAGAGCGTTCTGGTCCGCCGCAGTCAGCGCGCAAAGTTGCGTTGGGAACGGTTCACCCCAGTCCTGAACCGGTGGATTCCTCCACCCCGAGTTCTGCATCCCTATCCCGACGCACGCTTTTACGCCACGCATCCTTCGTAAGAGCCGTATGCGTAGACGCGCCAGTACGGCTCTGTGCGGGGGGCGATCAGCGATGGTCGTCCCTACCGCGACAGTTGAGACCAATGGAGATGTGGGGCTACGGCTACAGTGACGTTGCCCGAAAGGGCGGATTACTCACTAACGGAAAGCGCCCTCTCTCCATTTCCGGCTGAACCAGCACATCTGGTCGGTTTACTAGCTATGTCATTCCTGGCGGGTCTGTCTGCCTTGCCTAGCGGTCCTGCCGAGAACGATTACAAAGCTGCTTTCGCCAAGCACTGGCAAGTCAGCAAAGAGTTTACTCTGGCTGTGGCCAAAGCCATGCCTGCTGAGGATTATGATTTCAAGCCCACCCCGCAGGAGATGAACTTCGGCCAGGTCATGGTCCATATTGCCGCTCAGAACTCGTCTAGTTGTGCCGAAGCAACCGGGTCGTCGCCACCTCCATCTATGCCGCCGTCGGATGTCAATCCGCCCCCCACCGATAAACAGACTGCCATCAAATTACTCGCACTCGCCTTTGATACGTGCGCTGAGCAAATTGATGGCGTGTCCCAAGAACGATGGAACAAGGAAGTGTACAAATTCCAGGGTGAGCCGGTATTGGGATATGAGGCACTCTGGTACGCATTTACGCACACGGCGCATCATCGCGCACAGGCAGAAGTTTATTTGCGGCTGAAAAACATCAAACCGCCATCGTGGAGGTTTTAGCGGGCCGCTTCCCCATGTGGCAAAATGACTGGAGTAAACGCCGTGAAACGCTTGTTCCGGTCATCGGAACTTGCACGGACCGAAATCTGCGGCGTATTGAGTATCGTCGAAACAGCCAAAGGGGAGGAGTTTTGTGCCATACGCGAGCGGAGAAGTTCCCATTGTCGGTGACTACGTAAAAAACCAATGGGAGCAACCTGGAACGGTGCTAGAAGTTTGCCTAGCTGCCGGCAACTTCCTTCATGACCAAATCAGTGTGCGGTGGGACGATGGCGGCACGGACCTGCCACTGACACCAGCGGCGGAATTCACACTCGTTTCACGACCGTCACAAATCATCGCCGACTCTACCGACCATATTCCCCACGGCAGGGTAGATGGCGAGCGTGGAATTTCACAGATGGAAGAGCGGACCACTCGGCTCGAA
>DATJVZ010000367.1:0-10857 GCA_035501575.1 Terriglobales bacterium | reverse complement strand
ATCGCGCACCAGAGCCTTCTTGTTGTCGGGAATGACCATGTCGTCGATACCGATCGAAAGGCCGGCCCGGGTGGCAAAGCGAAATCCCATTTCTTTGACTTCATCGAGCATCTTGACCGTGGTCTCGAGCCCGAATTTCAGATAGCAGTAGCTGACGAGCGCCCCGATCCCCTTCTTCTTGAGCAGGCCGTTGATGTAGGGCATGCCCTCGGGGAGTTGGTCGTTCAGGATGGCCCGACCGACCGAGGTGTTCAGAAAAGCACCGTCGTAGGTCACCGGATCGGTGTGGGTAATGTCCTGATCGTCGTACGCCTGGCTGAGGTCGATCACTTCGCCGGTGTAGCGCAGGCGGATCGGCGTCAAGGTTTCGATCTCACCTGCTTCGAGCGCCAGCAAGACTTCTTCGATGTTGGCAAAGGCGCGGCCTTCGCCCTTGGCGCCCGGCTTGGTCTTAGTCAAGTAGTACAAGCCCAAGACCATGTCCTGGGTAGGAACCGTGATGGGGTGGCCGGAGGCCGGCGACAGAATGTTATGCGACGACAACATCAGCACGCTGGCTTCGACCTGGGCTTCGGGCGAAAGAGGAATATGCACCGCCATCTGGTCGCCATCGAAGTCGGCATTGAACGCCGTGCACACCAGAGGATGGATCTTGATCGCCTTGCCCTCGACCAGCACCGGTTCAAAGGCCTGGATGCCCAGCCGGTGCAAGGTCGGAGCGCGGTTCAACAGCACGGGATGATCCTTAATCACCTCTTCGAGAATGTCCCAAACTACCGGTTCCTGCTGTTCCACCATTTCCTTGGCCTGCTTGATGGTGGTGCAATGCCCGGTCTGTTCCAGGCGGTGATAAATAAAAGGCTTGAACAGCTCGAGTGCCATCTTCTTAGGCAGACCGCACTGGTGCAGTTTGAGTTCCGGCCCGACCACAATGACCGAACGGCCCGAGTAGTCCACCCGCTTGCCCAGCAGGTTCTGGCGGAAGCGGCCCTGTTTGCCCTTGAGCGTATCCGAGAGCGACTTAAGCGGGCGATTGTTGGCCCCCCGCAGCACACGTCCGCGGCGACCGTTATCAAACAGAGCGTCCACGGCCTCCTGCAGCATGCGCTTTTCATTGCGCACGATCACTTCGGGCGCATGCAGGTCCATCAGCTTTTTCAGCCGGTTGTTGCGGTTGATCACACGGCGATAGAGGTCGTTGAGATCCGAGGTTGCAAAGCGACCTCCGTCAAGCGGCACCAGCGGACGCAGCTCGGGAGGGATCACCGGGATCACATCGAGAATCATCCAGTGCGGCTTGTTGCCGCTCTTGCGGAAGGCCTCCACGACTTTCAAGCGCTTGGCGTATTTGAGCCGCTTTTGCAGCGAACTCTCGTTCTTCATCTTTTCCCGCAACTCGCTCGAGAGGTTCTCGACGTCCACTCGCTTGAGCAGTTCCTTGATGGCTTCCGCGCCCATCATGGCCTTAAAGCCGGCCGGCCGATACTGCTGGTCCAGCTCGCGGAATTTGGCTTCATCTTTGATGACTTCCCGCTCGCGCACCGGCGCGTCGCCGGGTTCGACCACGACGTAGGCCTCGAAGTAGAGCACCGACTCGAGATCGCGAAGAGAGATGTCGAGCAGGTGTCCGATGCGGCTGGGCAGTCCTTTGAAAAACCATACGTGGGAGCAAGGCGAAGCCAGCTCGATGTGGCCCAGGCGCTCGCGGCGCACCTTGGAGAGCGTGACTTCCACCCCGCACTTGTCACAAATCACGCCGCGGTGCTTCATCCGTTTGTACTTGCCGCACAGACACTCCCAGTCCGTTACCGGGCCGAAAATGCGGGCGCAAAACAAGCCATCCCGCTCCGGCTTGAAGGTGCGGTAGTTGATGGTTTCCGGTTTGGTAACTTCTCCGTGCGACCAGCTCCGGATCTTTTCCGGAGAAGCCAAGCTAATGCGAATGGAATCGAAATCGGCGATTGGATTGGCTAAATCGAAAGGACTCGAACGAAACAAGGTGTTCCTCCAATTCCTGCGGCCGTTCGCCGCCGCGGGCGGCTCCTCGAATCTGGCCCCTGCGCAGGGTGACCAGCCTTGACTTGGCGCGATTCATCGAGGTGCATCAGAATCGGCCAGTTTTTCCTAATCCCCTTTGCGCCCTAATCCGCGGCGGCTGGGGCCGGCTTCCGTTCTCCGGCCTTAATCAGCTCCACGTCCAGGCAAAGGGACTGCAACTCGCGAATCAAAACGTTGAACGATTCCGGCACCCCCGGCTCCATGGCAGCTTCGCCCTTCACGATGGCCTCATAAATTTTGGTTCGGCCGTAGACATCGTCGGACTTTGCCGTCAACAGCTCCTGCAGGATGAACGCCGCCCCGTAGGCTTCGAGAGCCCAGACTTCCATCTCGCCGAATCTCTGGCCGCCAAACTGGGCTTTGCCGCCCAGCGGCTGCTGAGTGATCAGCGAGTAGGGACCGATCGAACGAGCGTGGATCTTGTCGTCGACCAAGTGCGAGAGTTTCAGCATGTAAATGTAGCCCACCGTGACCGGTTGTTCGAATCGGGTGCCCGACATCCCGTCATAGAGGTAGGTCTTGCCCGACTCCGGTAGACCGGCTTGTCGCAACAAAGCCTTGATCTCGGATTCCTTGGCGCCATCGAAGACCGGCGAGCCGGTAAAGACCCCGCGCTTCAAGGTGGGGGCGATGGCCAGCAGCTCTTCGTCGCTGAGATCGGCGATGCTGTCGGCCAGTACCGTATCCTTGAACAAGTTCTTGAGTTCGCGCCGGATGGCATCCTCTTTCGTGTTCTCCGCCAGCAGCCGAGAAATCTTCCGGCCCAGTTCATGGCCGGCCCAGCCCAAGTGAGTTTCAAGAATCTGGCCGACGTTCATACGGGAAGGAACACCGAGCGGGTTAAGCACGATTTCGACCGGAGTCCCGTCCTCGAGATAGGGCATGTCCTCTTCGGGCAAAATGCGGGCGATGACGCCCTTGTTACCGTGGCGTCCCGCCATTTTGTCGCCCACGCTGAGCTTGCGTTTCATGGCGATGTAGACCTTCACCAGCTTGATGACACCGGGGGGCAACTCATCGCCTTTGGTGAGCTTCTCCTTTTTCTCGTTGACGATCTTTTTGAGCACGTCGATCTGGCGCGAGGTCATTTCCTCGATCTCGTCGATCTGCTCATTCACCCGGGGATCCTTATCGGCATACTTGATGCGCTTCAGATTCCGCGTGGAGATGCGTTCGATGGTATCGCGATCGAGAATCAAGCCCTTGGTCAGCAGGCGCTTGTTGGTGCGCTCGTCGTGCAAGTCGGCCTGCACTTCCTTGCCGCCGAGGATATTCTCGAGTCGCTTCAGCCGCTCCTCGGTGAGAATCCGGATCTCGTCGGAGAGGTTCTTTTCGAGCTTGGCGATATGCGCCGCCTCGATCGCCTTAGCCCGCTCATCCTTCTCTTGGCCCTTGCGAGAAAAGATCTTCACATCGACGATCACGCCCTCGATGCCCGGAGGGCAATAAAGCGAGGCGTCGCGCACGTCGCCCGCCTTCTCCCCGAAGATCGCGCGCAGCAGCTTCTCCTCCGGAGTCAACTGGGTTTCCCCCTTGGGGGTAACTTTGCCCACCAGAATGTCGCCCTGCTTGACCGTGGCGCCAATCCGAATCACGCCCGCTTCGTCCAAGTTGCGCAGCATGGACTCACTGACATTCGGAATATCCCTCGTCACTTCCTCGGGCCCGAGCTTGGTGTCGCGCGATTCGAGTTCGAACTCCTCGATGTGCACCGAGGTGTAGTAGTCCTCCTTCACCAGCTTCTCGGAGACCAGAATGGCATCCTCGAAGTTGTAGCCGCGCCACGGCATAAACGCCACCAGCACGTTGCGGCCAAGAGCCAGTTCCCCGTGATCGGTGCAGGGACCGTCGGCGATGACCTGCGATTTCACCACCCGCTTTCCCTTCTCGACGACCGGCTTCTGGTTGATGCAGGTGTTCTGGTTGGAGCGCTTGAACTTGGTGAGCTGGTAGATATCGCTGCCCACCTCGCGCGAGAGCTGTCCGGGATGGTGCTCGCCTTCCACCCGCACGATAATGCGCTCCGAGTCGACCGAATCCACAATCCCGTTGCGTCGCGCCAGAACTACCGCGCCGGAATCGCGGGCGGTCACACCCTCCATACCGGTGCCGACGATCGGGGCTTCGGCCTTCAGCAGAGGCACGGACTGGCGCTGCATGTTCGCCCCCATCAGGGCTCGGTTGGCGTCATCGTGCTCGAGAAAGGGCACGAGCGAAGCCGCCACCGAAACCAGCTGCTTCGGGCTGACGTCGATGTAGTCGACTTCGTCGCGGTTCACCAGCACGAAATTTCCCGCCTTGCGGGCGTTGACCAGCTCGCCTACGATCCGCGCCTTGTCATCGAGTTCCACGTTGGCCTGGGCGATGACATGCCGGTCTTCTTCCCACGCCGAGAGATAAAACGAATAGGGGGCCACTTCTACCGGCTTCTTGCGCCGGTCTTTCAGTTCGGTGTTGATGCGCTCGATCTCGTGGCGCTCCACGTGATCTCCCACCTTGAAGTCGCTGTCGCCGGCATTGACCACTGTTACGTAATCGACTACCCGACCGCCTTTGACCCGACGGTAGGGCGACTCGATGAAGCCGTAGTCATTGATCCGGGCATAGCAGCTCAAGGACGAAATCAAACCAATGTTCGGACCTTCCGGGGTCTCGATCGGACAGATCCGTCCGTAGTGGGTCGGGTGCACGTCGCGCACCTCGAATCCCGCGCGTTCGCGCGACAGCCCACCCGGCCCGAGGGCGGAAAGACGCCGCTTATGGGTGATTTCCGACAGCGGGTTCGTCTGATCCATGAACTGGGAAAGCTGTGAGGACCCGAAGAATTCCCGGATCGCCGCCATCACCGGCTTGGCGTTGACCAGGTCATGCGGCATCGCCGTCGACATCTCCTGATAGACGCTCATCTTCTCTTTGATCGCCCGTTCCATGCGGACCAGTCCGATGCGGAACTGGTTCTCCAGCAACTCGCCCACGGCGCGCACCCGGCGGTTCCCGAGGTGATCAATGTCATCCACGGCGCCCACATTTTTGCGCAGCTTGAGGAGATAGCGAATGGTGGCGTAGAAATCCTCCGGCTCGAGGGTGCGGTTCTCTAAATTGGTAGCGTCGCCTTTCTCGAACAGCTTGATGTTGAATTTCAGCCGGCCCACCCGGGAGAAATCATATTTCCGGGAATCGAAGAACATGCCGTGAAATAGCGCGGTCGCCGTATCGAGCGTGGGCGGATCCCCGGGACGCAGCTTGCGGTAGATTTCAATCAGCGCTTCCTGGGGAGTTGTGACCGAATCGCGCTTCAGGGTTTGGCCAATGACCGTGCCCACATCGTCGCGTTCGGGGAAGAACAGACTCATCTCGATCACATTGGAACCGAGAATCGTCGACAGTTTGTCCGCGGTCAGCTCGGAGTTGGCTTCGAGCAGGACCTCACCGGTCGTGGTGTCGACGACATCGCCCGCCACCCAGGCGCCCTCAAGATCCGAGAGGTCGATCTCGATCTCGGTGATTTTCGCCTTTTGCATTTCTTTCAGAATGGCGGTGTTGATCTTGCGGCCGGAGTGGGCAACCTCCTCGCCCGACTTCGTCTTGATGCTCCGAGCCAGTTTCATTCCCAGCAGATTGGTGGGCTTGTCGGGATTCGCTTCGACCGTCCAGTAGAGCTTCTTGTCCCGAATCACCAGCCGGTCCACCGTATAAAAGGTCCGCAAAATGTCTTCGCTCGAGCGCAACCCCAGGGCACGAAGGAAGATGGTCCCTAGAAACTTCCGCTTGCGATCGATGCGCACGTAGAGCACGTTCTTCTGGTCGTATTCGAATTCTACCCAGGAGCCGCGGTAGGGAATGATCTTGCCCAGGAAATAGGTGCGGTTGTTCGCGGTCTCAAAAAACACGCCCGGCGAGCGGTGCAGTTGGCTGACGATGACCCGTTCGGTGCCATTGATAATGAAGGTGCCGTTGTCGGTCATCAGGGGGACATCGCCGAAGAAAACTTCCTGTTCCTTGATGTCGCGAATCGACCGATTGCCCGTCTCCGCATCTTTGTCGAAGATGGTGAGGCGCATAGTGACTTTGAGCGGGGCCGAGTAGGTCATGCCGCGCTCTTCGCACTCGGCCACGTCGTATTTCAGCTGCAATCCGACCGGGTCGCCGCACTTGTTGCAGAAGTCGGGGGTGTTGGCGTTATAGGTGCCGCACTTCGAACAGAGCACGTCGCCGGGATGAAATGGGTCGGTGATCACCGTGGAACCGCAGTTCCGACAGGTGGTGCGCAGGTGATGCAACCCCTTCAGATGTCCGCACTTGCACTCCCAGTTTCCGATCGCGTAATCGACGAACTCGAGCTGCGATACGTTGCGAAAGTCGGTAATCGGGAAGACCGACTGAAACACGGCTTGCAGGCCGGCATCTTCGCGCTCGCTCGGGAGGCGGTCCATCTGCAAGAAGCGATCGTAGGAGCGCTTCTGCACCTCGATCAGATTCGGAATCTGGATGGTTGCTGGAATCTTGGAAAAATCAAAACGCGTACGGAATCCGTTGCTGTTCGACATTCAGTTACTCCCAAACTTTCATGGCCTCAGCCTCGGCGGCTGTCGGCAAAAGTGACGGGGGGCAGCCACTCGCCCCTCGATGCGCAGGAAAGGTGCAAGAAACACGAATTCGCCTGCGGGGGCATAGCTCCCCTCAGGCGCCCTGAACGGCGCTTGGCCTTTGTTGGAATATGTCGTTTCCGCGCCAGTAGTTTAAGGCCTGTTCCGGTTCCGCCCTGCCCGCAGAACCGTCTGCCAACCCATCTCCGCGATCGCGCCCCACTTGCTCTGAACTTTCGGGTGGTAATTCGCGCTCACGTCGGTCAAGCAGGAAGCCGTGCTTTATATAGATGCTAACACCGCTTCCCAAGCTTCACCAGATCAACTCCGCCCGGTGTGTGTCGGCCGGCGGCCATTCCTCGGCTGAGCCCCCCACCGCGCCCCTCGGACCGAAAGCTACTTCACCTCGACGGTTGCTCCGGCCTCGGTGAACTTCTTCTTAATGTTCTCTGCCTCCTCTTTCGAAACCCCTTCTTTCACGGGTTTGGGCGCGCCATCCACCAGGTCCTTCGCTTCCTTCAGACCCAGATTGGTAACTTCGCGGACAGCCTTGATTACATTGATCTTATTGGCGCCCACTTGCTTGAGGATAACGCTAAACTCGGTCTTTTCTTCCGCGGGAGCTGCGCCCGCTGCTACGCCCGCGCCACCCGCGACGACCACGGGGGCGGCGGCGGCGGCAGAAACGCCGAGGCGCTGCTCTAGTTGTTTGACCAATGCCGCCGCATCCAGCAGCGACAACCCAACGATTTGCTCTTCCAATTGCGCGAGATCCGCCATTATCTATTCTCCAGTTCGAGTCATCCGTAATCGATCAGTTATCCGCGGGCAACTTCAATAAGACCAGAAGTGCCCCCGGGTTTTCTTCCTAATATCCTTCCCTGCTCACCGGCCTCGATTCAGGCTCCCGCCGGTTGCTCGGGAAACTTTTTCTGTTCCACCGCCTGGTTCACCACCACCGCCAGGTTCCTGCCCACCGCCTGCATTGCGCTCACTAGGTTTTGTCCCGGCGCCTTCATCAAGAACAGCAATTTCGAATAGATTTCCTCCTTCGAAGGCAGGGTTGCCAGGGCCTGAATCTCCGCGATCGAGATCACGCGCCCCTCGACCACTCCCGCCTTGAAGGTAAGTTCCGGATTATCCTTGGCGTACTTCGAGAGCGCCTTGGCCAGGGTGACCGGATCGCCCTGGGTGTAAGCGATGGAGGTCACGCCGGAGAGGTTCTGTAAGACCGCTTCCGCATTCGTCCCCTTGGCCGCCCGCTCCGCCAAAGTGTTCTTGACCACGGCGTATTTCGCCCCCGAGTTGCGCAGGGTCTTGCGCAGTTCGGCATCCTGGGCCACCGTCATCTTGCTGTAGGTCGTCACAATCAGGCTGGAGACAGTCTTCAATTCCTGGCCTAATGTCTCCACCTGTTCCGTTTTCTTTGCTCTGGAAACCGCCATGGTTTTTCTTCCCTCGATGATTCCGCTGCTTAGACCTTGGCCGCCGCCTCGACTGCACTGGTATCGAGCGCAATTCCCGGCCCCATGGTCGAGCTCAGATAGCAGCCCCTCACGTACTTGCCCTTGGCGGCTGCCGGCTTTGCCTTCACCACGCTGGTAATGAGCACCGTAGCATTCTCAATCAGCTTTTCCGGGGCAAAGGAGATCTTTCCCACGGGCACATGAACCAGCGACGTCTTATCGGTGCGAAACTCCACTTTGCCGGCTTTGACCTCCTGCACGGCGCGGGCAACGTCGAGGGTGACCGTACCGGTTTTGGGGTTCGGCATCAGCCCTTTCGGTCCCAGAACCTTGCCCAGGCGTCCGACAGATCTCATCATGTCCGGCGTGGCGATGAGAGCGTCAAAGTCGGTCCAATTCTCCTTGTTGATCTTCTCCACCATCTCTTCTCCGCCGACAAAATCGGCACCCGCCTGCTCCGCCTCCTTCGCCTTTTCGCCACTGGCGATGACCAAGACCCGCTTCGACTTGCCGAGTCCGTGAGGCAGCACCACGGTGCCGCGAACCATCTGGTCGGCGTGTTTGGGATCCACTCCCAGACGCATGGTGACTTCCACGGTCTCGTCGAACTTGGCATACTTGACCTTCTGCAGGAGGGGAACCGCTTCGTTCAGCGGATACGGGTGCTTCTCGACCGCTTGCCGCGCCTTAGTGATATTTTTTCCCGGTTTCTTCATTGCTTTCTCCGACCGCCCCGCTCACAGTTTGCGCCTGGGGTGGCAAGTCATCCCACGACTTCAATCCCCATCGACCTGGCCGTTCCCCGAATGCTCTTCGTGGCAGCGTCGATCGACGCCGCGTTCAAATCCGGCATCTTCTGCTTGGCAATCTCTTCCACCTGCTTGGTGGTGACCCGCCCGACCTTATCTTTGTTGGGCGCACCCGACCCTTTAGCGATACCGGCGGCACGCTTCAGCAGTACCGAAGCCGGTGGGGTTTTGGTGATGAAGGTGAAGGACCGGTCGCTATAGACCGTGACCACCACCGGAATGATAAGTCCCTCGAGCTCCTTGGCACTGGTCTTGGCGTTGAACTGCTTGCAGAACTCCATGATGTTGATCTGCGCCTGTCCAAGCGCCGGCCCGACTGGAGGAGCCGGGGTTGCCTTCCCCGCCGCGATCTGAAGTTTTACCGAACCTGTAGCTTTTTTCGCCATGATTTATCTCTCGAGCGAGCGTGACATGATGTTCCCGGTTAAGCCACTTTCTCCACCTGGTTGAACTCCAGTTCTACGGGTGTAGAGCGGCCGAAGATGGTCACCATCACTTTCAGCGTCTCGCGATCTTCATTGACCTCGTCCACGATGCCCGTGAAACTGGCAAAGGGGCCCTCGGTGATGCGGACCGATTCGTTCTTTTCGAACTTGACCTTGAGCTTGGGCTTATCCTTGGACTCCCCGACGCGATAGACGATGTGCTGCACTTCCTCTTCCGAGAGCGGGGTAGGCTGCTGGCCGGTGCCCACAAACCCGGTCACGCGCGGGGTGGATTTCACCACGTGCCAAACCTGATCATCCATATCCATTTCAACCAGCACGTAGCCGGGATAAAACATGCGTTCGCTCGTATACTTCTTCCCCCCCCGCACCTCGGTGACGGATTCGGTGGGAATAAGCACCCTGCCGATCTTCTCCTGCAGTCCGAAGGCCTGGATGCGCGACTCGAGCGATTCCTTCACTTTGCGTTCGAAACCGGAATAGGAGTGGATGATGTACCACTTCATATTCGGATTCCGCGGAGGCTCCGGCATAAAGCTGCCCTCAGCTGGCAACTGCTCTTCGGATCCTCTGGCCTCGGCCGGGTTTTTGCCTTCTTCCTCTTCCACCATATTGCGCCGCAAAACTAGATTTCCTTCCCCAGGTTCAGCGATGAGTCAAGTATTTGAACACCTGATTAATCGCGCTCCCGATGGTGTTGTCCACAATCCAGAAATACAAACCAAACAGGAAAACGGCGATGATCACCACCGTGGTCGTGGCCCGAACTTCCTTAAAGGAAGGGGCGGTGACCTTCCGCATCTCGGAGCGGACGTCCTGGTAAAAGGTCTTGGCTCGCTCCGGCCACGCCTTCAGCTTGCCGGCAAACCCTTCATCGCTCATGGCCGCTGAAATTGACTTTGTCATGCGCTTCGCTTCCGCTCCCATCCCGTCACCCTACTTCCCGCTTGGTTGAAATTGCTGGCAGGGGCGGAGGGATTCGAACCCCCAAGTCCGGTTTTGGAGACCGGCAGTTTAGCCGTTGAGCTTACGCCCCTACATCCACGCCTGACCCTCCCGGGCAGCCGCACGGCCACCCATCGGGAACCCGGCGACCGAGCCTATTTCACTTCCTTATGCGGCGTATGCTTACGGCATCGGCGGCAAAATTTCTTAAGCTCCAGCCGGTCCGGCGTCGTCTTCCGGTTCTTGGTCTTCGAATAATTCCGCTCTTTGCACTCACCGCATTGCATCGTGATGATCTCTCGGGGCATCGCTCGTTCACCTCCGCCTCATGATTTTCGCCACCCTAGTTGCCTCTGGTCCCTGGTGACCGAGGATTCCCTAAAACCTTGCGCTCGAGCATGCCTACTGCACAATCTCGCTGATGGTACCGGCTCCGACCGTGTGGCCGCCTTCGCGAATGGCAAAGCGCAACCCCTTCTCCATCGCCACCGGCGTGATCAGCTCGATGGTCAAGGCCACGTTGTCCCCCGGCATCACCATCTCCGTC
>DATJVZ010000366.1:0-11864 GCA_035501575.1 Terriglobales bacterium | reverse complement strand
TTGATGCGCCCGCCCAAAGGGGCATGAATCACCAGTTGCATGCCTCCGCCTTCGTCGAAGAAGCGCTCGGCGATGAGGGTGTCCTTGGTAGGCACGGCCCCGAGCACGGCCCGGCCTTGCAGAATGTATTCGATCATTTGCTCGGCGGCGGCATCGTCCACACCGCACTCTTGCTTCAACCAGGCTATGGTTTCGGCTACCTCTTGTTGGGCCGGCGAGAATCCCACCGGAAAGATATTCTCGAGTCGTTCGCTGATCTCGCGCCGCAGATGGGCCACGTGACCGGAAAGCTCTTCGGTTCGGGCCGGAGCCTCTCCCAACCAAAAAGGGACAGTGGGGGGCGCGCCGTGCGCATCTTCGACCAGCACACGGCCGGACTTTCCTTCCACCCGGCGAACCCGCCAGGAGGTGTTGCCGAGCAGAACGATGTCACCCGCATTACTCTCCACGGCAAAGTCTTCATCGAGAGTGCCGACCGTAATTCCCTCGGGCTCGGCAACCACCGTGAAGAGGGCGGTTTCCGGGATGGCGCCGCCGCTGGTGATGGCGGCCAACCGGCTCCCGCGTCGCGCCCGCAATTTGCGATGCACACGATCCCGATGCAAATACGCGCCGTAGCGCCCGCGCCGTGCTGCAATGCCTTCGGAGAGCATGGCGAGGATCGCCTCGTAGGCTGCGGGCGAAAGATTACGGTACGGGTAAGCGCGCCTTATCAGTTGGAAGAGTTCCTCCTCATCCCAGCCCCGGTCAGCCGAGGCTTCGTTGCTAGTCTCCGAGGCACAGACGGCCACGATTTGCTGCGCCAAAATGTCGAGCGGGGCTTCGGGAATCAGGATGCGATCCAGGTCTCCGTGACGGATCGCGCGAACCAGGGCGGCACACTCCTCGAGTTCGTCGCGAGTGGTAGCGAACAATCGGCCTTTTGGAATCGCCCCCCGCCAGTGTCCGGAACGTCCGGTTCGTTGCAGAGCGACCGAAATGGCCCGCGGAGAACCGATCTGGATCACCAGATCAACCGTGCCGACGTCAATTCCCAATTCAAGAGAGGCAGTCGCAACCAGAACTCGAACCCGGCCTTCTTTCAGTTCTCTCTCGGCCGCGAGCCGCAGCTTGCGAGAAAGACTGCCGTGGTGGGCAGCCACATTCTGCTGGCCTAAGCGCTCGGCCAAGCGGTGGGCGACGCGCTCTGCCAATCTACGCGTGTTTACGAAGACCAGGGTGGATCGGTTGGCTCGAACCAAATCCGCGATGCGGTCATAGATCTCTTCCCACATTTCGTTCGTGGCAATGGGACCGAGCTGGCTGGCCGGCACTTCCACGGCAAGATCGAGCTTTCGCTGATGGCCGATATCGACGATGACGGGAGCTGGGCGGCCGTTTCCGGTGAGGAAGCGGGCAATTTCTTCGATCGGCTTTTGGGTCGCAGACAGCCCGATGCGGATCAGCGCACCATCGGGCCGGAACGGAATCAAGCCAGGTTCCGCCGTACCGCCGGCTGGTTCCCCTGCTGCGGTCCCTGCGAAAAGCGAAGGCGAGCCAGGGGTGATCCCGAGAGTTTCTTGCCGCAAGGCCTCCAGTCTTTCGAGCGAAAGCGCCAGGTGGGCCCCCCGCTTGTCGTCGGCGATGGCGTGGATCTCATCCACAATAACGGTCTCCACATCCCGCAGGATGGCGCGGCTCCGTTCGGCCGTGAGCAAGATATAGAGCGATTCCGGCGTGGTTACCAAAATGTGGGGAGGATTCTTTAACATGGCCCGCCGCTCGTGCATGAGGGTGTCGCCGGTGCGCACCGCCGTGCGGATCGCGGGCATCAGCAGACCGCGCTCCCCGGCCATCTGGTAGATTTCGCCGAGTGGGATTTCGAGATTTCTTTGAATGTCGTTGCCGAGCGCCTTCAGTGGTGAAACGTAGAGAACTTGAGTTCGATCCGTGAGATCGCCAGCCAACGCCTTGCGCACCAAGCGGTCAATCGAAGCGAGGAAGGCGGCAAGCGTTTTTCCCGAGCCGGTCGGCGCTGCAATGAGGGTGGTGTGTCCGGCTACAATATGCGGCCATCCTAGCTCCTGGGGTTCGGTGGGGGTACCGAATTTACGGACAAACCAATCGGACACCAAAGGATGGGCCCAGCCGAGAGAGGAGGGAAGAGAGGACATTACAAATTATTCTAACGGCAACGCCAGATTTTCGCAAAATATTCGCCTCTAAGCGGAGGGCTGTAATTGGATGGTTAGCGCCGGACTCGGGTGGAATTAGAGGTGAAACGGCACATGCGGCGAGGTTACGCCGCCGGACGCGCGCGGCTCAAAAACTGGGGTGGCCCGCGATTCGCCAGGACCACATCAGAAACGACGTTGAGGTGAGATCGATGGCCGGTTCGGTGGTGCTAAACGACTGCATATTGTCCTTGTACACGCTTAGCTGTGAGGGGTTGTACTTGCCGTCGTTGCCGTTGAAGATTGCGAAAGTATTAACTCCGTTGGCCGGACAGCGGATCATGCCGGACAACTGACCGGACGTCGCCGAACTAGCCGGTCCTTCCGAGGCTGCACCCCACAGTATGGGCGTGCCGCCGGAAGTCCCATCCAGAGCACCCGCCAAATTGGCCACTTGATGTTGAATGCAGTTGGGGAAGGTGCTCCCATCCCCTACGATAAACGACGATCCCCAGGAATTGGCGCCGAGAATGTTCGCTAGCCATCGCTGGGCATAGGTATCGAAGGTCTTGGAGCCGGTCAGGTAGTAGGCCTCGCTCGCCATCACCGACAGGCCGGCGCCATGCGACGTAGTGTCACCAAAATTCCAGTTGTATCCGAAGCCCCAGGCGTCGGTCCCTGCTTGACTGATGGCGGCGCGAACCTGATTCAAGAGCTGCCCTCGAATCGTCGATTGAGAAACCGCCAGACCCGCGGGGTTTCCCGCCATTTTGAGGGCGCGATAGAGTTCAAAGTGCGCCAGTCCGCTGACGTCGTATAGGTTGAGCGTATCGGAATTGCCGCTGTTGTAGATTTTCTCGATGTAATTGTTGGCAAATTCTGCTGCCTGGCGCAGATAGTCCATAGGATCGATGTCAGCGAGTCCGGGCGGCAGATCGTGGGCGGATCGAAGCGCAAAGTAAAGCTCGGTTGCGCCCAGTTCCATATCATCGTCCCATACATTCTCGGGATAGCCGTCAAAGGGAAGCACGGTCAGCAGGCAATTGCTGCACGACCCGGAGCCCACGGCGGGAGCAGGGTCAGGAAATGAAGTGTCCGCGAGTTGAAAGATGTCTACTGCATTCTTCAAGCATTGGATTGCCAAAGCGGGCCGTGTCGTCTGATTGAGCTGGTAGCAGAGGGCAAAGTCAGCCGTCAAACGGCCGGCGAGGTTCGGGCTGATTTTTGACCCCGACGGACCGGCTAAGAATACCGGTCGATAGCAGATGTAAAACGTCGTGAGCGGGTCACAGGCTTCCGGGTCGCCGGGTTGCTCAAAACTGTCGGCCGCCTGTGGCAGGGTCCAGATGTCGTATTCCGTGATGAGGCAGAAGCGAGTCCGGTAACTTCCGTCGCAGTTGCTCGGGGTGGAACTAGGGTCGCCCTCTCCGTAGTAATCCCAATCCTGGGAGTTGTCGACCTGATAGGCGAGGGTTTTTGTCCCACTGTTCCACATCTTCATCAGCCAGGTGATCCCAAACCTCGCCTCGGCGCTGAAATCGGACGAGGACGGCGCTCCCAGCCCGCTGGTACCGGCGTAGGAAACCGATGCCGGCGGAGCCGGGGGATTCAGGGGAGCGTTTGACCCCATCTGATTCGGGAAATCCCGTATCCCAATCTCCATCAAGGCAACCGTATAGCTGGTTGTCTCCACGTATTTCAGGTAATCGCCAGCGTCCCACCACCCGCCGGCCGCATCGACGTCGGAAGCTTGCGCATGGACGAGCGGCGCAGCGGGCGGCACATTATGGATGAAGTCGTTGGTATCGAGTGGTGGGGTGGCGTAGACGCGGGCACTCGCGTCCTTCAGGTGTCCGGGTGCATCCCGCAGCGCGTTGGGGATATAGCTCGGCCCATCGCGTTCGGTTTCATAAAAAAATAGTGTGTTCAACAACAGGCCGGGATAGAGCACGTGAGCAGAATCCACCGCGAAAGCGGGCGAGTCCGCTGCTACCGGGCCCGCCACCGAGATCCGATAGATCTCTCCTCTAGGAACCGTGAAGTCGAGCGCGTACACCTGGTAGGTCAACGCGGTGCTGTTGCTCCAAGTGCCGAGCAAGCGGCCGATCATGCCAGCGAACCGGGTAGCACCCTGCGAGTTGATTACCTGGAACTTTGCACCGGTCTCGGAAGCCGTAGACATCAGATAGGCGCGAAAAGGAGCGCTGCCGGCTTCGTATCCAATCTGATTGACGCGCACATAGGCCGACGCGGCCCAGCTGGCCGAACTGCACGAAACCCAGATCCAAAGCCATATCGCCTGCAAGAGAAAGCGCAGGCGGAGCGAACGCAAAGCTCGGGCAGGCATCAGGTTCTCCTCAGCTGCGATTAACCTGAATTGCTCTTCTTCGCCTCAAAACGCGGATCATTTTACGCTCCGCTTAGCCCGTCCAGCAAAGGAACAGGGCCGCCACTCGCCGAAGGAAGAGATTTTGAGCGGGCGCGGAGAACCAGCGGGCTGCGCGACGCGATTCAAGCGCATCGTGGATGCGCAGGGAGCATGCCAGCGGACTCCTAGAGTTAGGGACCGCAAAAAACCCACCGGTTGTCTGCTTGGGGCGTGCTCGGGTCGACAACCGGTGGGCTACTGTTTCTCCTTACTCACCCTGTGTTTTCAGGAGTATTACTAGTGTTTTAACCCGACATCGGCCGAAAGTTGCGTTTTTTCTTCGCGAATTTTTAATGTCGATATAAGTCGTTTACAATCAACATCTTACTCTGGGATGGCTGGTGGGCGTGTGGCCATCAGCTGGGTAAATCGTACGTCGCTGCGGAGATGTTCGAACTCCTGATCCTTGTATACGTCGTCGATCCCCTTGTATCCCTCTTCGAGCGCGCGCTTCAGATAGAGCAATGAGCGATCGCTGTCGCCCTGCTTGGCGAAAAGTTTGGCCAAGACGTACTCAAAATGGGCACGATCCTCGGGAGAGGACATTTGTGCGGCAACGCCGACGTGCGAACTGTGTTCAAACACCGTGGGATCCAACTGAACGGCACGGTTATAAGCAAGGGTAGCTTTCACAAAATCTTTCTTGGAGAAGTAGGCGGCACCCAGGTTGCTGTAATAGGACGCCGAGTCTGGACTAATCTTGATTGCTTTCTCGTACTCTTTGACGGCGTTCTGGTACTTCCTTTCAAGGTAGAAGACCACTCCCAGATTGTTGTACGCATCCCCGAATTGGGGATTCAAATGCGTTGCCCGCTCGAACTCTTTCTTGGATTCTCTGAAACGCTGGAGAAGGAGCTCGGTGATGGCACACTTATTCAAGAGGCCGGCATCACTCTGGCCCTTGGCCAGAGCGGCGCGATAGTAGTCGAGAGCGTCTAAGTAGGCTTTTTCAGCGCGCAGTTCGTCGCCACGCTGCTCGAGTTGTCCTCGCGAGTCCGTGGGGGATGGAGGCTCCGCACGCCGTATGAGGGGAGGTGTCACCTGCACGGATTCCGGTTTGGACTGAGCAGCAACGGCAGGCAGAGAAAGCAGGGCATATACCAAGAGGGGATAGTGGCGAAGCATACGCTCACCTCCGGAAAAGGTCGAACTCTCTTGCGCTTCGTACTCCGGACGGCGATGACGGATCAGTGGGGACTTTCTGTACTCGCCTCCGGGGGCTTCTGAGGAGGATTCGACGACTTTTCTTCTCTAAAGATACCCGTAATTTTGTCAAAAAGCCCCTTTTTCTTTTTTCCCTCGCCATTTGGCGAGTTGGGATCGTCGGCGGCAGTTTCCCCCGGCGGGAGGGGCTTTTGCCCGCCTAACCCCAACATACGAGAGAAGAAACCCTTAATACCGCCGCCGCTCTGGTCGCAGGTGGCGGTCGGCTCGGTCCCGATGACGAAGGCCGCCGTATAGGTCTCAGGACAGGCCGGGGTGGCAAGCAGGTTGGTGGCCTTGTCGAGCTGGACGTCGACAACCCCGGTGGGCTGGGCAAAAGCTGTCATATCCGAGAATTGGGGAAGCGCAGCAGCCTTCTTCATAAACTCGGCCCAAATTGGTGCGGCCGTTTGCGCTCCGCTCAGATGCAGATCACTGTAATCGTCAAAGCCCACCCACACCACGCAGAGAAGATTGCTGGTATAGCCGGCAAACCAGCCATCATGGGAGCTGCCGGTCTTGCCTGCGGCGGGCGCCTGAAATCCGCTTAGGCGAACGGCGGAATACGCCAAGCCGTTATTTATGACGGCTTGCATCATGTCAGTCATGACGTAGGCCACCCGTTCATCCAGGACTTGGCGGCGTTCCGGCCTCAGGTCGGTGACCACGTCGCCCACCGCATTGCGAACCGAATTCACCAGAATGGGGGAGATTCGCACGCCGCCATTGGCAAACACCGTATAGGCGGCCGTCATATCCAAAGGAGTTGCCTCGTAGGCGCCCAAGGCCATCGCCGGAGTCGGCTTCACCGACGTGACCCCGGCCAATTTGGCTAATTCCGCCACCTTGTCATAGCCCACTTCCTGGGCCAAGGCGACGGTCGCATTATTCAGCGACATCGCCAGCGCGTACCTCGCCGTCACCTGGCCGTGATATTCCTCCTTATAGTTACGCGGCTCGTAGATCTGGTCGCCATAGGCGAAAGTCGTCGGCTGGTCTTCGACCATGGAAGAGGGAGTGAACACTGGGTTGGTGCCAGTGACGGCGGTATTCATCGCCGCTGCGTACACAAAGGGTTTAAAGATCGAGCCCGTCGGACGTTTCGCCGTGGCGTGATTCAATTGACTCACCCCGTAGTTCCGCCCGCCCACCAACGCCAGAACCTCGCCGGTGTGCGGATTCATGGCGACCAAGGCTACCTGGGCCTGCGGCCCGGGTTCGACTTGGTTTTCGTATTTGTTCTTGCCAACTTTCAGCCGCTTGGTGCGACGCTTGGTCACCAATTCGTCCACCGACTTCATGCCGGTCTCTACGGCCTGGGCAGCAGCTTTCTGCAGATCGGGATCGAGCGTGGTGTAAATACGATACGACTGCTCGTTCAACTCCCGTTCCGTGAATCGACTGGTTAGGGTATCGCGCACCAGATCCACAAAATAGGGAGCATCGCTCGCTTCCACGTTGGGCGGTGCAAGTTTTAGGGGTGTGGCTTTGGCTTTGTCGGCGTCCGCGCGAGAGATGGCACGGGTCTCGACCATGCTGTCGAGCACCACGTTCCGGCGTTCGAGAGCGCGATCCGGGTGGCGATAAGGGGACAAGTAACTGGGGCGCTGGATGATCCCGGCCAGCAAGGCTGCTTCTGGCAGAGAAATATCCTTCAAGTCTTTGTTGAAGTAGGCGCGGGCGGCTTGCGCGAATCCACTGATGGTGAAGGAGCCGCGCTGGCCAAGATCGACCCAGTTGGCATAAAACTCGAAGATTTGCTGCTTGGTGAACTTCTGCTCCAATTGTTCGGCGATCAGCATCTCGATCAGCTTGCGCCGGATGGTTTTCTGGGGAGTCAAGAAGAAGCCGCGGGAAAGCTGCATGGTCAGCGTGGATCCACCCTGCTCATGCCGTTCGTGCATGAAGTCGATCCAGGCGGCTTCGGCCATGCGCAAGAAGTTCACTCCACTGTGCTGGAAGAATCGCCGGTCCTCGATGGCTAGCACGGCGTTGACCATCACTGGGGGGATCTGGTCATACTTCACCAGTTGACGCTTGGCCCGCTGCTCGACGTCGAACGCGGTCACCAACTGGGGCTCCAGTTCGTAAGCCGCCAAATCGTCAGACCTGCCTCGGATGCTGGTCACGACTTGGCCTTGGATGTGAATGGTTGCCCCTTCCGGACTGTGGTAGGACTGCGGCCCGGGCTTGATGTCGATGCCATCGCGGATCAGCCGATAGCTGCCCAAGGGTGAGCTGACGTTCTCGGTGTATCCGGCATGCTGCAGTTGCGCCGCGATTTCGCGGCTGGTCCAATTTGCACCGACTTTGACCGAACGCGGGATGGCATAAATGCGGGCGGAACTGCTGAAGACGGTTCCCCGGAAGCGTTGCTCGATGATGCGGTCGTACTTGATGTAGTAATAGGAGAACCAGGCACAGACGGCAATCGCCAGGACGACAAATACCAACAGACCGCCGCGCACCACCGGATCGCGTTGACCGGTCTTCGCACTGCCCTTTCTTTTCGGGATCTTTACTTTAATGGCCACGTTGAATTGGCGGATTCTCTCAAAAGCTTACTTTCCAGTTCGATGATGCGACTGCTAAATCCGTTTCCCAAGTAGCAGCGAAGGATCGGCGTGACAGACCTCCACGCCACTTCAAATTCCTCGCTGACTATTTTAAATGACCGGAAACGCAGGCGGGTCTAGAAGGGACTCTTATTCTCGGTCGATGGGTCGAAGTGCAGGTCCAGGGGGTAACCGGGAAGGTCCACGCGTACGGTGTAGGCCGCGCGAATGGTCAAGGACCCGGTACCGGTGTTGCCGTGGCGTTGCACTTGGATTTGGTCCTGGGTCAAGGGCAGGTCGAGCTGTTGTGCCTTCTTGTAGATGGTCGCCTGAATCTCGGATTCCGGCTTGGTGGTATAGGTTTGAAGCGTGGCTTCCGTCTTGATGACGTCCTGAAACTCGTAATTCGCGTAATAGACCGGAACCAGTTCGACGCCCACGTAAATCGCGGCCGCGATCACAAACAGTCCAAACACCAGTTTGATGGTACCCATCGCCCCCCCTGCGCCGCCGCGTCCGCTCGAACTCAGCGCGCTAGCGGCAAAGCCTCGAAGTATGCGCCTATGGCGGCGATGGTAACATCCTTGGTTTCACGGATCGAACGATCTACGACTTCCAACATACCTTCAGTAACCTTTTTCCCAACGGTTACACGAAAGGGCATGCCCACCAGGTCGGCATCTTTGAATTTGACCCCTGGCCGTTCGTCCCTGTCGTCGAGTAACACGTCGAAGCCGGCCGCCTCGAGCTGCTGGGTCACATCCTGGGCAACTTTAAGCAAGCGCTCATCGGAAGCATTGGTGGGGGTCACCACGATGGCAAAGGGCGCGATCTGCGGTGGTAACCAGAAACCCTGTTCGTCGTGGCTTTGCTCGACCGCAGCCGTGAGAATGCGCTCGATACCGATGCCATAACACCCCATGATGGGCATGACTTCTCGGCCGTTGCGGTCGAGAACGCGGGCACCCATCGACTCGGTGTATTTGTAGCCCAGCTTGAAGATATGTCCAACCTCGACGGCGTGATCGATGGTGAGAGCGCAGCCGCACTGGGGGCATGCCTCCCCGGCCGTGACGCTGCGCAGATCCATATAGGCGGTGGGCTCAAAATCCACGCCGGGTGTGACATTCTTTAGGTGATAGTCCTCGCGATTGGCCCCGGCGATCAGATTCTTGCGGCCTTCCAGGGCTGTGTCCACCAGCAGAAGCGGAAGATCTTGATCGTTTCGTTCCCTGGCCCAGGCGACGCCGATCGGGCCCAGGAATCCCGCCGGAGAGGAGAACAGCTGCTGAATCTCCTGCTCCTGCATGGGGCGGACCTCGCCTCCCCCGCGAGCGGCGGCGAATTTCGCCTCATTGAGTTGATGGTCGCCGCGCAGGAGCACCACGATGGCGCGGGATTTCGCCTTGCCACTCTTGTCGTTCTTGCCGTCCACGTAGGCCAAGGTCTTGATCTTATTCTTCGGCGACACCCCCAAGTAGCGAGCGACGTCTTCAATGGTCTTCTGTCCCGGAGTGTGGACGGGAAGCGGCTTCCCGTTTCCCTCGGGGGGCAAGTCCTCGACCGGCTCAAGTCTCGAGGTTGCCTTTTCCAGGTTGGCGGCATAGTCGCAGTTGGCGCAGCTTACTACCTCGTCCTCGCCTGCCGGAGTACGCACCGCGAACTCGTGCGATTCCGATCCGCCCATGGCTCCGGAATCGGCTTCGATGACGACGTACCGCAAACCGCAGCGGTCGAAGATCCTACGGTAGGTGTCGTAATGTTTCCTGTAGGAAACGTCGAGTCCGGCCGCATCGAGGTCGAAGGAGTAGGAATCCTTCATCAGGAACTCGCGCACCCGCAGCAAACCGGACCGGGGGCGCGGCTCGTCGCGAAACTTGGGTGCAATCTGGTACCAGACCTGGGGCAATTGCTTATAGCTGCGCAGTTCTTTGCGCGCAATGTCGGTCATGACCTCCTCTTCGGTCATGCCCAGGCAGAGATCGGCGCCTTTGCGATCCTTGAGGCGGAAGAGATTGTCACCCATCACCGCCCAGCGGCCGCTGGCTTCCCAGAGCTCGCGAGGATGCAGAGCCGGCAGCAGGAACTCCTGCCCAATCTTGTCCATCTCCTCGCGCACGATGGCGATGATCTTGTTGAACGATCGCTGTCCCAAGAACAAATAGGAGTAGATTCCGGCACCCAGTTGGCGGATGTAGCCCGCCCGCACCAGCAATTTATGGCTGGCGACCTCGGCGTCCGCCGGTGCTTCCCGCAGCGTAGGAATAAACAGTTGTGACCAACGATACATAGATTGAAATCCGAGATTGTCGGAATTGGCTATTGTACGTGGCGGACGGAACTTTTATCTACGCGGCGATAAGCTTGGTTCGCGGAAAGCGGCAGCAAGCACTACATCATTTCCGTTCCCCACAAATCGTGCAGATGGACAATTCCTTCCAGCCGGTCCTCGCCATCGACGACCGCCAGCGACGTGATCTTGTTGGCTTCCATCTTGGCCAGGGCAGCGGCGGCAAATTCCGCCCGGGAGATGGTTCGCGGATGCTTAGTCATGCATTGGCCGGCCGAGAGATCCAGAGCGTCCTTGCCGTGTTTTTCGAGCAAGCGCCGCAGATCCCCGTCGCTGATTACGCCGACCAGTTTGTCGCCTTTGACTACGGTCGTCACACCCAGCTTTTTGCGCGACATCTCGTAAATCACATCGGACATCCGGGTAGACGGAGTGACCCGGGGTACGGCATCCCCGATATGCATCAAGGACTCCACCCGGGCCAGTCGCTTGCCTAATTTTCCGCCGGGATGCAGGTTGGCAAAATCCTCCTCTTTGAATCCCCGCTTCTCTGCCAGCGCCATGGCCAGTGCGTCACCTAAAGCGAGCATCGCGGTCGTCGACGCCGTCGGTGCCAAGCCCAACGTGCACGCTTCCTGAGCCACGGAACAGTCAAGCGCTATATCGGCAGCTGCGGCCAGGGTAGAACCCTTGACGCCTTTCCTCCCTCCGGAGGCCGGCGGAGTTGAAACCGACGGGTTGGACCGCCCATGCGACGGGTTGGAAGTCATCGCGATCACAGGAATTTGTAATCTCTTCAAGGTTGCCAGCAGCCGCAGGATCTCTTCGGTTTCCCCGCTGGCGGAAAGCGCCAGCACCACGTCGCCGCCGACGACCATTCCCAAATCGCCATGCACGGCCTCGACCGGGTGCATGAAGAGCGCCGGCGTGCCGGTCGAGTTGAGCGTGGCCGCGATCTTGCGGGCGATGATGCCGCTCTTGCCCATGCCGGTGACCACGATCCGGCCGCGGCAACCCTCGATCAGAGCGACTGCGCGATCGAATCCTTCGGCCATCGGTCCGGCGATGCGGTCCGCCAGGGCGCGCAAGGCCTGGGCTTCGATGCGGACCACTTTTGCTCCCACGTGTTTCATGAACCAGGAAATGGTAGCAGCTGAAGCCGGCGACGCGCATCGAACACCCGCATTCAGACCGCAAGTCAAAAATGATCGTCGGGTGGCCGTTGAGGATGCGCG
>DATJVZ010000365.1:0-2695 GCA_035501575.1 Terriglobales bacterium | reverse complement strand
CTTGCCGCGCCTGCGCAACCTGCGCTTGCGCGCGAGTTCGTGCCTCTCGGACGGCACTTACCCGACTTTCCAAGGCTCGTTGTCGGCGTTCTTCTTGGCTGCGAAAAAGTGCCGCGCGCGCTTCTCGCAGGCGCTGCTCGTATTCGGCAGTCCGCGCCTCTGCGGCAGCAATATCGGCTCTTGCCTTTTCGATTGCTCCTTCGGTCCGGCTGCGGCGCTCGCCGAGAACCTCGGTCAGGGGCTGGTGCAACAGCACGGCGTAGCTACCCCATAACAGGAGCATGAAGAGAATAGTTGGGATCGAGCCGAGCAGTAATTGCCCTAGTTGTCGAAGCGTCTCGTCCATCTTGTGGCGCTGATCAGAGTACTGAGTGAAAGAGGATTATGAACCATTTAAACGTAACATCCTGCAGGGCTTAGTGTCAACGGATGGGCGGCACGAAACCACCACCGCGCGCCGCGATTTGACGGGCAAAAATCTATTTTTCCGGCGTTTTCGCCCGCCTAGCGGAAAGAAAGCTTGACTTCTGGGCACAAGGGACTAGGATGAAAGTATCACCTCCGATCCAATTCAGGATCGAATGGGCCGGTAGCCAAGGAAAGTCACCGCTTCTTGGTCACTGGCCCATTTAATTTGCGATGCCATAAATCTACTTCCTCTCGCCGTGACAACCGCGGTCCGTATCTCCCTAGCTAGGAGAGGATCCATTCCCGCAGCCTGCTGACCAGCGATTCCGGTGCTTCCACCTCTAACTCGACCAAACCGTCTTTGTAGGCACGAGAATGGATTCGGGCTCGGGCTTCGAGCAGGGCCAGAGTCTTGCCTTCTTTTTGCGGAACCCGGAGGTGAATCCGGCGGATGGCATCGGAGGAAAGCATGCGATCGATGCGCTCGAGTAGGGTGCTCATGCCGATACCCTTGGCCGCAGACACGTAAATCGTGTGCTCATCGTCGACCCAATTGTCTTGTTGGGGTGGGAGCAAATCGAGCTTGTTCATGACCCGCAGACGTGGTTTCGCGTCGGCTCCCAGTTCGGCGAGCACCTTTTCCACCTCGGCATCTTGCTCTGCCGAAAGTGGGTTAGCCGCATCGGAAACGTGCAGAATAAGTGCTGCGCGTTCGACCTCTTCCAAGGTCGCGCGGAAGGCCGTTACCAGGGTGTGCGGCAGGTTGCGGATGAATCCTACGGTGTCAGAAAGCAGGGCTCGGCGGCGGGAGGGCAGGGTTACGGGGCGAATCGTCGGATCCAAAGTGGCGAACATTTTGGGCGATTCGAGCACCGCCGCGTTGGTGAGAGCGTTAAACAAAGTAGATTTTCCCGCGTTGGTGTAGCCGACCAAGGCCACGGTGGCCACCGGGATCGACTCGCGCCTTTGTCTCTGCTGGGCGCGAATCCGCCGCACGTTTTCAATTTGCTGTTTGACGTGCCGGATGCGCCGGTAGATTTTCCGGCGATCGGTTTCGAGCTGAGTCTCACCCGGCCCTCGGGTGCCGATACCGCCGCCGAGCTGTGACATCTCAATCCCGCGTCCACCCAGTCGGGGCAGAAGGTAATCGAGCTGGGCCATCTCCACCTGCAACTGTCCTTCGCGCGTGCGGGCGTGCCTGGCGAAGATGTCGAGGATGAGTTGGGTGCGATCAATCACCCGGGTGTTCAGGATCTTCTCGATGTTGCGTTGCTGGGAGGCGGTGAGATCGTGGTCGAACAAGATGAGATCGGCTGACACCGAAGCCGCCGCTCCGGCGATCTCCTGGAGTTTGCCGCTCCCGATCAAGGTGGCAGGATCCAGTCTGTCGCGCCGTTGCAGAAATTCTCCTACCACCCGCGCGCCCGCGCTGACCGCGAGTTCGCGCAACTCCTTAAGTGACTCCTTTGCGCTGAACTGGGGGAGGTGGGGGGCTTTCGACCCTCGCGCGGCAAGCGCCGCACTGTCCCGCGCCGCTTGGCCTTTGCCGGGAGCCAAGGCCTTGCTGGGGGAAGTGCTGGCGCTCCCCGACTTGCGGGAATCGATCCCGATCAGAAAAGCCCGCTCTTCGGAATCGCGACTATCGATCTGACGGTACCCGACGCCGCTGCCCTTGAGCAAGGTGGTTGATCTACGGCTCAATCGACAAGTTCTCCGCTGGCTGGGCGAGCAGCTTCACCCATGCCGAGTCTGGGCAGCGCGCAACGCCACTCGGCCGTGGAAGGGGTGTGCTTATCCTTCGGTACCCGATGCGCTAGGGGTCGAATCGTTCTCACTCGTGGAAGTTGGAGCGGGGACCACGGTTGGCTTATCCGAGTGACCGTGCATGATTCGCCCCATTGCCACTGTGGAAATCGCATGTTTGAAGATCAACTGTTCTTGGTTGTTGGTCTCCAATACCACGGAATACTTATCGAACGAGCGAATACGCCCGCTCAATTTAACGCCGCTCATCAGGTAAATGGTGATGTTCATCTTTTCCTTGCGAGCGGTGTTAAGGAAGGAGTCCTGAATGTTCTGCGCCGGCTTAATCTCCATCGCCGACCTCCTCAGCTCGTGGTTTCGAAGAGCTGTTTGAAACGCCCCACCAACATCATCGCCTCACGCCGACTTCGTCCGGCCGCGAGGTTGCAGGAAAGCTTTTGCGTGCCTCGACCGCTGCTTGCCCGGCCAAATCTATCCCCAGGGTAACACCCGTACGATACGGCGTTATTGGGGAGTTTTCAAG
>DATJVZ010000364.1:0-8640 GCA_035501575.1 Terriglobales bacterium | reverse complement strand
GGGGCACTCAGGTATTTTGTTGACGGCTCCCCCGCGGGCTTGGGGCGAGGCTCGTTTGGTGCGTGCGTCAGAACTAGCCGGATTGCTGGTGGCTTTGCTGCTGGCGGTCAGCATGTGGTTTTATCTCCAGCACGTGATGATCCGACAGCAAATCGCCGATGCCGCCGAGCGAGCTATTCCTCGCGGCAATCTTTCCGATCTCTATCCGCGCTGGTTGGGGGCACGCGAGCTCTTGCTCCGCCATCGTGATCCTTATAGTTTCGCCGTCACCCGGGAGATTCAGACGGGATACTACGGTCGTCCGCTCGATCCATCGCGTCCGAACGATCCCAAGGATCAGCAGGGCTTTGCCTATCCGCTGTACGTCGTTTTCCTGCTTGCTCCCACCATCACGCTGCGGTTTTCCGTGGTGCAGATCGGGTTCTTCTGGTTGCTGGTGGCTACGACCGTGGCGAGCGTTTTGCTTTGGCTGCGAACCTTCGCCTGGCATCCGTCTGCGGTTACGACCGCAACCTTGATAGTACTGACACTCGGTAGCTTTCCCGTGCTGCAGGGCCTCAAGCTTCAGCAGTTGAGCCTTTTGGTCGGCGGATTGATCGCGGCGAGCGTGGCTCTCGTTACCGCCGGGCACCTGGTCGCGGCCGGAGTTCTGCTGGCCCTGGCAACCATCAAGCCACAGTTGGTCTTGCCGCTTGCCGGTTGGTTGCTGTTGTGGGTTTCGGGCGATTGGCCGAAACGCAAGCGTCTGGCGCTCGCCTTCACCGGGGTCATGGCCATCGAGGTTGCGGCAGCGGAGGTCGCGCTTCCTGGTTGGATTGGAGAGTTTCGCCACGTCCTCTCGGCATATCGCCAGTACAACGACGGTGCCTTCTCGGTTTTGCAAGTACTGCTCTCGCCCCTTTGGGGGAATGTACTAGCCGTCCTAGTATTAGTGGCGACCGCGCGCCTGTGCTTCAAACAGCGGTGCGTAGCGGCAGGGTCAACCGCATTTCACTGGACGACCGCCCTGGTTCTGGCCGTCACCCTTCTGGTTGTGCCGAAAACCTCGCCCTACAACCATATCCTGCTTTTGCCTGCCGTGCTGCTAGTGGCGCGGGACCGGCGAATGGTGTGGGAGATGGCGCCCGCCGCACGTTTTACCTTGGTTGCGTCCGCGGTGGTGCTATTTTGGCCGTGGCTGGCGGCGCTGGGGTTGACGGTCGTATCCCTGTTCTCGCCGACTGCGCTCGAGAAAGTTTGGCTTGCGCCCTTATACACGACGGTTACGATCCCGGTGGCTGTATGTCTGCTTCTGGCCATCGGCCTCGACGGACTGGGAAAATCCCGCGCGGAAACGAGGTCCGCTCCGGCTTAACTTGCATGAATTGCCGAGATCGAAGAAACTCGAGTGCTCGGTCGGAAGGCGATCCGCATGAATCAATGCTCTCAAAGCTTGCGTCTTATTTTATGTTTGAGCCTGTCGCTGTGGCTGGCAGCCTGCGCGAAGAAAACGCCCTCCCTCAATCTGATGGTTTGGGAAGGCTATGCGGATCCTTCTTTCGTTGCTAGCTTCGAGGCCCAAAACCATTGCAAAGTCTTTGCTTCCTACATGGGATCGAGCGACGAACTGGTGGCAAAGTTACGCGGGGGAAGTCAAGGAAACTACGATGTCATTTCCCCTTCGAGCGATGTTGCCACCTCGATTGCTTCTGCCGGACTGGCAGCCCCTCTGGATCTAGCGAAACTGCCTACCTACAGCCAGCTTTCGCCGCAACTCACGTCCCTGCCGCTGGTCCGGGTCAATGGACAGGTCTTCGGGGCGCCCTTCATGTGGGGGCCCAATCCCATGATTTACGACAGCCGGGTCTTTCCGCAGCCGCCGGAGACCTGGAACGTATTTTGGGATGCGAAGTACAAAGGCAAGATTTCCGTATGGGACGATCTTTCGACCGTCTACATGGCGGCGCAGGTGCTGGGATTCGATAAGCCGGATCCCAGCCAACTCTACAATCTTAGCGACGACCAACTGGAGGCGGTCAAGAATAAGTTGCTCGCACTCAAGCCCAATGTCCGCAAGATGTGGTCGACCGGCGGTGAACTGACCAATCTGTTCGAGAACCACGAAATTGTAGCGGCGATGGGCTGGCCGCTGATGACCAACCAGCTGCGGAAGGCGAATTTCCCGGTCGGGGAGACCATTCCCAGGGAAAACACCACTGGCTGGATCGATCACCTGATGATCACTGCGGGCAGCGAAAACAAAGATTTGGCTTACAAGTTTGTTGAATTTATGATCGAGGCCGAAACGCAGAAGAAGGTCACCGATGTTACCGGCTACACGCCGGCGAACCCCCAGGCGGCACAGTACATGTCGCCCGACCAGGTCAAGAACCTGCACTTGGATGACGTAGACAATTATCAGAAGCACATCTATTTTTGGCAGAATGTGCCCCGACGGGCGAAATACAACGAGATCTGGAATGAAGTGAAGGCCGCGCAGTAGCCTGGTCGCCGCCGCGGAGCCGGCCTGGGCGCGGAAGACAATCCGCCGAGTTGACAACAGGAGAGAGACGCTCGAATACGATGCCGACCGTCACACAAGCCGCCCCTACACCCTCTCTCCAGACAGCGGATCGAGCGGCGCTGTTGTCGGTTCGCAATGTTGCCAAGTCCTTTGGCGCGAATCCCGTCCTGCGTACCATCTCTTTGGACGTAGCCCAGGGTGAGTTCCTCACTATCCTCGGCGAAAGCGGTTCCGGCAAGACTACATTGCTGAGAATCATCGCCGGTTTTGAACATGCGGATTCGGGTGAAATCTGGATGGAAGGTCAGAGACTGGATAATCTTCCTCCTTACCGCCGGCGGGTCAACACCGTGTTTCAACACTATGCCTTGTTTCCGCATTTGACGGTCGCGGAGAACGTGGGCTACGGGTTACGCGTGGCCAAGCTGCCGGGCCAGGAAATTGCCGGGCGCGTCGAGCAGGCCCTGGCCATGGTGAAGATGGCGGCCTACGCCCGCTCCAAGCCGGCCAAGATCAGCGGTGGACAACAACAACGCGTGGCTTTGGCCCGCGCACTGGTCAATCGTCCGCGCTTGTTGCTTCTCGACGAACCGCTTTCGGCCTTGGACGCCAGCCTACGCCGCCAGGTTCAAGTCGAACTCAAGTCGCTGCAGCGGGAAGTCAACATTGCTTTTGTCTTTGTCACCCATGACCAGGATGAAGCTATGGTCATGTCGGACCGCATCGCCCTGTTGCGCAGGGGACACTTAGAGCAGGTCGCCTCCCCGCGCGAGATATACAGCCGCCCGGCAACCGCCTATGCAGCGCAGTTCATCGGCCACACCAATCTGCTTCGTGGGGAGGTAAAAAATGGCATGGCGCATTGTCATCGGCTGTCCTGGCCGGTCGTGGCGCCCGATGGTCCTCGACTGTTCTCCCTCCGCCCGGAGAACATCCGTTTGGTGAAGCCCGGGGAGCCCGGCCCGGACCGCAATGCCGTCCCCGTCCGCGGGACAATCACCCAGCAGGCCTTTCATGGCGCGACCGCCATCCTCCAGATCGATTGCCGAGATGGACTCAGCCTGGCGGTGAGAGCCCCCGCGCGGGAAGACCTGGCGGGCGAGGTGGAATTAGAATTTGCGGCCTCGGACGCCGTACCCATACCGGACTCGGACGAAAAGAACTGATGTTCTCCCGCGCTTACCGTGCCGCCGTCACTCTGCCACCGCTGATCTGGGTGACGGTGTTTTTGTTGCTCCCCTATGCCCTGCTCTTCGGTTACAGCGTTTGGTCGGTCTCCCCGAGCCAGACAATCGTCCATTCCTGGAACCTGGACAATTACCGTGAACTGCTGCATGTCGACGTCTATCGACAGACTCTATTTCGTTCCATGTGGATCGCCGCCCGCGTCATGCTGTTCTCCTTGCTCCTGGCCTACCCGCTGGCGTACTACTTATCTTTTCAGGCAAGCCGCAGGAAGGATCTTCTCTACCAGCTAGTGATTATTCCCCTGTGGGTCAGCTACCTGGTTCGCGCCTACGCCTGGAAAACCATTCTCGGCAGCGATGGCGTGCTGAATACGCTGTTCGAATACCTGCATCTGACCAATCATCCGCTGGATTTCCTGCTGTACAGCCCGTTCGCGGTGGTGCTGACCCTGACCCACATCTACACCCCGTTCGCCTTCTTGCCGATTTATGCTGCGCTCGAGCACATTCCCCGAAATCTGGTGGAAGCCTCGCACGATCTTGGCGCGTCTCCACGGCAAACCTTCTGGCGGGTCATCCTGCCGCTTTCCATTCCCGGCGTGCTCGCGGGAGCCACATTTGCCTTTGTGCTCAGCCTCGGCGATTTCCTGGCTCCGCTTCTGCTGGGCGGGCCGAGCGGAATCATGATTTCCAATATCGTGGTCAGCTTGTTCGGTGCTTCCTATAATTGGCCGCTCGGCGCCGCGATCTCACTTTGTATGCTTCTGCTCGTACTGGCATTGTTGTTTCTCTCGGAGAGCTTGGAGCGGAAGTGGAGCTTCCGATGAAAGGCCGGGATGGCGGCGCGGGCTGGTTGAGGGGGCATGCCGTCCTGGTTTTCGCATTTCTCTATCTGCCCATCGTCACTTTGATCGTTTATTCCTTCAATGGAAGCGGTGTCGGTGGTTTTCCACCGCGCGATCTTACCTTCGCGTGGTATCGCGTCCTGTTTGGGGACGATGCCATTTGGACATCGGTCTTCAATAGCCTGCTGGTGGCCGTGGCGGCCGTGGCACTCTCTCTCTGCTTCGGGATCCCCGCTGCGCTAGCGCTCGACCGCGCCAACTTTCCCGGGAAAGCGCTGTTTCGCAGATTGGTGCTTTTACCCTTGATTGTCCCGGGAATCATTACTGGACTCTCGCTCCTGATGCTGTTTCGCCAAGCCGATGTGAAGCTGAGTCTAGCGACCATCATCCTGGGCCACGGAACAGCCCTCATCTCGGTGGCCACGACCGAGGTGTTTGCCGGCCTGCAGAAACTCGATCGCGCCCAGGAGGAGGCTTCTCTCGACCTCGGAGCCAACTACTGGCAAACCTTTTGGCGCGTCACCATTCCCAATCTGCACTTGTCTATCATTGGCGCGGCGCTATTGATCTTCACTCTGTCGCTCGATGAAATCGCCGTGAGCTTTTTTCTCATCGGGCGCGACAATACGCTGCCACTCGAAATCTGGGGACGGCTCCGCCGCGGCATCACGCCGGAAATCAATGCTATCTCGAGCATTATTTTCCTGTTCTCGCTGATCGCCATCGTGGGCTGGTATCGCTTGCGGACGCGGGCAGAAGGGAAGACCGAAGTGGCGGCGGAAATCCTGCCAGCCTCCCAAACTCCCTGAGCGGCCGAGCCACCCCGCAGCTCGAAGGCGTCGGAAAACCGACGACCGAGAAACGTTTACACGGCCACGCAATTGGGCCACAATATCCTCCCTGGGCCCTGAGCTGTCTGCATTCTAGACAGGTCTATGCACAAGCTATGCCCGAGAGCGCCTTCATTAGTATTGGCGGTTTCCTGGTGCCTGCGAGTGGCCACACTGACGTCAGCGCAAGCTCAACCGCCGACGAATTCCCAAACAGAGACCATTCAAGGCACAGTCGTTAACAGTGTTACGCACGAACCGATCGGGCGCGCACTGGTGTACTCGCCGGACCAACGCTTTGCCGCGATGACCGATAGCGAAGGGCATTTTTCATTGACCTTTCCCGCTTCCTCTACTGTCGAGGCCAACCCGAGTGGTAACAGAGTCTCCCCATCAGCGCCGAGTCGTGCAGAGTCGCTCGAGGCAAAGAAGCCCGGTTTTTTGCACTCTGATCGGATGGAGAAGTTGAGTGGGAACAAAGAGCTGACCATTTCCCTCATTCCTGAGGCGGTGATCACCGGCCGGGTGGTTCTGCCCTCGTCCGATGCCCCTGACAGAATCCGGGTGGAACTTTATCAACAATGGGTCCACCAGGGGCGGGCTTACTGGCAGTCGATTAGGACGGCCACCACCCGGTTCCACGGGGAATTTCGTTTTGCTGATCTCCCCTCCGGCACTTACAAGCTGCTGACGCGGGAACTCGAGGATAAAGACCCGCTGACCGTCGACCCGCACGGGCAGCCATACGGCTACCCGCCGGTTTACTTTCCCAACGCTCAAGATTTTGCCTCCGCCCAGGCTATTCAGTTGGCGGCTGGCCAAACATTTCAGGGAGCAGATATCGCGGTCGTTAGACAGGCGTACTATCCGGTTAAGGTGGTTGTCGAGAACATACACGAGCTAATGGTCCAGCTGAAGGTGTATGCGGAAGGTAGAGGGCCAGGATATGAACTAGGCTACAACCGCAAGGACCACACGATTGTGGGCACGCTACCCAATGGAAATTACACGCTCGAAGTTTCCACCTTCGAACTAGCCGCCTTCAAAGGTGGTACCGGATTACTCAATATCACCGTAAAGGGGGGGCCAGTTGAGGGGCCACGGCTGCTAGTGGTGCCTAATGGGTCGATTACGGTAGTCGTCACAGAAGATTTCACCTTGAGCGACAGTCCGAACGGGCGTCCGCCGGATTCGCAAAACCCTGCCCGGAACGCCGGCCCGGAGGATTCGACAGAAATGTGCGTGAGGGGTCAATGCGAGACATTGCGGGGGCCAAGTAGTTACCTCAATCTCCGCTTTGAACCGGACGCTAATATCTTTGACACTGGGTTTGGAGGCTTCGAGAAGAGGGGTGTCGGACCGGAAGGCAAGTCGTTCGTGATCGAAAATGTCCGGCCCGGCCGCTATTGGATCCGAATCGACTCACGCCGGGGATACCCGGCACGCATCAATTGTGGTGGTGTAGACCTCGAGCACCAGCCACTAGTGATTGGCGTGGGCGGATCCAATAGTCAGATCGAAGTCACCATGCGCGATGACGGCGCTGAAGTCGAGGGTATGGTGGACGGCATGGCAAGAACTGCCAGCGAAACGGGTGGTTCGGCCGCTGTCTATTTAATTCCCTTGCCGGACGGTGGGGGCGAGTACCGTGAAGCAGAGGTCTCGCCGGAAGGGAAGTTCAATTTCGAACAAGTGCCACCCGGTCTGTATGAGGCGCTAGCCATAGATCGAACGCAGCCTCGCCTCGAATACCGGAACTCCGAGGCGATGCGCGCGTATGAGTCGAAGGGGCAAGTCGTCAGGCTGTCGCCTGGGCAGAAAGAACAGTTGCGGCTCCAGGTGATTTCGACGAGTGAATGATGATGTTTACGGTTTTGTGTTGTCGTGCCTTCGCAGTCTCGCTTCTCGGGTTGACGACATCCTCCGTCGCCGCACTTCAGGTTTCCTCACCGGCCAGCCAACCTGCGGCGGGTGTTACTCGCATTGCCGGAACCGTAGTCAATGCCGTCAGCGGTAGCCCTCTGGCACAAACTCGCGTCAGCATTCAGGACGCGCGGAATCCGCAGAATACGCAGTGGACGATAACCTCCGATGATGGTCGCTTTGAATTCGGGCAGCTGCCTCCGGGTAAATATGGGGTGCAAGGAGCTAAGCGCGGCTTTATTGCCGCAGGTTACGAACAACACGAGCAGTTTTCAACGGCCATCGTAACCGGCGTTGGTTTCGATACCGAACATCTGGTGCTGCGCTTGGCGCCGGTTGCGACACTGTCTGGCAAAGTGCTGAATGAGGCAGGAGAGCCGGAACCGGGTGCCATCGTTTCGTTGTACGTTAAGGATCGCTCCTCCGGCGTCGATCGTATTCAGCATATCCAGGAAGAAGGTACGGATGACCAAGGCACGTATGAGTTCTGGCCGCTCAATGCCGGCACTTACTTCCTCGCCGCCAAAGCGAGCCCTTGGTATGCATTACACCCGAGATCCTTCGGTCAAAATCGAGCAAACCCACCCTCTGCGTTTGATCCATCCCTGGATGTTGCATACCCGGTAACGTACTACAACGACGTAACCGAGCCTGACGAGGCTTTGCCGATACCGATTCGGGGCGGCGACCATCTTGAAGTCGACTTTCATTTGAATCCAGTGCCAGCCCTGCATTTGCATCTCCGAGTGTCCGGTGATCTTCAGCAACGTATCTGGGGATCCATGCAACAACTGCCGCTCGGCGAGGAGGACATCCTCGCTAGAATTTCTCTTATGCCGACCCTGCTACAACCGTCCTTAGACGGGAACGATGTCGTGGTCGATCGGGCTCAGGCTGGTCAAACTGAGATCACCGGATTGGCCGCCGGGCGCTACAGGGTTCAACTGCCGATATCGCGGCCTGGCGAGCCGATTACCACCAGTGCGGTTGAGATGGATCTGCGTACTGACGGGCAGGAACTGGATCCGGCCAAGGGTGTACAGGCGAGCAGTGTGCACGCCGCAGTGCGGCTGCCCGGCCAGGAGAAACTTCCCCGGCAACTCCAGATCTTGCTCCGTAACAATAAGCAGCGGGTGGTGGCAGAGCGGGAGGTCGACAACAAAGGAGAAGTCGAGTTTCCAAACGTTTTCCCAGGCAAATACGAGTTGCTCGCACGGGCTCCAGGAGCAGCTTATTCGGTACTTCGAATTTCATCGCAGGGCGAGATTTCGGGGAATGCTCTACCCGTAACAGCAGGTTCGTCTCTCAACATCTCCATTACTCTTGTTGGAAGTGCCACGCGAGTCGAAGGG
>DATJVZ010000363.1:0-5886 GCA_035501575.1 Terriglobales bacterium | reverse complement strand
CCGAGATCGGCGGAATCGTACACACGCACTCGAACTACGCCACCAGTTTCGCCCTGCTCGAGCGGCCGATCGTCGCCTGTCTAACCGCTGCGGCGGACGAATTCGGGGGAGAGATTCCGTGCGCTCCCTACGTGGATAACGCGGGCAATCACATCGGAGAGATCATTTTGAAACATCGCACGCAGGCGCCCGCGGTGTTGCTCGGGCATCATGGCGTATTTACCTTCGGGCCCAACCCCAGAGCCGCATTCAAAACAGCGGTGATGGTGGAGGACGTGGCTCGCACCTGTCATCTAGCCTCCCTCATCGGGACCCCCACCGCCCTGCCGCCCGAAGAAGTACAAAAATGGTACGTGCGGTATCACTCCAGTTATGGCCAACTAGCCAAGGAGAAGCGGGCACGGCGAACACCAAGGCGATGACGACGAAAACTCAACCGCGCGGGTTTTCATTTTGCGAAGCGAACGGCTTCCGCGCCCTGATCTTCGACTGGGATGGCGTCTTGCTCGACTCGGGACGCGCCTACTACCTGGGCTATGAACGGGTGCTCGAGGAGGCGGGCATCGCCACCAGTCCGCGTGAGATCTATCTGCGCGAGGGACAACCGACAAGACAGCTGCTGGCACACTTGTTCGCCGCCAGGCGCATTCCTGTGAGCGAGCCCCGGATCCGAGCCATGGTGGACCGGCGTCGCCAATACCAAGCCGCGATTGGTTGCGATTTCTTCCCCGGCGTTTGGAAATTGCTTTCCGAGCTGCGGGCCGCCGGCTACAAGTTGGCTATGGTCACCGGCTCCTCGCGCCAATCGGTCGAAAGGCTGCTTACGAAAGAGCTCGAAAGCCGCTTCGACGTGGTGATTACAGCCGACGACGTCAAACAGCCGAAACCCAACCCGGAGCCGTTTCGCCTGGCTGTCGAGACGTCGGGTCTCGAGCCCAGACAGTGTGTGGTCGTGGAGAACGCGCCCTTTGGCATCGAGGCTGCGCACGGCGCCGGATGCCCAGCGATCGCGATCTGTACCACATTGGTTGCGGACGATTTAAAGCAAGCCGACTGGATTGTGCCTGACCACGAAGCTCTTCAGTTGTTGCTGCGTTCGGAGGAGGCGACTCGATCTCGGTTCCGATCCGCGGCGCCAGGTTATGGGAGCGCCGGCAGCTCGGCAGCAAGCTTGCCAAGGCAGAATCATGGTAACCATTAGAGAAGTTGCCGGACAATGTGGTGTCTCAGTAACCACGGTTTCGATGGTGCTGAACAACGGACCCTCGGCCCGGAGAATCTCCGAACCAACCCGACAGCGCATTTTGAAGGTAGCCAACAAGCTGGGCTATCGCCCCAACGTTTTTGCCCGGTCTCTCCGCAGCAATCGCAGTCGCAGCCTAGGCGTGATGGTCTTCGACATTACCGACCCCTATTGCGCCCAGATTCTGCGCGCCATCGAAACCCATTTGCAGAGTTCGGGATATTTTTCGGTCTTGGCGGACCTGCAGAATGATCCCGCACAATTCCAACGCTGCCTGAACATACTCCTGGAAAGGCGAGTGGAAGGAATTATTGCCATCGCCAATTGGACATATCTGGAAGCAAAGCTGCTGGGGGAGATTTCATCCAGGCACATTCCTGCCGTCATCATAGGCCGAGAGCTCACCGGCAACTCCATCAGTTCGGTGGTCGTGGATAACGAAGCAGGGACGCGGCAAGCGCTGCAACATCTTTATGAACTCGGGCACAGCAAGATCGCCTTCATCAAAGGTCCGCGAACGCTGGTCGATAGCGCGCAACGCTGGCGTGGTTTAGAGAGTTTTGCGGAGGAGGTCGGACTGGCTATCAACCCCCGACTGGTGGCCGAGATCAAAGGCCGGAATTCGACTTACACGGAAGGCTATCAGCTGGCGGAGGCACTCCTGGCACGCAACCCTGAGTTCACGGCGCTGGTGGCCTTTGATGATCTGACCGCCTGTGCGGCCATTCGCGCCTTGACCAAGTCGGGTCGCGTGGTGCCCAGGGACTGCTCGGTCGTGGGTTTCGACGACATTCCGAACTCCGCCTTTTACAACCCTCCGCTAACGACGATCCATCAACAGCTGGAAATGCAAGGTTCGCTGGGGGCCGAGATTGTGGAGGAGTTGATTCGGGCTGCTGCGGAAAAGCGAACAACTCCGCCCCGGCATCGAAGAGTGGCACCCCGATTGATCGTGCGGGAATCAACCTCTTCTGCGCCGCGCGTCTAACTCTAAGGCGAGCCCATAATGTCAAAACACGTACTCTAAGGGAAAGGACGAAGAAAAGCGTGAGTGAGATTTTGAAGACCGATCTTTATCGCTGGTGCAAAATTCCAGCCGAGCAGCTGGTAGACCATCCGGATTTGACCGTGCGTTTCCGCCTGGTGGCAAATTCCGAGGAGATGGGCCGGCTGATGGCCCAAGATCTGATTGAAGTCATCGCAGCGAACAACGCTCGCGGCGCTTCGACACGGGCCATCATTCCCTGTGGCCCGAAATGCTGGTACGCACCGTTTACGGAGTTGGTCAACCAGGGCAGCGTGTCCTTGCGCAATCTGTTCGTCTTTCACATGGACGAGTGTCTGGACTGGCAAGGCAGATTGCTCCCCAGAAATCACCCCTACAACTTTCGCAGCTTCATGGAAGAGCATTTCTATAGCGGCATCAAGCCAAGCTTTGCAGTGCCGGAAGCGCAGCGGATCTGGCTTCTTCCTTCCACGGCCGAGGCAGTACGCGCCGCCATCAACGACAGCCCGGTCGACATCACGCTAGGCGGCTGGGGCCAAGACGGGCACATTGCCTACAATCAGGCGCGTCGCCATCCTTACAGTTCCATCACTCTCGATGAACTGGCGAGCGCCAGCATTCGCATTCAAGAAAATAATCTCGATACCATCCTGGCCTTGGCGCAGCGCACTTTCGGCGGTGCGTATCAGTTTGTGCCTCCCATGTCGATCACTCTGGGTGTCAAGGAATGCCTGTCGGCCAAAAGAGTGCGGGTCTACAGCGATACCGGAGCCTGGAAGCAAACGGCTTTGCGGGTTGCCCTGTTTGCTGAACCCACGGTCGAATATCCCATGACGCTGCTGCAGAGGCACCCGGATGCGGTGGTCACCGCAACCGTGGACACTGCCCGTCACCCCATTAGCGAAAATCCGGACTGGGAGCTGGTCTGAGAGAACCGGCATGGACATTCTCAGAATTGATTCACGTTCGCCGTTTCGGACCTTGATTGGAGTCGGCGGAATCGGGAGTGGATGTTTCTTCGCCCTCGAGGGCAATCAGACCCTGGGGCGTAACGAGAGCAGGCCGGGGCGCGTGCTCGACGTCCGGGACTACTGTAAGCTTCATATCATCAGTCATTATGTAGCCAAGTTGTTGGGAGCCGGCCGCAACCAGCACGGTTTCCGCGTTCTGCCCATCGGCTTGGTCGGTGATGACGCGGCGGGGCGCCAAGTGGTCGAAGAAATGGCGGAAGCTGGGATCGATACCAGCCTGGTTAGTACCCTCTCCGGCAAGCCCACTCTTTTCAGTGTCTGCTTTCAGTATCCTGACGGCTCAGGCGGCAACATCACAACCAGCAATTCGGCGGCGGCCTCCCTCCGCCAGGCTCATGTGGACGCGGCGGCCACACTTCTACGTTCCGGAGGAAAGCAGCTCATGGTTTTGGCTGCTCCCGAGGTACCGCTCGGCGTGCGGCGACACTTACTGGAGCTGGCTACCCGGGCAGGCGCTTTTCGTTTGGCTTCCTTCGTTTCAGCCGAGATTGCTGACGCGCAACAGTGCGGCATGTTCGGGCTTCTCGATCTTGTGTCGCTAAACGAGAGCGAGGCTGCCGAACTGGTTGGGGAAACGTTCTCGCCGGAAAAAGCCGAAAGCTTCCTCCAGAAATGCCAGCAGTTTCTCCGTAGTTCCTGGCCGAGTCTGCGAATGGTGGTGAGCGCAGGCGGGGAGGGGGCGTATGCCGTAACAGGGGAAATGTGGAACTATCGTCCCGCACCGAAGGTACAGGCGGTATCTACGGCGGGGGCGGGGGACGCCTTGCTGGGAGGAATCATTGCCGCAATGGCCGCAGGTGCACCCCTGCTGAAAGCCCCCGGTGCCGGACACGCCTTGCCGCGCGCTGAGCTCGAGACGGCGCTCGATTTGGGAGTTTTGCTGGCCAGCTACAAGTGCGAATCCCCCCACACCATTCACCCCGACGCGCGTCTTCGGACGCTAATCGATTTTGCGCGCTCTCGAGACCTCAGCTTCGCGCCAGGTTTGCAGTCGCATTTCAGCCAGAGCCCTCCTCGAGAACCAATTGTTTAGTTGATGATTCCTGGTGTTGCATCACCTTTCGAGGTGATATCGATTACAGAGATTTGCGGCAAGCTGCGCAACAGTTGCGTAAGCGCGGGGAGCATTTTTCTTGACAACGCTCTCGCCGCGGATTTATACAGGTTCGTCTGGTAAAACGTTTAACCACGCTGAGTTTTCGAGCCTTGTGACCACTTCGAACCGTTCTAGCCCAGGTCAGCTCAGGAGGTCCTCATGCCCCTTCCCGCAAAACACTTCCGCATCTGGTTCGCATCGGTTCTCTTGTTAGGATTCCTCCCCCTGTGCTGGGGACAGAAGGACACGGGCAGCATTGTCGGCACTGTCAAAGATTCCTCGGGCGCGGTTATAGCCGGTGCCAAGGTCACCGTCACCGACGCGGATCGGGGCACGTCCTTTGTAACCTCGACTGATACCTCCGGCGGCTACGTCGCCACTCCGCTGCGCGTCGGCCGCTACAATATCACGGTCGAAAAAACGGGCTTCAAGAAGGCAGTGGCGGGTCCCGTCGTGCTTGATGTACAAGCGCGACCCGCCGTCGATGTAACCCTCCAAGTCGGCCAGGTCACCGAAGAGGTGGTCGTCACCTCGCAAAGCCCCCTACTCCAAACCGAAACCTCCGAATTGGGTCAAGTCGTCGACAGTCGCACCGCTACCACTCTTCCCCTGAACGGTCGAAATTTTGCCCAACTTGCCCAGCTTTCGATGGGAGTAGCACCGAGCGAACCAGGATCCCGGGTAGAAACGTCGTACGGCTTCAGTTCCAATGGGGCGCGATCCCTGCAGAATAACTTTCTACTGGACGGCATCGATAACAACGCCAATCTGGGAGACGTGTTGAACGGCAGTTCTTACGTGATCCAGCCCTCGGTGGATGCCATTGGGGAATTCAAGGTAGAAACCAACTCCTACAGCGCCGAATTTGGCCGGGGGAACGGCGCCATTATGAATGCGGTGATCAAGTCCGGCACCAATGCTTTTCACGGCGATGCCTACGAATTTTTCCGCAATGACCACCTGGACGGACGCAACGCTTTTGATTTTTTTGGAAGGCAGCAATACCAGCAGAATCAGTTCGGAGCTACCCTGGGCGGTCCGATCATTAAAGACCGGACATTTTTCTTCGGGGATTATGAGGGCCTGCGCATTCGACTGGCATCGCCGCAGCTTCTTCTGATTCCGACGCAGGCACAGCGGGCGGGAGACTTTTCCAGTCAGCTGGATTTGAACTCCCCGATTGTGAATAACGGCGCGCCGGTTCTTGATTGCAGCGGGAATCCCACCTATCAAGGCGAAATTTTCGATTCCCGGCAAACAAAAACCATCGGCCCAAACAGTTTCTGCGGTGTGCCCATCGGCGTCAACGCCGCTGGCGTTCCTACCAATATCTTCCCCAAGAGCGCGATCAGTGCGCCAGCGGCCAACCTGGCCGCGCTGTATCCCACGCCGAATGCGAATATTAACGGCAACAATTACTTGGTGGACCCCAAGAAAAGCTTCGACCAAAACAATTTTGATGTCCGTGTCGACCAGAAGATCACGAACCGGGACAATTTCTTCGCCCGCT
>DATJVZ010000362.1:0-20760 GCA_035501575.1 Terriglobales bacterium | reverse complement strand
CCTGCTGTTGGTACTGGAATTGCTAAATGTGCTTCACATCCTGCCCATCAAACTGACATCCCCTTTGAACCTGAGTTTCCTATCCGGGGCGAGGCAGCCGATACGTTCCTAGGTGGTCAAGGCGCTCTTTTAGAGCCAGTGACTTAGCCAGTGTTGATGGTAGTCAGGATGGATTGACCTGTCGAGGGAGGCCGCTCAACTCTCCTCCATCAGCGCAGCAGCGCGCTTGCCGACTCTCTTGAGCGTCACTTCAAGGCCACGAAGCTCCTCCAGGCTTAGTTCGGAGAACACTCTCTTCATCTGCCCGGAATGCTTTCGAAAGGCGGAAACAATGAGATCCTTGCCGCCTGGGGTGAGGGCAACGATCCGAACCCGTCGGTCTGCGGCGCTCTCGACCCGGCTGACCAGGCCCTTTGCCACGAGGCGATCGACAGCGATACTGATCGAACCTGGGGTCAGATCGACGATTGGGCCTATCGTATTGACGGGCAGAGGCCCTTTGTGCAGGAGGAGTTCCAGCACGCCGAAATCCGAGAGGCCGAGTCCGGTCTCTTCAATACCAGCGGCTGCGTACCTTGTCAGGGCGCGCATCGCCTTCATCATTACTAGCCAGACGTGGTCCGTCCCCTGAATGCCTCGGGTCATAAAAACCTGAATCTCCTAAAAGTATACATCATCAAATATATTGATATCAATATACGTTACGCCATGTAATGGCGCCGATCGAAAAGGAGAACCCGGTTATGAGAATCGCTTCCGCAATCGCCCGATATCTGGCGGGCGTGATCTTTCTTGTTTTTGGGCTGAACGGCTTCCTGAACTTCATTCCCCTTCCCCCACCGGGGGGCATTGCTGGACAGTTCATGGGTGCCCTTTATGTCTCGCATTACCTGTGGATGATCTTCGCGTTTCAGCTCATCGCAGGTGTACTTCTACTGGTCAACCGCTACGTACCGTTGGCGGTGGCTATGCTCGCGCCGGTGATTGTCAACATCCTTGTTTTCCACGCCTTGATGGCCCCGAGCGGGCTTCCGCTGGCCCTCTTCGTGGCTGTACTGTGGGCCATGATCTTCATCGATGTGCGACCGGTTTTTTCCGGGTTGTTCCAATCGCACTTGCAGCCGCGAACCTGAGCAGGGACGGAAGATGAAATCACGGCGAAGGTCGCTGGAAACTCAATACTCGTTGTCGGCGCGCTTGGCCGGCAAACGCTAAAACAACCACAAGTTTGGGAAAGACTCAGGTTGCGCCTGCCGACGAGACATCTGATAGATCATGACCGCAGGAGAAAGAAACCAAAACATGGCAAAAGCTCACCGTCGTCGTCATGGGATCCACGGGTAAACAAGGCGGCGCGGTCGCGCGGGGCCTCCTTGAGCGAGGCCACAAGGTCCGCGCCGTCACGCGCAACCCAAACTCAAGCCAAGCGAAGTTGCTCGCGAACGCCGGGGCGGCGCTCGTTACGGCGTGGCTCGAAGACACTGCGACGATTATGAAGGCGCTCGAAGGAGCGACCTCTCTCTTCGCTATGACGACGCCGTCCAGAGGCACGGACGCCGGGATACGACAAGGTATGGCTGCAGAGGCGATGTTTCGCCAGTCGACAATTTTCGATGCGTTGGCATAACTCATTTCAACCTCTCCCCGCCACCTATCGCCCGCTCGCATGGTGCTTTCCATAGTCGAAGGTTCCAAAAAAGGCACTGAGAGGAATGGGCAATCGTCGTATTCCTGGACGCCCCAAGCGATTTTTTCTCCGCGGAAGGATGAGACCTTTCGTTTCAAAGTTGACGTCGGGAACCGTTCTATCCTTAACCCATGCGAAACAATGAAACTCGTGCGGCCACGGTTCTTGTGACAGCAGTGAGCCTGTCCCTCAGCGCATGCAATCGGAGCCACAGTGCAGCGTCTGCCCAAGCCGTGACTGGCACAATCGTCCAGCCGGCTTCCCAGACACCAAAGGCATCTCCGCCAGCCCAGGCCCCCCGGCAACACCATCCTCAAATGTTGCGTTGACACCCCCACCCTCGACACCGGACGCATCGTCCAAAACCAGCGGTCCAGTGAACATTTCAGCGGCGGACAGCACGGAGGGCTTCACCATCGCCGGCCACACGTTTCGAATGTTGAAACATGTGCAGCGCACGGCACATGATGAGAGCGTCGAATGGTGGGAGTTGCGCAACTCGAAGGACCAAGTGGTGCACCGAGAGACCTATCCGGTGAGCGTGGTGAATGGAGCGTTTGACTTCATGGTGTTTGTCACTGCCACTCCCTTCACAACGAACGAAGGCGCAGGCATCGTTGTGCAGCGGGGCGAGGAGCCGTCCGATCCCTTGGCGGGCGGCTCAGTGCAGGTGTTCGGGTACAAATACGGCCGGGAGAAATATGGCGTGGATGAAAGTTTGTTTCAATCCTTCGGCCCGCCGATTTCGGTGCAAGGAGAGTATCTCGGAGTCGACACCGATACGACCCGTCCAAAACCGACTCTGCTGCCCGGGATCACGATGATAACAATGGACGACATCCTGAAGTTCAAGATATGGACGGGGAACTTCTTTGTGATGTATCCGGTGCGTATTAACTGGATCACGGGCAGCTTGGAGCCCGCACGCCGCTGCATGGAAATGACCTCCAAAGGAAGGTCCGTGCGCTGTTCGTTTCCGGTTGAGGTGGAAGCGCACCGGGGAACCGAACCTACCTTCGTGCGGCTGTTTCCCGAGGCCGACGATGGCTTTACTCCCAAGCACATCATCCTTCAGTCGGACACCAAAGTTGAATACCTTGAAGCTCGGCTGCAGATTGACTGGGCATCTCAGGATGGCAAATCCGTCGGCCTCAAGGTCACTGGGGACGTATGGCTAAAAGTGCGAATCGGCGGCCGGGAGGGCTGGGTCCACAGCGATGAAGACTTTGAGGCCTTGGGCGTACCCCAGGCGGGGTAAGCCGGTTCATTGCGGACGGGTCTCTCAGGGGTTTTAAGCGCAACCGCGCTTTCTCATCTCTAACGACGTCGAGCGTGTCAAGGGACTTGCGCTTTTGATTTTTGCAGGTTGAGGCACACGTTTCTCGGCAGCGCACACGCACTGGCTTTCTTCGAGAGACTAACGACTACTTGGATTGCTTTTTTATCCAACCGCATTGGCTCGGCCCGTTGTGTTCATCAGTATTGGTGGTGTAGCCCACCAGACATCTCTTCGGTCATTCGATCATGATGTGTTATACAAACTCCCCTCCCATTTGGGAAAGTGTTTTCTCAATAAACTCACCCGTCTCCATGTCCAACATCGCAATGCTTTCTTGTTTTGCATCTAGAGCAGCCTACAATCTTCATCTCGGCCTCCTTCGTCCCGAACCTTTTGGGTTGGATACCGTAAAGTCTACTCGGGTCGCTTGTGAGGCCGACGTCGTTATGACATCAGTTATCCGAATCCTATGCCACTCCGCGAGTGTCACACCGCATGCTTTGCGTACCTCTGCAACATAATCAAAGAACCTACGAGCACGAGCACCATGACGGTAAGTACGCCCAATTCCAGCATGGCATGCCGGAAAACCGCCTCGCCTGCTTCCGACAGCTTGGGTACCTCTGCCGTGAGGACCAGCACCCTTCGAATTACTGCAATCAACGCCACCACGAGGAATGGCTCGGCGATGAGCCCGCGCTCCCGAAACGACACCTGCACCGTATAGAGCAACTCGATGACCAACAGGATCAAGAGGATTTGATCGAGAAGGCCCAGGATTTGTCCGCCCAATGCGCGGTTCCACAGTGCCAGCACCACACTCTTGAGCGCAATGACCAGCAGGGTGACTACGGCAATTGTTAAGAGCAGACCGAGACCTATATAGACAAGATCTTCGACCGCAGAAAGAGTTTGCACTACCGCTCGCCGAACTGGATGGGATGCGTCTTTCTGGGTTTCGTTCACGGCTGATCAGGAACCGGCTTGAGACCGATCAAAGAGTGCCCCGCATCAGGACCGAGTTGTCGCCAAGTCAACCCGGAAGCGCATTACTCTCTGGGACTCAGAGCGTGCCGATTATAACCGTTATCTTCCAGCAGGCCGCAGTTTCCTGGCGTTTACTTCAACGTTTCGAGCCAATCGGGGACGCCCTGCTAGCGGTCACGATTGTCCTGAATGGCGTTGCAATTGTCGCGTGATGGAAACGACGCGATGTGTAACTGTCGCCATCAGGCATTTGTACTTGTAACCATCTGGTTACGAGTTTAATCGAGATTTATCAACTGGTGCCCTGCACGAGGCTTTCAATGTGCGAAACTGTGGAGCGCGAATATTCTCCCAGTGAAGGGGTCCACGATAATTTGTAGCGTCCTGCTTGTCCCTACCACCTTGGCAGAGATGTCCCATTGCAGTTCTGTGAACCACCACTGTGCATCCTTTTCATGCTCCCGCATAAGGTCAAATTCGATATGTTGAATTCGGAGAGGGTCGTAACTTTCTCCGAGTTCTTTTAAAGGTAACTGCCGCAGCAACCTTTCTTCGTCGGTCGGGCCAAAGCGTAATCCCGCTTTCCTAGCCGCCGCAAGTGCCTCCTCAGCAGTCCACTCGGATGAGACTGCATGAGTTCTTCCGTCTTCTGGCGTTCATCGCTTGGATGGACATTCAGGAAGTCTGGCAAGCACTCTGGAAAGTGTTCCGAGCTGCGAGTGATGAAATCAAATTGCAGCTGAAAGGGAGGTTGAAGTCCTATCTCGCTAAAGTACTCTTCGGTTTTGGAATCTGGTTTCCCAAACAGAAGCCAACTGTCCTTAGCAACCGTAATCATGACATTGCGAGCCTCAGTGGGGCATGCGCGTGGGCCGATGAGAATGCCGGTCTCCGGCGGGATGCTGTACGCTCCCAAGTTATCGACGCGCTGAGAATACGCGACAGGCAATGCTGGCTATCGGCCACCGAGCATTGTCAATTATGAGCAAACGTCCGGAGCAAGAGGGAAGCAGTTCATAGACCCCCATTATGCAGCAAACATCCAGCAACCGAAGCCCAAGCCAAAAAGCCTCAATGCGAGGAAAAGGGCGTGGGTCTATAGCTTTGAGGGACTGACGGAGAGGGAGGGATTCGAACCCCCGATACGGTTTCCCGTATTCCAGTTTTCAAGACTGGCGCCTTCAACCACTCGGCCACCTCTCCAGTTACACCTATTTTTACCGTATCGACCCGGAAGTCAGCAAACTTTCCCGTCATCTTCCGGGGCTTACAACCATCAATCGCCTCGATAGCGGGTTTAACCTTGTCTTCGACTTATGAGCCGGGCAAGACACTGAAACTCTATGGACATCCGTCGAGTCATTCGTCGAATTGCAAGGTGATTGAGCGAAGGGATTGCTAAGTTTAGAAGGATCTTCTATCCGCTAATAATGGAGACGATCTTAGTTTGGCGGCCCAGAATCGTAGGCAACTCACAAGGAACGATGACCGAGATGACAGGTACCTCGACAACTTTGTCTAGGACGCGAACGGCCCGTTCGCGGATCTTGCGTGATGCTTCCGCTCTTGAAGCTACGAAACCGGCCTCAACCAGCAATTTGTCAAGCCGCACCGCCTTGGGGCCCGTTGAATCCAAGTTGCCTTTTTCACTCTGCTGCGCTTGCCACAGGGGGAACGAGTTGTTGCCACCATCCGATGGCTGGGCCGTGCCTCCACCGGCCGCTACCTTGTCCAGTTTGACCGTGACCTTTTGCACGTTAGTCGGCATCTCTCGCTTTTGAAACTGAACGGCCCAATCCTCGGCCGCCTGCGCTGCGGCTTCGGCAGAATGAAAGTCCTTAACGATGCGGCTCGCGAGGTCCTTTTTCGCCTGCATGGGATGAGACTGGCGCTTCAGCTGTTCGATTTCGGGCATCTGTACGTCGGTCAGCAGCTCGTAGTATCTCCACATCATCTCGTCCGAGATGGACATGAGTTTCCCGTACATCTCGAGAGGTGGCTCGGTGATGCCGATGGCATTCCCCAAGGACTTGGACATTTTCTGCACACCGTCCAAGCCCTCCAGGATCGGTGTGGTCAGCACAACCTGCGGCTCTTGGCCATAGGCACGTTGCAGTTCCCGCCCGACCAGCAGGTTGAACTTCTGATCGGTTCCGCCGAGCTCAACATCAGCTTGCAGTGCGACCGAGTCATATCCCTGGGCCAAGGGGTACAGCAACTCATGTACGGCAATAGGCTTTTCCTGCTGGAAACGCTTGTGAAAATCCTCCCGTTCCAACATCTGCGAGACGGTGAACTTGGCGGTCAAGCGAATCCAGTCGGCGGGCTTTAGCTTGTCAAACCATTCGCTGTTGAAACGGACTTCGGTTTTGTCCGGGGAAAGAATCTTGTAAACTTGCGCCATGTAAGTCTTGGCATTGCGCATGATCTCTTGTGGGCTCAAGGGGGGACGCGTGGAGGAACGGCCGGTCGGATCGCCAATCATTCCCGTGAAATCGCCGATCAGAAAAATAACCGTGTGACCGAGGTCCTGAAAGTGCTTCAGCTTCCGCAGGACCACCGTGTGGCCAAGGTGCAGATCGGGAGCGGTTGGATCCATACCGAGCTTCACCCGCAGAGGCTTGCCCGTGCGTCGCGATTGTTCTAGCTTCTCGCGCAGTTCGGCCTCACGAATAACCTCCGCACTGCCTTTCCTGAGGTAAGCAAGTTGGTCTTCGACAGCGGCGAATGTAGGCATGCTGACTGGATTATAAGCAAGGAGAGTCGTTTCGTCTGCCGGGCAGGTTCCGCTGGTTGCCCCTAGGGGACGGCCGTCGCCTTGCGCTGAAGTCTTCTTCCTACAATCTCGTAGTTGCCTTCGAGGACAATGTTGATAGCCTCGCTATAGGCGATATGTTCCTGCTGTAGGATTCGCAGGCTGAGCGATCGCTCATCGTCGGTGTCCAACACGGGCACGGCCTTCTGGACGATAATCGGCCCGTGATCAAGTTCCTCGTCCACAAAGTGCACGGTGCAACCCGTCACTCTTACCCCATAGGCGAAAGCCTGTTCTTGAGCTTCAAGCCCGGGGAATGCCGGCAAGAGGGAGGGATGAATATTAAGGATACGACCGGGAAACTGACGAACGAACCACGGCGAAAGCAGCCGCATGTATCCGGCTAGGCAGATCAAATCGACGGCGTGCTCTTGGAGCGCACTTACCATCTCTGAATCATGATATTGCCGCTCTTTACCCTTCGAGGGAATGACAAGCGCCGTCAGCCCCAGATTCCGTGCCGTTTCGATGCCTGCGGCCTCGGCCCGATTGGAGATGACGACCGCGATCCTGGCAGACGGAATTCGCCCCGCCCTAATATGTTGGGCAATTGCCTGGAAGTTCGATCCTCGCCCGGAAAGAAGAATGCCTAGATTTTTCATCTTGCCATACTAATCCACCACGGCTGACAAGCCGGGTGGAACCGTAGACCTGCCGGTTTGCTCGCTCCCGCCGTGTCCGATATGCTGTCACTATGTACCAGGATTTTCATGCCTTGGACCGCTGGACCAAAAAGGAAGTGCACTGCATCTTTCAGGCGTTGATCGTAGCGATTGCCACACGACATGCCGATGCGGTTGATATCAAGTTTCTTGTGGATGGCCGGCCGGTATGGGTTGCGCTGCCCCTTCCGGCTTGGGTCGAATACCAGAACCGCACGGGGAAAACCATCACCGATCCCTTAGCCATCGAGATTGCTGGTCATTACCTAAAGGCAGCTCTCGAATCGGGCGAAGGGGTCGGGGAGGAGTTCTACTCTCTGACAGTGCCTCAAACTCTCTATCACTTAGAGGCCGTGGTGAAGGAAGAGGTGGCTACCGAATCGTCGATTGCCTAATCTAACTAGGCCGCGGTTATTGCTTGCCGCACTTGGAAGTCTTACCGGAAAGATGCACAATAATCAGTTGGATCTACTGGGGGACACGGCTCCGGGGAGTGGGGGAAGCAACCAAGCTCCGGTTGCTGCCTGAGCTCTTAGCCCCATGGGATCGCGTCACACACGTCCGCGCTACAAACAGTTTTGTTTCCCTGGACCTGGACTTGTACCCAGGTACGCTGCTTGAGCGTGTGCGCTGACAACTCAATTCTGCACTAGGAGAAAGCTTCTATGGCCACAGTAACCATGGAGGTCGAATCCGCCCGCAACGGCAATCGGCAGCTCACGCAATGGGTGGAAGAGATGGCGCGAATGTGTCGCCCGGACCAGATTTATTGGTGCGACGGATCTCCGCAGGAATATCAGAACATGCTGCAGTTCATGATGCTAGCGGGCGTCGCCATCCCCTTGAATGCGGCCAAGCGCCCGGAGAGCATTCTGGTGCGCTCCAATCCCGGCGATGTGGCCCGGGTGGAAGACCGAACTTTTATCTGCTCGCAAAGCAAGGACGACGCCGGCCCCACCAACAACTGGGAAGATCCCGCAACCATGAAAGGGCTATTGCGCAAGCTGTACGAGGGATCGATGGTCGGACGCACCATGTACGTCATTCCCTATAGCATGGGACCCATCGGTTCCCCCATAGCCAAGATTGGGGTTGAGATCAGTGATTCTCCTTACGTGGTCGCCAACATGCACCTGATGGCACGGGTCGGCACGAACGTGCTCCGCGCTCTGGGAGAAGAGGGTGAGTTCGTCCGGGGGGTGCACTCGATCGGTGCTCCCCTGGCCCCAGGCGACCAGGATTCGACCTGGCCCTGCAATCGAGAACACAAGTACATCTGCCATTTCCCGGAAACCCGGGAGATCTGGTCCTACGGTTCCGGATATGGGGGCAACGCCCTTTTGGGGAAGAAGTGCCATGCTTTGCGGATCGCGTCGGTTCAAGCGCGGGACGAGGGTTGGATGGCGGAACACATGCTGATCTTGAAACTCATCAGCCCCTCCGGCCGGGTGAAATACATTACCGGTGCATTTCCTTCCGCTTGTGGCAAGACCAATCTCGCGATGCTGATTCCCACCATACCCGGCTGGAAGGTTGAGACCATCGGAGATGACATCGCGTGGATGAAATTTGGGGCGGACGGCCGCCTCTATGCCATCAATCCGGAAGCCGGTTTCTTTGCGGTGGCGCCTGGCACCAGCATGAAATCGAATGCCAACGCCATGCGCAGCATAACCCGGAATTCAATCTTTACCAACTGTGCCATGACCCCCGATGGCGACGTCTGGTGGGAAGGAATGACGGAGGAAAAACCGGCCGAACTGGTGGACTGGCTTCGCCGACCATGGACTGCGCGATCGGGGCGCAGAGCGGCTCACCCCAACGCCCGCTTCACGACTCCGGCGAAGCAGTGTCCGGTGATCGCCCCCGAATGGGAGGATCCGAAGGGTGTCCCGATTGACGCCATTCTGTTCGGCGGAAGACGTGCCGGCATTGTGCCTCTCATCACCGAGTCGTTCAACTGGGAACATGGTACGTTTCTGGGTGCTACAGCGAGCAGCGAAACCACGGCGGCAATCGTTGGCAAAGTGGGACAGCTGCGGCGGGATCCGATGGCTATGTTGCCGTTTTGCGGCTATCACATGGGCGACTACTTTAGCCACTGGTTAAGGATGGGCGAGCGCGCTTCGGCCGCAAAGCTACCCAAGATTTTTTACGTGAATTGGTTTCGCCAGGATACGGATGGCAAGTACTTGTGGCCCGGGTTCGGCGAGAATAGCCGTGTGTTGAAGTGGGTCTTCGAGCGCTGTGACGGCAAGGTGCACGCTCAGGATTCACCTATCGGCCGATTGCCCGAGCCCGGAGACCTGGATACCCAAGGCCTGGATCTCCCGGCTGACAAGTTGGCCAAGCTGCTGAGCGTGGACATTGGGGGCTGGTTAGAAGAAGTGCCGCGCATCCGAGAACACTTCGCAAAATTCGGCGACCGTCTTCCCCGCCAGATGCAAGATAACGTCGCGGCCTTGGAGCAACGGTTGAAAGCCGCAAGAAAATGACCGGAAACCCGCGGTCAGGCTGCTCGTTGGCTGACGCCTGCGGGAAGCACCCTTAAGCCACTGGGCAATCGATTCGTTTACGAGCTCGAAGTCCTGACCCCCACCACTCCTAGCATCCGCCCGGTGACAGCTTTTTCGGCACGATAAGAAAAGAGCAAATCTGGATTGCAGGCTGTGCACAATCGCGACGCCGTAATGTTGGTTGAGCGGACTCCGGCGTCGACCAATTGGCGTCGGTTGGCTTCCACCAGATCCAGGAAAACGCTACTGGGCGTCGTGCAGTGGCCGGGCGGGCGAGCGTAAAGAAATGACATCGGTTTCTCCCCTGCCGGGTCGGATACCTTCGTCTTGCGGAACAGATCCGAGGCATAGGTAAACTGCGATTCGAATTTCTCCCGAACCTCGGGACCAACTTCGTAACAGCAGCCATGAATTCCTGGACCGATGGCCGCTTGGATGCGGCGGGGTTCGCTCCCGAATTGGCGACGCATTTCCCCCACGGCTTTTTCGAGGATTCTCTTGACCGTGCCTCGCCATCCCGCATGAAAGGCCCCAACCGCGCGGTGCTCGACGTCAACAAGGATCACCGGCAGACAATCCGCCGCCTGAACGGCGAGCAGAATTTCCGGCGCAGACGTGATTAGACCGTCGCCGCTCAGCTGACGTCGCGGAAGAGATCCAAGATGATGAATCACATCGGAGTGAATCTGTCGCAAAGTGACCAAGGGCCACAACCGCCGGCCTCGCGAGGCGCCGATTTTTTCAAGAAAAAGCCGCCGGTTGCGCTCCACCGCGGCGCTCGAATCGTCTCTGGTGAATCCGAGGTTGAGGGATCCGCCGCCGTATCGCCGGGAGAATCCGCCTCGGCGAGTCGAAAATCCGTGGATCAGCCACGGTAAACGGTTTAACGACTTTGATTCAAGCACTCTGAGGACGGTACGGCCCGTTGGCATGCTCCAATCTTATCGCGGCACCGTTGCCCGGTCGCGAGTTGTGCCACTCGGTCGCCTGTTCGTAGACGAAGGCTAACTCGAAAACTCTCCGCTCTTGCCAATGCGACCCGACAATTTGCAGCCCAATGGGCAGGCCTGCCTTGCTGAAGCCGCAGGGGAGAGAAATCGCAGGCAGTCCCCACACATTGAACGGACGCGTGTTGCGCAGTAATACCAGCTCTCGCTCCCGCAACCGGTCCGGATCTGCCTCGAGATCGGAAATGGCTGGAGCGGTAACTGCTGTCGTAGGGGTCACGAGAACGTCGACCTGTTGAAACACCTGACTGATGTCGCTACGCACTCTCGCGAGTTCCCGTCGACAGCTGGCAACTTCTGCCGCAGAGGTGGCTTCACCCCGGAGGATGCGTCGGAGCGTTTCCGGTTGATAGAGCTCGGGAGAACGGGCAACGAACTCGGCGTGGTAAGCATACGACTCGGCGTACTGTAAGGTGCGATCGGTTGGTACCTGGAGTTCGACTTCGCGGACTCCGCCGGCCAGCTTCTCAAGCACGCCAATGGCATGCTCGAGCGCCAAAGCAATTTCGGGGTCTAGATCCTCGTAAAAGAAACTTCGCGGAACCCCGATCCGAACCGGTCTCGCTTTCTGCGCGAGATCCTTCCCGTAATCGTCCACGACGCGATCCGCGCAGGCCGGATCGCTAGGGTCATGACCTGCGATGGCCTCGAGCACCAGCGCGGCATCCGCAACACTCCGAGTCAGTGGGCCAACGTGGTCTAGAGAGACGGAGAGCGGGATGACACCACGCGTGCTGACGCGTCCATAGGTGGGTTTCAGGCCAACAACCCCGCACAGCGCCGCCGGTTCACGGATGGAACCCGCAGTGTCACTGGCAACAGCTGCGAAGCAGAGGCCGGCGGCCACGGCGGCGGCAGATCCTCCAGACGACCCGCCAGCAATCGCGGCCGGGTCCCAGGGATTATGTGCTACGCCAAAGTAGCTGATGAGCGAGCTACCGCCGTAGGCGAATTCGTGAAGGTTCTGCTTCCCCAGCAAAACTGCCCCGGCCAGCTTCAATCGCCGTACGACTTCGGCGTCGGTCGTGGGTAGGCGATGCTTGAAGAGAGCGCTGGCGGCGGTCGTCGGTACTCCAGCGGTGTCAATCAGGTCCTTGAGCCCCATGGGGATTCCGTGCAGCGGTCCGCGATATTTGCCTTGCTGGATTTCGATTTCTGCTGCCTTCGCCTCACGCAAAGCAGATCTCGAGGTCACCGTCACAAAGGCGTTGAGAACTGGGTTGAGATTTTCGATGGCCGCCAGGCAGCTCTTGGTCAACTCTACGGGCGAAAGTTCCCTGGCGCGCAGCTGGCGGCTTATTTCGGTGATCGACCGGTGCAAGTCCCTGTTCCTCGGTTTCTGGCGGCGTGAGCCGCGACTCCTTGAGAGAGCCTATAATCTTACAGTCTGTATCGTGGAGGTCTCAAAGCTCGAATGTCAGAGATAACCTTCACTCCCGTAGTAACCCGTGGTTTTTTCCTGGATGGCAAGTGGGTGGAGCAGGGCGACCCGGTTGACGTTCGGTCGCCATACGACGGAACGGTGATCGCGCGAGTATGCCAAGGCAAACGCGAACAGGCCGAAGGTGCAGTGGCCGCGGCGGGGAAAGGCTTCGGGACCATGAAGAGGCTGCCCGCATTCGAGCGGCAACGGATGTTGCGTCGCGTGGCCCAGGGCATTCGAGAGCGGCAGAACGACTTTGCGCGCACCATTGCCCTCGAGGCAGGAAAGCCCATCAAGGCAGCCCGCACAGAAGTAGAACGATCCATTTTTACGTTCATGGTTGCGGCCGAAGAAAGTACGCGAATTTACGGCGAATATCTGCCACTTGACTGGCAGGAAACCACGGCCGGACGGTGGGGGGTCGTCCGCCGTTTCCCCGTGGGGCCCATCTTCGGGATTACACCATTTAATTTTCCTTTGAACCTCGTCGCCCATAAGGTTGCTCCTGCCATTGCCGCAGGCTGTTCCATCATCCTCAAGCCTGCCCCGCAGACCCCACTTACCGCTTTGTTGTTGGCCGAGATCGTTGAGCAGGCGGGCTGGCCCGATGGCGCGTTCAGCGTGCTTCCCCTCTCTAACGACGACGCGGGACTGCTGATTGCGGATGATCGAATCAAGATGATCAGTTTCACCGGCAGTGCGACCGTCGGCTGGGACATTAAACGGCGGTCCGGCAAGAAGAAGGTCGTTCTCGAATTAGGCGGCAATGCCGCCGTCCTCATCCACAACGATGCTGATCTTGCGTATGCTGCTGAACGATGCGTCAGCGGCGGCTTTGGTTACGCCGGGCAAAGTTGTATCTCCGTGCAGCGCATTCTGGTCGAACGATCCGTATACGGGAAATTCACAGATCTATTGCTCGCCGCCGTGAGCACCTTGAGAACGGGAGATCCCTGCGAGGACTCCACCGACGTTGGACCCCTGATTCGAGAGAGCGATGCCGCTCGCGCCAGCGACTGGATTCAAGAGGCGGTGCGGGGTGGCGCGCGAGTGCTGGCCGGGGGCGCGCGTCGGGGATCCCTGCTTGAGCCCACGGTGCTTACCGGAACGCGCTCTGAGATGAGGGTCAATTGCCAGGAAATCTTCGCTCCGGTTGTCACCGTCGAGGCGTATGACGACTTCTCGGAAGCGGTGCGGGAGATCAACCGCTCCTCCTACGGGCTGCAAGCTGGCATCTTTACCCACGATGCCAGGCTGTTATTTCAGGCATTTGAAGAATTGGAAGTCGGCGGCGTAATCGCCGGCGACGTGCCAAGTTTTCGTACTGACCAAATGCCCTACGGCGGCGTCAAGGATTCCGGGCTCGGACGAGAAGGCTTGCGCTATGCCATCGAAGACATGACTGAGTTAAAACTCCTGGTCATGAATCTGCGGTGATAAAGCTTTTCGACGTCACTGTCACCCTATTCGCGTCCGCGCCGAAGCGCGGAAAGATCGAAGGCTACTGCCGGCCGTTCCCAACCACCGCTTTCCTGGAAGTTGCTGGAGATGGGTGATTTATCAGCAGCACATAGGGAATCCGATGAACCTTTTGAGAATCATCAGCAAGCCAGCTGCTTGGGCAAGTGGATGGACAAGCGCAATTCTTTGCTTCAGTGCAGCGAGCGGATACTGGCTCGCCGGCCAGCATCGCAGGGCGGTTGTTTGGCTGGTACTAGGCGCTTTCGAAATCGCGGCCATGGTCGTCTAAAAACGCGGCTTCCAGAGTGCATTCCGAATTGTCAACTGGCCCCTCTTGCACTACCACCTTCAGACCGCAACTGGTCCTGAATCGAAGAAAAGTGAAGTTTGAGATGATTCGGCCGGCGACTCCGGATCTTTCGATGCATTCTGCGTTACCGTTCCCGTTTTGTTCCGTCTAAGGTTAAGAATCTCGATCGGTGAGTCATGATCAGCCAGTGGCAACGATTCGTGCTTGTATTCAGTCTGGCAAACCTCTCCTTGGGTGCGCGAGGAGAGGAGGTCGCCATGTTTCGAGGGAATCCGGCGCACACCGGAGTATATGACGGACCTGGCATCGCCCACCTCTCCGGTGTCCGATGGATGTTTAGTGCAGGGGGCGAACTATATTCGTCGCCGGCCGCCGCCGACCATATGATCTTCATCGGCAGCACGAATGGAAACCTATATGCGCTTCGTCAGGAGACCGGCTCGCAGGTCTGGAAGTTTGAAACCAAGGGGCGCATCGTTTCATCCCCGGCAGTCGTAGCCGGTCTCGTCTATTTCAATAGCTACGATTCAACGTTCTACGCCGTCGATGAGTTCACCGGCCAATTGAAATGGAAATTTTCCACGAACGGCGAACTGCGTTTTGCCGCCAAGCATATCCACGGCATGGATCCCGCCCCTGAGCTTATGCCGGATCCGTTCGACTTTTTTCTTTCCTCTCCCGTGGTCGCGAATGGAGTGGTTTATTTTGGAAGCGGCGATCACTACGTCTACGCTGTTGACGCCGCTACCGGTGGTCTCAAGTGGAGGTTTCGTACCGGCGACGTCGTTCATGCCACCCCGGCATTCGCAGACAATGTGCTCTATATCGGCAGTTGGGACAGTTATTTTTACGCGCTGAACGCGAATAGTGGTAAACAGCTATGGCGGTTCAAGACCGGTGAAGACCCGGCTATCCACAATCAGGTCGGTATCCAATCTTCGGCGGCGGTCTCCGAGGGGCTAGTCTACTTCGGATGCCGCGATTCCAACTTGTATTCGCTGGATGCGCGCAATGGGGAAAAGAAGTGGGTATACAACAATAAGGGGTCTTGGGTGATTGGTTCGCCGGCCGTCCAGGGCGGAAGAGTCTACTTCGCTACTTCCGACTCCGGTCTGCTTCATGCTGTTGATGCAAAATCAGGCGCGAACGTGTTCTCGGCCGCCACAAAGTGGCCGATGTTCTCCTCGCCAGCCCTGGCCGGGAACATGCTTTACATCGGCTCGCATGAAGGTAAACTTTTTGCGATCGACATCTCCCAGAGGAACTTGGCGTGGACGTTTCAAACGGAGGGTTCAAAACGGAACGGGTCTATGTACACCAAAAAGGATGGCTCACCGGATTATCACACCGCCATGGCTTCTTCCTTTTACGATGACGTCGTTACCGGAATCCACAAGATGTTCACCGCAGGGGCCATTCTTGCCTCACCAATTGTGGTGAACAATACAGTGTACTTCGGCAGCACCGATGGCAATGTCTACGCGTTGTACTGAGACCGAGATGCCGATTGCATTTGCCTGCCACTCGCTCGTCAACGCCGTTGTTCAGCCACTCTCTTAGTTTCACTGATCGCATCCGACACTACGGCCAGAGGTGATAGCGGACTACTTTGTAGACCACTACCGCTAAACCTGCTCAATCTTCATGGGAACTGCTATAATTCCTGCTTTCTGCCGTCCCGGATCCATCACCATCAGTCAATGCCTGACCAGAGACGGAACCAGTATGGCGGTTCCGCTGCATTTGGAAGCTCTGAGCGATGCAGATCTTTCATCGCAGTACGAATACAATCTCCCGCGCGACCCTGTTTGGCGCGGTCTTCTTGATTGCCTTCGTCCTCTGGGCCTGCATAGCGTTGCAGCGTTCGCCTTATGTGACCTATGCCGAGGTGGTGCGTCCGCAACCGGCGCCGTTCAGCCATCAGCATCACGTCGCGGGATTGGGAATTGATTGCCGCTACTGTCACACCTCGGTGGAAACCTCGAGTTTCGCCGGCATCCCTCCGACCAAAACCTGCATGAACTGTCATTCCCAGATCTGGATGGGCGCCCCGCTGCTCGAGCCGGTGCGCGAAAGCTTTCGATCGGGCAAGTCTTTAGTGTGGACACGGGTCAATGACCTGCCCGACTTCGTCTATTTCGACCACAGCATTCACATCAATAAGGGCGTGGGTTGTAATACCTGCCATGGTCCCGTCGATCGAATGCCGCTCATGTATAACTACGCCTCGTTGCAAATGGAATGGTGTCTCGGCTGCCACCGCGATCCAGCGAAGAATCTGCGGCCGCGGGACCAGGTGTTCAACATGCGATACGAGCCACCCTCGACTCTGAAACCTTTGACCTTCGAGGGGAAACAATACGTTGACCAGCGGTCACTCGGGGTGGATTTGGTCAATAAATACAACTTGCGCACGGTAGCCGACATCACGAGTTGTTCAACGTGCCATCGGTGAATTTCTTAGGGCGCACGGCGATTTCGCCCGTGTGCCAAGCGGATCCGGCAATTACGATGAAAGAAAATGGCAAATTGCCCGCCCAGAAAGATGGGTCTAGCCAGAAGAACAAGCTGACTTTCGAGACTGCCCGCCAGCGCATGGCCGACACCACCGGTCCAGAGTTCTGGCGTAGTCTCGAGGAACTGGCAGGCAGCGCCGAGTTCCGGGAGATGATGCGGGGGGAGTTTCCCGAAGGTGCATCGCAGTGGCTCGATTCCGTCTCGCGACGCGGGTTTTTGAGGCTGATGGGTGCTTCCCTCGCCATGGCAGGCATGACGGCCTGCACCAAACAGCCGCTGGAGCCGATTGTTCCTTATGTCCGTCAACCCGAGGACACGGTTCCGGGCCGTCCCTTGTTCTACGCGACCGCGTTTAGCCTGGGTGGATATGCCAGTCCCATTCTGGTTGAAAGCCATCTTTATCGTCCGACGAAAATCGAAGGCAATGACAAGCATCCCGCAAGTCTGGGGGGAACGGACATCTTTGCCCAGGCTGCGATTCTCGGCCTTTACGATCCAGACCGCTCCCAGACCAACTTGTATTTGGGCGAAGTGCGCACCTGGGACAATTTCGTGGAAGCCATGCGCGGCCCCTTGAGCTCGCAAAAAGCGGTGCAAGGCTCGGGGATGCGCATTTTGACGCGTACGATTTCCTCCCCTGGTTTGGCCGATCAACTTGCCGGCCTGCTCAAGTTGTTTCCCCTGGCCAAGTGGCACGTTTACGAGCCGATCAATCGGGACAACGTATATGGAGGTGCACAGATGGCCTTCGGCCAGCCGGTCGAGACGCAATACCGGCTGGAGAATGCCGACGTGATCGTTTCGCTGGATGCCGACTTTCTCTACGCCGGATTTCCCGGCATGACGCGGTATGCGCGCGATTTTGCCCGGCGCCGCAATCCCGACGGGGGAGAGATGAGTCGCTTGTATGTTATCGAGAGTACGCCGAGCTCTACCGGAGCCAAGGCGGACCATCGGCTGCCGGTACCTGCGTCGTTTGTCGAAGTCTTTGCTCGTCGACTGGCCGTGTCCCTGGGACTGGATGTGGGCGGCAAAGAGCTTTCCGAGCAGGAAAGACAATTATTCGTCAAGGCAGTACTCGGAGATCTCCAATCCCATCGTGGCAGAAGCTTGATTCTGGCCGGCGATCATCAGCCGCCCCTGGTCCACGCTCTTGCCCATGCCATGAATCAAGCCCTCGGGAATATCGGTAGCACGGTGGTCTATACCGATCCGGTCAACGCGCATCCCGTGAATCAAACCGATTCCATCAAGGAACTGGTTGCCGATATGCGTGCCGGCAAAGTCGATATGTTGTTTCTCCTCGGCGGCAATCCCGCCTATGATGCCCCGGCTGATGTGGGGTTTGCCGATGTTTTGAAAGACACGCGTGTTCCATTTCGCGTCCATCTTGGACTTTACCAGGATGAAACGGCGGAGCTTTGCCAGTGGCACATTAGCGAGACCCACGCGCTTGAAGCGTGGGGCGACGTACGCGCGTACGACGGCACGGTGACAATCCAGCAGCCCCTGATTGCTCCCTTGTACAACAGCAAGAGCGCGTACGAACTCCTGGCGTTGGTGGGTGGTCCCTCAGGGGCAACGGGATATGAAGTCGTGCACGGCTACTGGCAGAAACAACATCCCGGAGCAGATTTCGATGGTTTCTGGAGAAAAGCCCTGCACGACGGGTGGATCGAGGGCACGACATATCAAACCAAGCAGCTTACGGCCAGGTTGGCCGGCCCGCCTGCGCCCAATGAGTCCGGACCGGGAATTGAAATCAATTTCCGTCGCGACCCCTCGGTGTACGACGGCTGTTTCTCCAACAACGGATGGCTGCAGGAATTACCCAAGCCGCTCACGAAGATGACCTGGGACAATCCCGTGCTGATGGCGCCCAAAATGGCGGAGCGCCTGAGCCTGGCGAGTGAAGACATGATCCGGTTGGAGCTGAACGGGAAAACTCGAATCGCGCCGGTGTGGATCCAGGCTGGGCATCCAGATAACGCCGTCTCCGTCTTCCTCGGTTACGGCCGGCGCCGCGCAGGTCGGGTAGGAACCGGAGCCGGATTTGATTTTTATCCGTTGCGCTCGAGTGCGACCCCATGGTTCGCGAGCGGGTTGAAAATTCAAAAGGCAGAGGGTCGGTATGTCCTGGCATCCACCCAGGGCTACCAAACCATGGAAACCCAGAACGGAGATACGCGGCCGTTGGTACGAACCCGCAGTCTTGAGGAGTACCACAAAGAGCCGGATTTCGCCCAGGAAGAGAGGCCTCCGGCTTCGCTTACTCTTTATCCTGGATATCAGGCGCAATACGAGAAAGAGCCCTACGAGTGGGGCATGGTCATCGATCTCAATGCTTGCGTGGGATGCAACAACTGCATCCTTGCCTGCCAATCCGAGAACAATATCCCGGTGGTGGGCAAAGAGCAGTGCAACAAAGGACGTCACATGCACTGGCTGCGGGTCGACGTGTATTACCAAGGCGACCGGGACCATCCGAAAGCGTACTTTCAGCCCGTCCCCTGTATGCAGTGCGAGAACGCTCCCTGCGAGCTGGTCTGTCCCGTGGGCGCCACCGTGCACAGCACCGAAGGCCTGAACGACATGGTCTACAACCGCTGCGTCGGTACTCGCTATTGCTCGAACAACTGCCCGTACAAGGTCCGGCGATTTAATTTCCTGCTCTTCCAGGACTGGGAAACTCCGCAATACAAAATGATGCGCAATCCGAACGTCACGGTGCGCAGCCGAGGCGTGATGGAGAAGTGTACCTACTGTGTTCAGCGTATCAGCCGTCACCGCATCGATGCCGAGCGCGAGAACCGGAAGATCGAGGACCTTGAGCTGCAGACGGCCTGCCAGCAATCGTGTCCCGCAGGCGCGATTGTCTTTGGCAACATCAACGACCCCAACAGTCAAGTTTCACGACTCAAGGCCAAGAATCGTAATTACGGGCTGCTCGAGGATCTCAACACTCGGCCGCGCACGACGTACCTGGCCGAAATACGCAACCCCCAACCGGAGAGCTGAGCGGAGCACCGCAAAGATGGATCGCCCAAGCCAACCCGTCGTTTCCCAGCAGGCGCCGGTCATCGAACCCGGCTATACCTTCGCCACCGTTACCGACAAGATCAGCTCGATCGTTTTGACCCGGCCGGTCTCGAATGGTTGGTTAATTGGGTTCGGGATTTCGTTTCTCATCACCATGGTCCTGCTCTATGCCATCGGCTATCTCTTTGTGCGCGGGGTAGGAATTTGGGGCGTCAATATTCCGATCGGTTGGGGATTTGCCATCGTGAACTTCGTGTGGTGGATCGGAATCGGCCATGCGGGAACGTTGATTTCGGCGTTCCTGTTGTTGTTCCGACAAGATTGGAGAACCTCCATCAACCGGTTCGCCGAGGCGATGACGTTGTTTGCGGTGGCTTGCGCCGGGCTGTTCCCGCTGCTTCATTTGGGACGGCCGTGGGTTTTCTACTGGCTGTTTCCGTACCCGGACACGATGCGGCTCTGGCCTCAATGGCGCAGTCCGCTGGTGTGGGACGTGTTCGCGGTATCCACCTACGCGACCGTGTCATTTCTCTTTTGGTTCGTGGGATTGATCCCCGACCTGGCGAGCATGCGCGACCGGGCGCAACACCGGTTCGTGCGCGCGTTCTACGGCGTTCTGGCGATGGGCTGGCGCGGCGCGGCGCGGCACTGGCATCGGTACAAGATCGCGTATCTGCTGCTGGCGGGATTGGCGACGCCGTTGGTGGTGTCGGTGCACTCGGTGGTGAGCTTCGATTTCACAATCGCCATCCTGCCGGGTTGGCACAGCACGATTTTCCCGCCCTACTTCGTCGCCGGCGCGATCTTCTCGGGCTTCGCAATGGTCATGAGTCTGGCGATTCCGATTCGCAAGGTGTACGAACTGGAAGACTTCATCACGATGCGCCACCTGGACAACATGGCGAAGATCCTGTTGGCGACGGGACTGATGGTGACCTACGGCTACGTGATGGAGATTTTCATGGCGTGGTACAGCGGAAGCCCATTCGAGGCGTACATGAGCCGCAACCGGATATTCGGCCCGTATGCCGTGGTGTTCTGGATGGTGATCGCCTGC
>DATJVZ010000361.1:0-19421 GCA_035501575.1 Terriglobales bacterium | reverse complement strand
GCCGCACAGTACTCCAGTCGGTCAGTCTGGAGGAACGCCACGGCAATGGCCGTCGCAGTAGTGATCTTCTCCAGCCGCTCGACGATCAGCTTAGCGGCTGCGGAAACGTCCGAGAGCGACCGAAGCGATTCTTGAACTTCGGCGATCTCCACTAGAGACTCCGCCGGATCCAGCTTCTTTTGCGACTGCCGGCTCTGCTGCTGCAGAATGAAGGCGGCTTCTAGCATTTGTTCGAACGTTGTTTGATCGAGCGCGGGCATGGTAAACACGTTGGCTACTTGTGGCTCCACCTTGGCGTTTTTCCTTTGTCGTTTCAAATCGAATACGGACACTAGTGGCGGTGCAATTTGCAATCCAAACAAGGAGGGCCGGCGAATCGACTCAAGATTCTACCAGTCGCGTCTGGGCGGAACCATAGTCATCTTCGCCTCGTTAACCCATTCCAGGAATATGACTTACTGCCCCCTCCTTGGGGCTGAACATCCAGGTTACCGGCGCGCTCGCTTGGTTACTTCGATACCTCTCACCTTTCGATGTGCAAAAGTTTTCACATATCCGAAGAAGGTTGGTCAACTTTGGTCACCGAACTTATCCTTCAAACCTCTCGTGTTTTGTCCTGAAAACACAGAGTTTATCGATGACGGCAGCCAGCGGGAATGCCCTTGATCAAGCAACTTTCCGTTCAAGCTGAAGAATTTGCGTTACGACAAGCGCCTGCGGAACGTGTCCATCCGGGAGGCTGGTGCCAGCGTAATTTGGCAACCACTGAGGTGCGGTTGCCGATTGTTGCCTTCACGCACTCGGTTGGCGCACGTTAAGCGTGAAGTGGCAGGGGAAGGGCGCGGGCCAGCCGAGTGATTGCCAGGTTTTCCACAAGGCAACCTCTCGACTCGGGGACGGGCGCGCCAGGTTCAATTCGGCAGTGAAGGGCTGTGGTCGAGGAAAGTCTTCTTGCCGCAGTTCGCGCTTTACAAAAGTACTGCACCAGCTCAGTTGCACACGGCTGTGGAAAGCAGGCAAGTTACAGAAAAATCAGCGATTGAGACTGCGAGAACGCAGTTGACCGCGGTCGTCTTGATGGGGTAAACAGCATAGTCCCTTTAAGAAGTGGTTTGACTGAGGCTGATGCCGTCTCGTTCATGGGTCTGAGCTATTTCGTGAACCCGTAAAGCCTCGACGGGCACGCTCAAGATCCTGAATCCTTGGTGAACCGGACGGCCCGATTCCCCATGACACCTTCTCGCTCTGGTCAAGGTAGAGCTACGGTCTTAGTTATCGAAGACAGTCCAGAGGTGCAACGCTATCTGCGGCTCCTTCTCGAACTCGACTATTACCACGTGGAGATCGCCAACAACGGAGAGGAGGCGCTAGCGCGCATCGAGCAGGGTTGCACTCCCGAACTGGTACTTCTCGACATGCAAATGCCTGGCATGGACGGCCTGCAAACCTTGCAAAGCTTGCGGCATCTTCAACCCGGATTGAAAGTGATCATCTGTTCCGCGGAAGACCACCCCGACACCATTCGACAAGCCATTTTGCTGGGGGCCCAGGCTTACCTGGTAAAACCAGTTCCCCGTTTGTATCTGTCGGCAGCCGTAGAGGGTTGCCTAGCTCGAAGTCGAAGCGAAAACGCTACTTGCTTCATTCGCCCTTGGCGCATCGCCGAGCGGCTCAACTGACTAGGGTCGCACGGCAAGACGCACTTGGCTGTCCATGAATTGCTGCAGCTGATTCCTGTCCGGATCGGACATGGCGAGAAATTTTACGCTGATGCCATAGCCGGGCGCGATTGAAACCACTTCGGCCTTCGCCCACAATTTAATATCTTTCACCCAGATAGCAATTCTAGCCTCGGTTCCCTTGGGCAGGGGGGTTGACATCTCGATGAAGCATCCCCCGAGGCTGATATCACCGGTTCTCGCGCGAATCGGAGACGCTTGATTGCTGGGGTAGATTTCGACCGAGGTCGCACACTTGAGTCGGGGGTGCGCTCGTCGCTCGAACACTTCGTCGTCGAAGCCATCGAGACTTGCCGGCACGGGGAAATCCCACAGCGGTTTCTCCGGCGTGAGGTTCAACAACCCAAGATGGCCAACCTTGGGGCTTCCGGCTTCGCCTACCCACTTCACTTTAAAATGACCCTTGGTTTGGCCGTAGGTTAGCCCGACGATCTCATCCGGCTTAGGCTGGGCTTGTACGCCGCTCAATTCCACCCCTTGCTGGCTTACGTTTACCGTAAAAGCCTTCTCGGAGAAGATTTGGCCGTCGCGATCGGTGCCGAAGATCCGCACCGGCACGCGCGTCTCGTTTCTGGTCTGCCGACGGTTTCCCATGAGTCGAACCAAACTTGAGAACGTCAGGTTAGGTCGTGTTCTATTCGATAATATCGCTTGCCCAATAAGTCTGAATGGGAAACCTGCGATCCAGGTGATCCTCCTAGTTACTTCCGTGTCGGCTTCGAACCCCTTCGCCGCCACAGAATTCGGCAAAACGGTGCAAAACCTTGCACGGTTAGCTGGCTTCACCATCCCCAAGGTCTTTCCAGCAGCCAGTTGGGCGCGAATTTGACGGCAGACGAATTGCTTGAACTGCATGAGAAGTCGCCGACTGGAATTCCTCCAAGCAGCGGGACAACCCAGGCAAAATGGCACACCAAGAAATCTTTTGGATGACTTGCGACTCCGTCGAGCAACAGCGGGCGGAGTACGGGCCTTTCCAGACCCGTGCCGAAGCAGAGGCCGAGGCGCAAAAGCTTGGTTTCGGCTATCTGTTGCGCTACGAGCACGTAATCGATGAAAACGACGACATTCAAGAGGTACGTTGCATCTTCATTGAATTGCCCCGCTCGCGGCCTAAAACGGCTTTAGGCAATTCCTTGGGGCAAGTGCGGGAGAGCAAGTATCACACTCGCTGCGCCACCTGCGGGGAGATGGCGGTTCACGACCAGCCTTGGCGGGCCGAGGTATGGGCCGACATCCATGAGTTTGAGCGCCGCCGTCATCGCGTGCGATTGTTCGAGCAAAGCCAAGGAGCCGGGTTGAGGGAGATCGGCGACTGGCGTGATCGCTGTCGCTGAGCCTGGTTTGACCCTGGTAAGTCACGTCCCCGCCTGCAAAACTCAATGATTTTCTGCTAGTCTGTTGCCGGTAGTCGACTCCGCGATGGGACACGTGTGAGAACAATCTATGATGTTGCTCCTACTTTTGCTGCTGGCGGCGATCCCTTTGTTGGGTGTGGCGTGGATTGCTGTGTCTGGCTCGCTACTTCCCCAGCCCACCATCGACGCCCTTTTCACCTCGCTGATTCTGCTTTCGATGTCCGGCATTTTCGGGGCGACCGCTGCCTTCGAGTTGCGCCGCTATCTTTCCGGCGCTAGTCGAGGATCGGCCGCCAAACCGCACTCCCCCTCGGGACTGTCGCGGAGCGGAAGGGTAAAGGAAGTAAGCTTTTACGAGGCCGATGTGGGACAGCCCAACAAATCGATTGTTACCCTGGCTGAAGATGGACGGTCGGCGGAGATGCTGGTTCTCTCCGGAGATGTTCGCAATGCGCTCCCCGTAGGACAGAAAGTCCAGATTACCTTGCGCAAACAAGACGGCACGAACGTTCTTGTCGACGTTCAATATTCCTAAGACACGCAGTTCCTACCGATTACCGACGTAATCCCCGAGTGCGAGTTCCGTCTCCCACCCTGTGCCCCGAACCGTTGAGAATTCGAAGTATCGGGTGGAGACATAGCGGCTCCGCAACAGGGGGAACGATGGCGACTGGGAAACTGCCAGGGATCGGACAAGCAGGAACTCCTACGCCGTCGATGATGGAGCGCGCCGAGCACCTGCAGCGCGAAATTCAGCAGATCTCGGGCCGCGACCTGCAATTGTGGTCGATCGGCATCCTGGTGATGCTAGTTCTGGCCGCCGGCATGCTGGCCCTGGTGTTCCCCAACCTGCTCTGGGCTGAGCGCTCCATCCACATCCAAACCGCTTACCTGCCGCAGTTATTCTTCGGCCTCATTTCTCTCATCCTGCTGTTTAACATTTATCTTCTGCAGCAGAAAATCAGCCTCAACCATACCCGCGCTCAACTGATCGGGGAGTTGGTCCTGAATGAACGTCTGGAGAGCTTATCCCTGGTCGACCCCCTCACCCAACTCCTCAACCGGCGCGCGTTAAATGAACTGATTCCGCGTGAAGTAGCCCGCGCCAATCGGCTGGGCAGACCTCTCACGTTCATGGCCATGGACCTTAAAGGCTTTCGTGAGATTAACGGCAAGTTTGGCGCGAACGAAGGTAACCATGTGCTCAGCGAGTTTAGCAAGCTGCTCAAGAATACCTTTCGCGGCTGCGACACTATCCTGCGCCAAGGGGGCGACGAATTTATTGTGGTCCTGCCAGATACGTCTGAGGAAGAGGCGGAGGCTCCCCTAGAGCGCCTGGCGTATTCGGTGAAGCTCTGGAATTCAACCCACAGCAAAGGTTACGAACTCTCGTTTGTCTGGGCGGTAGCGCCCTACATCGTGGGCAGTGACATCAACGACGTGATGCGCAATTTGGACCGCAAGATTTACCAGAAGCAACACAACCTGGTGCCCGTGTTCTAAGCCGGGCAAATTGCAGACCTCAACGGCCTCTAGTCAACTCGATGAACAGGTTAAGCGCAACCCCTAGGTTCTGGCACTGGCCGTGGCGCAGCGCGCCGCCCCCCTCAAGGCGATGGTGTCATTGGTGATTACGCTGACTGGTATGCCTTCGAGCAGCGGTTGCATTCTACCCTTGCTTCGGAAGGATTCAAGAAAGCGTGGCGCGGATAATTTGGGCAGTATCTGGGGAGCGATGCCGCCTCCAATGTAAATTCCGCCGGTTGCCATGAGTTTCAGGGCCAGATTTCCCGCCTCCGCTCCATAAACGGAGACAAACAGGTCGAGGGCTTGTTCGCAGAGCTGGCAGCGGCCTTCGATTGCCGCGCGTGAAATGACCGCCGCCGCATCGCCGCTGCGCATCTCTTCACCCACCCACTCAGGTTCGGTTCCCCGCCCGGTATCACGAAGAAAATGAAACACGTTGACCAAGCCGGGACCGGAAAGCACGCGCTCATAGCTGACGTGTCCGTAGCGGGCAGCCAGATACTGCAACAACTCGATCTCGAGCGCAGTGCGGGGCGCAAAGTCCGCGTGTCCTCCCTCGCAGGCCAAGATTCGATAATCCGACCCATCCCAATACATCCCCGCCTCCCCCAAGCCAGTGCCGGCGGCAATCACCCCCTGGTTCTCGCCGGCCTTGGCGTTTCCCGGACTGAGCGGCACAAGATCTTTGGCTTTGAGGGTTGCGATCCCCCAGGCGCTGGCCTCGAGGTCATTAATGAGCACGGTTCGATCAAGCTTGAACTCGCTGGCGAGCTGCTGAGACTCGACAATCCAGGGGAGATTGGAAGCTTCTACCCGACCGTTGCGCACGGGACCAGCGATGCCAAAACAAGCGGCGTCGGGATGGAGATGAGAATCTTTCAGAAATCGGCTCACGATCTCACCCAGGCCGCGGTAGTCGCGGCTGGGGTAGACCGAAGATGAGACCATACGAAAAGCACCGTTGGATACATCGAAGAACGCCAGTCGTGAATGGGTGCCACCGATGTCGCCGGCTAGGATCATCAATCGAAGTTCCTCCAGCGCCGCCCGTCCCGCTCCAGCAGCTCATCGGCTTCCCTGGGCCCCCAGGTACCCGCAGGATAGTTGGGAAAATTGCGCGGCGGTAGCGCTTTCCAGACATCCAGCACGGGACTGACCACGCACCATCCCGCTTCTACCATGTCAGCCCGTTGAAACAAGGTCGCATCGCCGATCATCGCGTCGTGCAGAAGGCGCTCGTATCCGGTACTCGGTTGGGTTCCGAAGTAATCGGCGTACTGGAAGTTCATGTCGACGGCCCCCAGGTGCATAATCGGGCCGGGAACCTTCGCGGCGAACTGCAACGAAATGCCTTCTTGCGGTTGGATGTGCAGCACCAGTTGATTGGGCATGAGATTTTCGACCGGGGTGTCGCGGAACAAAACAAACGGCGCGCGCCGAAATTGAATCACGATGTGTGTGTTCTGCGCGGCAAGACGCTTCCCGGTGCGCAAATAGAAGGGAACGTCTGCCCAGCGCCAGTTATCGATCGCCAGCTTCATGGCCACGAAGGTCTCGGTTTTCGAATCGGGAGGCACGTCATCTTCCTCTCGATAACCCGGAACCCGTTGCTTCTCCTCCGAACCCCCAGCGTATTGCCCGCGCACCGTGCGGCTCAGTACATCCTCCGCGCTCAAGGGTTGGATCGCGTGCAAGATCTTGGCCTGCTCATCGCGCACGGCATTCGCCTGAAAGGAGACCGGAGGCTCCATTGCGGTCAAGCTGATGAGCTGCATGATGTGATTAGGAACCATGTCCCGCAAAGCGCCGGCGTGATCGTAGTAGCTGCCCCGCTGTTCGACTCCCACGGTCTCCGACACCGAGATTTGCACGTGATCGATGTAGCGGCGATTCCAAATGGGTTCGAAAATTCCGTTGGCGAAGCGGAATGCCAAGATGTTCTGCACGGTCTCTTTGCCCAAGTAGTGGTCGATGCGGTAGATCTGCTTTTCACTGACAACCTTCAGCAGCTGCTGGTTGAGTGCCCTCGCCGAGTCGACATCATGCCCGAATGGCTTTTCAATTACGATCCGGCGCCAATGTTGGTTATCCTCGCCGATAAGGCCAACCCCAGCCAGTTGTTCCACAATCGAACCGAAGAACTGTGGCGCGGTGGCCAGGTAAAAGAGGCAATTTCCATGGGTGGAGTGGTCCTTCTCGACTTTGCCGAGGAAGTCCTTCAATTGCAGGTACATATTAGCGTTGTCAAATTCCGCCGTGATGTAATACACCCTACGCAGGAACCACTCGATTACGTCCCCGTCGGCACCAGCTCCGGCGTAGTGAGTGAGGTCTTCGGTCACCTTCTGGCGAAATTGTTCGTTCGACATCGGGCCATGGGAAAGCCCTATCATGGCAAATTCGCGGGACAGCAACTGTTGTTTGGCCAGGTTGTAGAGCGCAGGGATCAGCTTGCGCCGGGTGAGGTCGCCGGCGGCCCCGAAGATGACCATGGCGCAGGGGTCGCCCGACCTGCCCGGGCGCGGTTGTTGAGTCAGTAGCATTGGTGCTGTGTCGAGCATGGTTTCACCCTCGTCAGTTTTCTTCGTGTCGTACGGTCTTGGAGCGCAAAGCCGAGTCCCAGCAAAGCTCCGAGGAACCCCTCGGGCTCGCCGCCGGTCCCACCCGTCCTCCAACCATCTGCCGCCTGGCCGAAAGTACCTTCTCGGCGAAGGTGGGCGGCTGGCGGGCGCGCAAACCGGTAGGGGCACGGATCGATCGGTCGTATCCGTGCACAGAGCTTTATGAAGACCCGAGCTGGCCCTTACCTCTGCGCCTTTGAAGTCGTTTCCACGGCTTCAAGAAGCTTGGTGAAAGAATCCGCAAACAGCTGAACGCCGTCATCGGTCAGCTTGTCAGTGACTTCCTTCATCGAAATACCTAGCCGCGCGACGCTTTCCATAACTTGATTCGCGGATTCGACATCCTCCGTCAAACTCGCCCGTCCCTTCCCGTGATCCCGGTACGCGTCCATGGTGGCGGGTGGAATGGTGTTCACCGTGTCGGCGCCGATCAGCTCCTCGACATACATGACATCGCGGTATTTCGGGTTCTTGGTACTGGTGCTCGCCCACAGCACGCGCTGCGTCCTGGCTCCCTGCTTTGCCAGTTGCTCCCAGCCTTCGCCGCGGAAGATTCGCAAATACCGTTGGTAGGTTTGTTTACCATTGGCGATCGCCACCTTGCCAAAAAGGCCTTCGAGAGCGCTTCTCTGCGGCTGCTCGCGTACCGTCTTAAGACGTTCTTGAATGATCGAGTCCACCAACGTGTCAATGCGACTGATGAAGAAGCTGGCAACGCTGGCGATCTTGCTGACGTCGCCCCCTTTTGCCGCAAGATTCCCTAGGCCGGCGATATAGGCATCCGCGACCTGTTCATAGACGTCCTGGGCGAACAGAAGAGTCACATTGATGTTGATTCCTTCGCTGATGAGCTGTGCGAAGGCCGGGATGCCTTCGCGAGTCCCGGGAACCTTGATCATGACATTTTCCCGGCCCACGGCCTTCCACAAGCGACGCGCCTCCTTCAAAGTCGCGTCGGTGTCGTGGGCCAGAAGCGGGGAAACTTCCAGGCTGACATAACCATCCCTCCGCCGGGTGCTCTGATACACCGTTCTCAGCGCATCGGCTGCGTCCTGAATATCCCGTATCGCAAGCAGCTCGTAGCGGCCTGCTGCATTGAGATCGTTCCTGCCGGCTAGGCTCTTCAACAGATCCGTATAGTACTTGCTCTCGACAATGGCCTTTTCAAAGATCGATGGGTTCGAGGTCATGCCCGACAGACCATCATCCTCGATCAGTCGCTTGAGTTCCCCGGTTTCGATTAGGTCACGTCGGATATAGTCGAGCCATACGGATTGTCCGTATTTCGCAAGGGTCTTCAGAGGGTTAGTAGCTTTTTCTTTTTCCAGAATTCCAGTGGGCTGCATGCTGACCTCGATTCGGTTGAAATCCACAACACCTGACATTTTCCTGACTGTTTACTTCGACCTCTTACTTCGACCTCACCATCGCCTCCCGTGCGGCTTCCACCACTTTTTCGGGAGTGAATCCGAATTTCTTGAACAAATCCTTGGCGGGCGCCGAAGCCCCAAAACGGTGCATTCCAATGGCCTTCCCAGTGGGGCCAACATAACGATCCCACCCCACGGTGGCGGCGGCCTCTACCGATACGCGAGCCCGTACCGAGGGGGGCAAAATCTGGTCGCGGTACTCCTCGCTCTGCTCCTCAAAGAGCTTCCAGCAAGGCATGCTGACCACGCGCGCTTTCGTTCCTTGCGATTGCAGTTGTTCGCAGGCGGCCAGGCAGAGGGAGACTTCACTTCCAGTTCCGATGAGGATGACCTCTGGTTTGCCATCGGGTGGATCCGCCAAAATGTAAGCTCCCTTGGCTAAACCGGCGGCGGATCCATACTTCGATCGGTCGAGGGTAGGGAGAGCTTGCCGGGTCAGCACCAGAGCAACCGGGTTACTCTTCAAAGGCAGGATAAGCTTCCAGGCCTCCAGAACTTCATTGGCATCGGCCGGCCGAATCACCAGCAGATTCGGCGTGGCCCGCAATTGCGCCAGCTGCTCGATCGGTTGGTGCGTCGGACCATCCTCCCCAAGGCCGATCGAATCGTGGGTGTAGATGAAAATGCTAGGCACCTCCATGAGCGCTGCCAGACGGACCGCGGGCTTCATGTAGTCATTGAAGTTGAAGAATGTTCCCCCATAGGAGCGCAGTTTTCCGAGGACCAATCCGTTTACGGCTGCGCCCATGCCGTGTTCGCGGACCCCGAAGTGCAGGTTTCGTCCGCCGTAACTGCCGGCCTGGAAGTCGCCCGCGCCCTCGAACTTGAGCCGAGTGCGGTCCGAGGTCGCCAAGTCGGCCGAGCCGCCGATCAGCCACGGCAGGTTCTCCCCCAGTTGATTGAGAACCTTTCCGGAACTGTCGCGGGTCGCCATGCCCTTCGGATCGGCAGGGAAGGGTGAGAGCTCGCGATCCCAGCCTTGTGGAAGTTCGCGGTGCTCCATCAACTGGATTTGCTCCGCGAGTTCGGGGAATTTCCTGCGATATTCGGCAAACATCTGCATCCAGTCTTCCCTCAGCTGGTGCCCACGTCGGCCGATGCCTTGCTCAAAATGCTCGAGCACTCCGTCGGGAACCAGGAACTGCGCATCTTCCGGCCAACCATAAAACCGCTTGGTCAGCCGCGTTTCCTCCTTACCAAGAGGCTCTCCGTGGGCCGCATTCGTGTCCTGCTTGTGCGGCGAGCCATAACCGATGTGGCTGTGGACCATGATCAGAGTGGGGCCTTCGGTGGTGCGCTGAAATAGGCGGTAGGCGTTGTCCAACTCATCCAGATCGTTCGCATCGGCTACTTCCGTGACCGTCCAGCCGTAGGCGGCGAAGCGCTTCCCGACATCCTCGCTGAAGGACCAGGGAGCGGGACCGTCCAAGGTCACCCGATTGTCGTCATAAATCCAGCACAAGTTGGACAGCTTTAAGTGCCCAGCCAGCGATGCTGCCTCACTGCCTACGCCCTCCATAAGGTCGCCATCCCCGCAGAAGGCATAGACGTTGTAGTTGAAGATCTCAAATCCAGGACGGTTGAAATACGCCGCTCGCCACCGGCTCGCGATTGCCATACCGACACTGGTTCCAACGCCTTGCCCGAGTGGACCGGTGGTGGTTTCAATCCCCCCGGCAATGCGGTATTCGGGGTGGCCGGGAGTCTTGCTGTCCAGTTGTCGAAACCTCTTAATGTCATCCAAGCTGATGGCAAATTCGCCGGTAGACTCATACTCGGGGTTCGTGCCGCGAACCCGGGTCAGGTACAAAATGGCGTAGAGCAGCATGGACGCATGTCCGTTCGAAAGCACAAAACGGTCGCGATCGGGCCAGGTAGGATCTTGAGGATCAAAGCGAAGGAAGTACTGCCACAGGCTATAGGCCACCGGAGCCAGCCCCATGGGGGCGCCGGGATGGCCAGAATTGGCTTTCTCGACAGCGTCGATGGCCAGCGTACGGATGGTATTGATGCAAAGGGTTTCCAACTGCTTGCTGGTCAAGGTTTGCTCACTAACTGCCATAAATGGCCTCCTCTCCCTGCTGAAGATCCGAGATGCAAGACAAGCGGTGGAAGTTTCTCGAAAGTATCTTATGATGCAGTGTATCAAGATCGAGCGACGTAGGGTTAGCATCGCTAAGGTTTTAATCAAGGTTTTATCGAGGTTTTAATCGAGGATAGCTGAGCTTCTTCGTGCTACTCCGCCGGGCAAAACGGAACCGGCCAATGAAAGCTGGGATCAAGAGATCCTTGACGCGCCCGATCTTCGACGGAGTGGGCGGATGCAGGCGGGCGTGAGCGTATTGTCATCGAATTCAGTCCGCCGCTTTCCCATCCTCCTGTCCCCCGTTTACAATCAAGTACGTAACTTCGATCGAGTGGCTGTAGGACGTGCTGTACTCGTATGGGCTTCCATGGCGCTGAAGGAGTCGGAAGCGATTGTCCTCAGATCCTATCCCGTGCGCGAGGCTGACCTACTGGTCACATTATTTACTCGCCAGGAAGGCAAGGTCCACGGGGTAGCCCGGGCGGCCAAGAAATCCAAGCGGCGGTTTGGTGGCGCGCTCGAACCGTTAACCTATGTGCGGGTTTATTACGCGGATCGTGAGCAGCAGGACCTGGCGCGGCTGGACGCTTGCGAAGTATTAGAGTCGCCGCTGTCTAGACAAGTGAGCTATCCGCGAGCGGTGGCGCTCGGCCACGTGGCGGAATTGCTCGACGAGCTGCTTCCGGATCGAGAGGCGAACGACCCGGTGTTCCGGCTGACGCTTTCGGTGCTGGCGGGGCTGCGCGGCGGGGACATTTGGCTTCCCATCACCTATTTTGAACTTTGGATGACGCGGTTGATGGGCTATCTGCCGGAACTTTCCGCCTGCATGGAGTGTGGACGGCTCCTCGACGGAAACCGGGCATTTTTTCATGTTTTGTCGGATGGGCTCATGTGCGCTCAGGACAAGCGGCTAGCCTCTTCGGAGATCTGCGCCACATCCCGGGCACGAGCGGCCGAGATGCTCCGGGCTCCGCTCGAGAGTTTGAGCCGGCAGGCGTGGTCCCAGACCGAAGCCGCGGATCTGCGCAAGTTTTTGCTACAGTCATTGGAACGCCACATCGAGAAAAAGCTTGTAACCGCAGGGATGCTAGAGAAAATCAACACTTAGCCATCTCCCTTTGACTTTGCTCTGCTACGATGTCGACCAGCACGATCCTGCGGGAAGCGCGACCTGCTTTGCCAGGGATAGAGTTTTGTGACCTCTTCCAAGTCCAACTCGCCGACGTTCCAGGAGCTCATTCTGCGGCTGGAGAAGTTCTGGGCTGATCACGGATGTGTTCTCGGGCAACCCTATGATCTCGAGGTCGGCGCCGGCACGATGGCGCCCGAAACCTTCCTTCGCGTGCTCGGTCCGCAGCCTTACAAAGTGGCTTATGTGCAGCCCTCGCGCCGACCCGCCGACGGTCGCTACGGGGAAAATCCCAATCGCCTTTACAAACATTTGCAGTTGCAGGTTATTCTCAAGCCTCCCCCGGCCGATGTGCAGGAGCTCTATCTGCAGTCGCTCGGGGCCATGGGAATTGCCCTGCGCCAGCATGACATCAGGTTTGAAGAAGATAACTGGGAGGCTCCCACCCTGAATGCCTGGGGGGTCGGCTGGCAAATCATGCTGGACGGTCTGGAGATCACCCAATTCACCTACTTCCAACAATGTGGTGGCTTGGCGCTCGACCCGATCTCGGCGGAGCTAACCTACGGTCTTGAACGAATCGCGGCATTCCTTCAGGATGTGGATTCGATTTACGATATCGTGTGGGCGCGCGACCCCGGAACCGGCCGGCCGACTACCTATCGCGAGGTGCGGCTGGGTGATGAACAGCAGTTTTCCGTCTACAACTTCGAAGCGGCAGACGTCAACAAGACATGGAAGCACTTTGAACTATACGAGGCCGAGTGCAAGGCACTCCTGGATGGCTACGATGCCCTCAAAGAGACGCCGCCCGGCGACGGCAGCGCGCGGGACAAGACGCGTTTCCCTCTGCTTCCGGCCTACGATCTCTGCCTGAAGTGCTCCCACTTATTCAATATCCTCGATGCCCGCGGCGCCATTTCCGTCACGGAACGCGTGGGCGTGATCGCCCGAGTGCGGGCCTTGGCCGTACGGATTGCGAAAGCCTACGTGGATCAGCAAGGTGAGCCTAGTGCAGAGAAGGAACCGGAGAAACGACCAAGATCTGCGAGAAAGCTCGAAATCATTGTCACCCGGTGAAAAGTCTTCTCCGGGGGTCAGAGTCGTACATCCCGGTGTGTGGAGTGTCACGATAGCCGAGACTTTGTGGTAAAGCTCCGGAGTTTGCGAAAATAGAATTTTCCCAAGATGCCTGACTTTCTCCTTGAAATCGGTTGCGAAGAGATACCCGCCCGGATGATTGACGGGGCTGGGCTGGATTTGCGGCAGCGAGTAGCAAGACTGCTCGAAGCCGAGCACCTCGCTGCCAACCCCCGCATCTCGCATTTGGAGTCTCCGCGGCGCTTAGCGGTCCTGGCCCAGGGAATTTCCCCGGCTCGGCCCGATGTCACAGAGCGAATTATGGGCCCGCCGGTCTCGGCCGCCTTCGAAAACGGGAACCCTACACCGGTAGCTCACGCCTTTGCCCGCAAGGCGGGGGTCGAGCTCGGCAGCCTGGAACGGGTCGCGACCCCGAAAGGAGAGCGCCTGGCGGCGACGGTCACGAAAAAGGGGCGGCCAGCCTCGGAGGTCCTCTCGGATTTGCTTCCCAAACAGATCCAATCGATTGCCTGGCCAAAAACCATGTACTGGCGCCAGCCGGGTGAGCTTTTTGTGCGGCCGGTACGCTGGCTGGTCGCGATGCTCGATCGAGAAGTGATCCCCATGGAATTCGATGGTATTCGTGCCGGCAATGTTTCCCGCGGACACCGGGTTCTGGCGGATCGACCGGTCGAGATCGCGGAGGCGGGCGATGCTTACCGGAAGGCGTTAGAAGCCGCTAAGGTCCTCGGCCGGGAGGCCCGCGAGCTCGAGGTCGAGAAAGCTCTGACGGCTTTAACCCGCACGATTACCGGCGCACGCTGGCGAAAGGACCCGACCCTCGTCGATACGGTCGTCAACCTTACCGAGTGGCCTGCGGTGATTCTCGGCAGTTACGACCGCGAATTCCTGGAGCTGCCAGAAGAGGTCCTGGTTACCGTCATGCGCGATCATCAGAAATACTTTGCCGTCGAGGATGCTCGTGGCCGTCTCCTGCCGCACTTCCTGGCCGTGCTGAACACCGATGGAGATCCTGAGGGAATCATCCGCCACGGACACGAGCGGGTGTTGCGCGCCCGTTTCAACGATGCGCGATTTTTCTGGCAGACCGATCAGAAACACCCCTTGCGCGAGCGCACCGCCTGGCTTAAGAGCGTAACCTTTCAGAAGGACCTCGGCAGCTACTACGAAAAGACCCTGCGCATCCAGCGACTCTCCAGTTGGCTTTGCGAAATCATTCGCCAGGGCGGCATGGCGGTGCGGCCGGGTATTGTGCATAAGGCAGCCTATCTCGCCAAGACCGATCTAACCACGGAGTTGGTGAAAGAGTTCACCGAACTCGAGGGGATTGTGGGCGGACTGTACGCTCGCATCCAAGAGCTGGACACCGGGATGCGGAAGGATACGCGGGAGTTAATCGCCGAGGCGATTTACGACCAGTACAGGCCGCAATCAATGGAGGATTCCGTTCCTCGCACGGTCGAAGGGGCGGTGCTCTCGACCGCCGATAAGGCGGACACGATTGCGGGAATGCTGGCCTTGGGTTTCGCGCCCACGGGATCGAAGGATCCCTTCGCCTTGCGCCGCCTCGCCAACGGGATCGTGAAGATCCTCGCCGAACATAAGCTGCCCATTCGGTTCAGCCAGCTGACCGAGGATGCGCGGGAAGCTTATCGGGGTTCAAGTGCGGAGCGCAAATTCTCCGCCACGGTAGATTTTGTCGGTAGCATGCAAGCATTTTTCCGGGAGCGGCTGGAATTCTATCTGACCGACCGATTGGGCTTTACCTACGACGTCGTGAACGCGGTTCTCGCCGCGGACGCGGATGATGTCGTCGATGCGATCGCCCGCGCCGAAGCGGTGACCAAGGTTCGTCCGTCGCCGGACTTCGAATCCATTTCGGTTGCCTTCAAGCGCATCAAAAACATCCTGCGACAAGCCAATGCGGCGGGAAAGAAGAGGGCCACGGCGCTCAATCCGAGCTTAATCGAGGCAGAGGCCGAACGAGAGCTGGCCTCGCGAATTCCGCAGGTGGCAGACCGAGTTGCCACCCTGCGGCAAGAAAAGAACTACGAGCAGGCGTTGACGGAAATCTCCAAACTTCGTCCGGCCGTGGATTCCTTCTTCGACAAGGTTATGGTCATGGTCGACAACGAATCCCTTCGAGCGAACCGCCTCGTCTTGCTAGCGACCCTGTTGGGCGAATTCTCAACCATCGCCGATTTTTCCGAAATCGTAACCGAGGGTCAGGACCCCTCAACCATCGTAAAACCCTAAAGGAACGAATACCTATGGCTACGACTACTTTCTCTGAAACAGACACGGAAATCACCGCCAATGCGCCGGTCACGACCACTAAGTACGTCTACTTTTTCGGGGACGGCAAGGCCGAAGGCAACGGCAAGATGAAGGACGAGCTTGGCGGCAAAGGTGCCGGTCTCGCCGAGATGACCAACGCTGGATTGCCGGTTCCACCTGGCTTCACGATTCAGACCGAGGCTTGCCGCGAATACATGCGCCGCGGGCAGACCTCGAGCGAGGTCGATCAGCAGACGGAGGCGGCACTCAAGCGCCTGGAATCATTGCAGGGGCAAGAACTCGGGCGCGGCGACAATCCTTTGTTGGTCAGCGTGCGCTCCGGCGCGAAGTTCTCGATGCCGGGGATGATGGACACGATTCTGAACCTCGGATTGAACGACGAAAGTGTGGAGGCCCTGGCCAAGCGCAGCAATAATCCACGCTTTGCCTACGATTCCTATCGCCGCTTGATCCAAATGTTCGGCAATGTCGTGCTGGAGATTCCGAAAGCGGCTTTCGACCAGGTGTTTGAAGCCAAGAAGAAGCAGAAAAAGACTAAGCTCGACACCGACCTGGACGCTAAGGCTCTCAAGGAAGTCATTACCGGTTACAAGAAGGTGATCAAAAAACACCCCGGTCGCGATTTCCCCCAGGATTCCCACGAGCAGCTGATCATGGCCCGCGATGCGGTGTTTCGCTCTTGGAATAACGATCGTGCCAAGCATTACCGGCGCATCAACAACATCTCGGACGAGCTGGGCACGGCGGTCAACGTGCAAGCCATGGTCTTTGGCAACCTGGGCGATACCAGTGGCACGGGCGTGGGTTTTACCCGCAATCCCGCGACTGGCGAGAAGGAGTTTTTTGCCGAGTTCCTGATGAATGCGCAAGGGGAAGATGTCGTGGCGGGCATTCGCACGCCGCTTCACATCGCCGAGCTCGAAAAGAGGATGCCCGAGGTTTACAACCAACTTCGTGAGATCACCTCGCGCCTCGAGAGGCATTACCGCGATGTGCAGGACTTCGAGTTCACCATTCAGGACGGCAAGCTCTACATGTTGCAAACCCGCAACGGCAAACGGACGGGGATTGCGGCCGTACGTATAGCCATTCAAATGGTGGAGGAAGGTCTGATCACGAAAGAAGAAGCGATTTTCCGAGTCGAGCCCAATCAGGTAGTGGATTTCCTTGTACCACGACTCGATGAAAAGGATGTAGAGCCGGAGGACATTCTCACGACCAAAGGTTTGCCGGCCTCTCCAGGCGCCGCGGTAGGTCGGATTGTTTTTACCGCTGATGAGGCCGTCGAAAAGGCCGGGCATGGCGGCGAAAAGCAGCCGGTGATACTGGTTCGTGCCGAGACCACTCCGGAGGACATTCAGGGTATTGAAGTTGCCGCTGGCATTCTCACTTCCCAGGGCGGCATGACCAGCCACGCGGCGGTGGTCACCCGAGGCATGGGAAAGTGCTGTGTGGCCGGGGCCGGTGAGATCGCGATCGACGAGAGAGCACGCCAGCTGCGAGCGCGAGGCCAGGTGTTGAAGGAAGGAGACTGGATCACGCTCGATGGCAGTAACGGCCGGGTCTTCAAGGGCAGAAAACGATTACTGCCGCCCGACCCCGAGAATCTAGCCATGCTCGAACAATTCTTGAAGTGGGCGGAGCCCTTCCGCAAGATCGGGGTCCGCGCCAACGCCGACATTCCACGCGATGCGGAGAAGGCGCGTGAGTTCGGAGCTGAGGGCATCGGCCTATGTCGCACGGAGCATATGTTTTTTGCCCCTGATCGCGTCCCCCACATGCGGGCCATGATCATGGCGAAGACCGAGAAAGAGCGTCGTGCTGCGCTCAAAAAGCTGCTTCCTATGCAGCGTAGAGATTTTGCCGGACTGTTTCGTGTCATGGATGGTCTGCCGGTCACCATCCGCTTGCTCGATCCGCCCTTGCACGAGTTTTTGCCCAAGCGTGAGGAACTCATGGTCGAGATCGGCGTGCTCGAAGCCACCAAGCCAAAATCACCGAAGCTGAAACCGCTCCGAGCGGTCCTGCAGCGCGTCGAAGAGCTGCACGAGTTCAATCCTATGCTGGGGCATCGCGGTTGCCGATTGGGCATTACCTATCCTGAAATCACGGAAATGCAGGCGCGAGCCATCTTCGAAGCCGCGGTTGCGGTGGAGAAGGAGGGGATCAAGACTCATGCAGAAGTGATGATTCCGCTTACCGCCACGCTAAAGGAACTGGTGCACCAGGCGGCGATTGTCCGGCGAGTTGCGGACGAAGTCTTTAAGGAAAAAGGGAAGAGCGTTCATTACCTGGTGGGTACGATGATCGAGTTGCCGCGCGCCTGCTTGATCGCCGGGGAAATTGCGCAAGAGGCCGAGTTCTTTAGTTTCGGCACGAATGACCTGACTCAGACCACCTTCGGATTTTCGCGGGACGACATCAATAAGATCCTGCCCACCTATCTCGCCGAAGGCATTCTCAAGCAGGATCCCTTTGCGGTGCTTGATCGTGAGGGGGTGGGAGAGCTGGTGCGAATCGGAATCGAGCACGGCCGCAAGACCCGCCCTCATCTCGAGGTGGGAATCTGCGGCGAACATGGAGGAGATCCGGCCTCGGTCGAATTTTGCCATCAGGTCGGAATGGACTACGTGGCATGCTCGCCGTTCCGCGTGCTCACGGCGCGTCTGGCCGCAGCACAAGCCGGCGCCAGCGACAAACTGCAGGGTAAGGCCGACAGGACTAAATAAGGACCCGGCGAGTGAGAGGACTAGCCAGCAGCTCGACTTCGGTGTGTAAGGTGGTTGGGATGAGAGAGTCTCCTGGGTGCGCACATTTTTGATGTCGCAAACCATGACGGTGAAGTCCAGTTCATTGACTAGTTAAAGGTTAACTTTAGATCTGCTTGGCGAACAGGTCCTAGTTCACTTTCTGCAGACGAGCGATCAACTTCTGGGCTAGGTTCTCTTCCGACTCCGACCATAGAAGGCGTGCACTGGCGCCGGAATTCTTCTCTGCCTGGGTAGTGAAATCTACCAATTTCTGAATGTTGGCGCGAACTCGCGACTCCGCCTCCCCCGCCAGCTGGACTGTTTCTTGGAGAAAAGGGGACTCAAGCCCGAAGTCAACCCGTATGTGGCCATCCTGTTCGTAAGCTTTCTCTTCAAACTCTTCACCTTGAACGGCAAAGCTGACGGGTGCAGGCTTCAAGACCCATTGATTTTGGTTCGGGTCGAAGATCCACAGATCCCAAGCTGCCTCGAAGAGGTAGGCATAATCTTCATGCAGTAGATCGGCCGCCACGAGCACGGCTTCCTCCGGCCGGATTCCCGGGTTGAAGCGGCGTTCGAGAATGGTGGCCTCGTTCCAGGAAACCGGATGCAAGGCGACATATGTGATCCCAGGTTGCTGAACCGAAAACGGGAAGGCGCGCAAGACCGACAGAGCCCGCGGGAGCATATCGTCAAACTCGAAGGTTGGGTACCAGAGACTGAGGTATAACGGATCAGACACACTGCCTCCACTTAACCTTGGTTTGATTCCAAAACAATCGCAAATGATTCGTCATGGCGCACCCGAGGCGGGTTCGATGTTGACACCAACTGGGGGGCACCGCTACGAATCATTTTTGGCTGCTGGCTCGCGCCTCACTCGTCGTCCGATGAATTGAAGCGACTCGGGATCATCTTTGAGAAAATTCCCCATTGGCAGCCGTTTGCGATTGTCCGCGCCGGCTGAGCCCCGGCCAGAATCCCGTCTCTTCGACCGGTGCAGGCCAGACGCTACTGAAGCTATTCGCTGCGGAAAGGCAACCCTAAATTCCGAAGGGGAATCCGAGGAGGAGAAGATGATCGGAGAACGGTCTTAATTATTCACACGACCGACGGCGAGAGTTTCCCGGCCTTGTCGACTTGTCCAGGGCGACGGACCAAAGTACTTCTCTGGTTGTGGCTGAGATTCGCCCTAGGATTGGAACTAGTAGGCTATAAGAATTCGGAGAAAAAGCCAGGTTCTATTTCTTAAGCTCCTGCGGCCAGTTCACTACCAGAGTGAGACTGGGCGAATTCTGCAGCGGCGCTTGCATCAGGAGCAAGTGATTGCCGTCGGGGCTGGCTTGGAAGAGGCCGGGCTGGGCAGAAAAAAGGGCTTG
>DATJVZ010000360.1:0-4309 GCA_035501575.1 Terriglobales bacterium | reverse complement strand
GCGGATTTCTTGTTTCGCTCCGCCGCTTTCCTGCGGGCTTCCTCCTGGGCAGCCTTCGCCGCAGCTTCCATTTCCGCTTTGGCCTGGGCGAGCGTGCTGCCGAGTTGGGTGTGACACTCGACGTAACTCGCCAAGTGCTTTCCCAATTCTGCGTCGAGCTCCTCCGGCGTGCCGGTGTAGCTCAACGGGGTGGTGAGCGCCGGGTGGTCATCCTCTTTGGCTTTCTTGGGAATGACGCACACCCGGACCGTCTTTTCGTTTTCGCGGGTGGCGGTAATCATGACCGCACGGCCCGCCAGTAACGGCATGAGTTCAACAAACACTTTTAGGTCCTCCTTGAGGATTTAATTTGCAATCGAGTTAATCGACGGATAGATTTGAAAATCTGAGGAGCAGGCTTCTCGATCTAGGATGACGGAGTTCCGCCTGCATGTGAACCATTCGCAGACCACCTCCCACGACCACCGGTGCGGATGAGACCCATAAAATCCCCCGGGCCCAACGGGTGCTGTTGATGAAAGAAGAAAACCGATTGATCACCGAGTCCTATAAGGGATTGCTTCGTGGAGTGGTGCATCTGCTCGAGGAGGCGCGGAAGACCTCCGCCCGGTCAGTCAACGCAATCCTGACCGCCACCTATTGGGAGATTGGTCGCAGGATCGTTGAGTACGAGCAAGAGGGCAAGAGGCGCGCGAATTACGGCGAGGCGTTGATCGCGAGGTTGGCGGCTGATCTGACGACGAGGTTTAGGCGGGGGTTTTCAGAAACAAATCTCAAGCAGATGCGAGAGTTCTATCTTACGTGGCCGATTCGTCACACGCTGTCTGACGAATCTGAAGTGGCAACGCGTGCCGGCGCGAGGCCCGAAAAAAGCCAGACGGTGTCTGACGGATTGTCAACACGATCGGCACAGGGAAATCTCCAGACAGCGCCTGGGGAGTCGAGCCCTTCCGAAATTGGTGCTTTCCCGCAATTTCCCCTTCCGTGGTCTCATTATGTTCGCTTGCTCTCTGTGAAAGACGTACAGGCGCGCAGATTCTACGAAGGCGAAGCGCTACGTGGCGGCTGGTCCGTGCGTCAGCTTGATCGACAAATTTCGACCCTGTTTTACGAACGCGCCGCACTCTCGCGAAATAAGGCTGCCATGCTGCGCAAAGGCCAGCACGGGCATTCGTATGACCAGTTAACTCCCGAAGAAGAAATTAAGGATCCGCTGGTGCTGGAGTTTCTAGGTTTAAAGGACGAGTATTCGGAATCAACCCTGGAAGAAGCTCTTATTCTTCACCTTGAGCATTTTTTGCTCGAGCTGGGCAATGATTTCGCCTTCATCGCCCGCCAAAGGCGCCTCCGTGTCGGCGATGAATGGTACCGCATCGATCTGGTGTTCTTTCACCGCCGCCTTAGGTGCCTCATACTTATTGAGCTGAAGACAGGTAAATTCACGCACGCCGATGCTGGCCAGATGAACCTTTATCTGAATTATGCACGAGAGCATTGGACCCATCCAGGAGAGAACCCGCCCGTAGGACTGATCCTGTGCACCAAAGGGGATGAGGCGGTTGCACATTACGCACTCGGCAATCTGCGGAACAAAGTGCTGGCAGGTGAGTATCGGTTGGCACTGCCGGCAGAGAAACAGCTCGTCGAGGAACTCGCGAAGACTCAAAGGGCACTCGAAGCATTTTATAGGCACCGCGAAGTCTGAGGATTTTGTTAGGAGAGGACCTCTCAAGCACAAGCTTTGCAGGTCCCTCTTGCACGCTGGCACTCCTGAGGCTGCAGGGGACGGCTCAAATACGGATATCTTCATCCAGTGGACCGTCGTTTCCCCTCACCCCCATATTTCCGTGTCGAGCGTCGGAATTGAACGCTCCAGCGCAGTTCGGCATTTTCATTTCCAATGCCCGTCCCGCACACGGGCATCGAGTAGGGCGCGACCACGTTGAAACTCAAAAACCGCGCCGCTGTAACTGCCCCGTGGCCTCGACTCCATTTGGGCTCACGAGCCTTGATTGCTGGTGTTCTCGCCACCCTCTGGCTTCGAAGCCGCGAATATTCTTCCAAACACGTTGGCCGCGTCTCTCAGCGGGGCGTCCGCAAGGTGTGCATACCGCTGCGTGGTTGCAACCTGCGTGTGTCCCAACAACTTCCCAACAATCGGCAGAGATGCGCCGTTGCTGACAAGGTAAGACGCAAAGTTGTGGCGCAAATCGTGGATGCGCAAGGTCGGCTTGTAGCGCACGATCTCGCGCCGCTTTCCCTTCCGTCTGATTTCCCGCGCGAGTCCGGCCAGTTTGCACACTTGCATCCACGGCCTCCGAAGCGTTACCCGCGCACTCCCATTGCTGCCGGGGAACAGCGGGCCGGTTGCCCCCTCAGACTTCATGGCCCGTAGAACCGCCAGGGCTTGGTCACTGAGGGGAACGTGTTCGATTTTCTTTTCCTTCGTGTGGGCCGATGGCTTAGTCCAGACCCCCCGCTCCAAGTCAAACTGAGTCCAATCAGCTTTTAGCACTTCCCCTTCCCGCGCGCCGGTCAAGAGCAAAAGCCGCAGTGCATTTGCCGCGCTCGGGTTTTCCGCCCCGTAGCTGTTCAGGGCCGCAGCAAAGGCGGCCAGTTCCTCTCCTGAGAGCCATCGCTCGCGCCGGTCCTCGTGATAGCGCGGGATTCCCTGCACGGGGTTTTCCGCTGTCCATTTCCATTCCGCCGCCTTGTTGAACATATGGGAGAGCAACGCCAGTACGCGGTTTGCTTGATAAGGAGTCGCCTTCAACGACGCGGCCAGGGCTTCGATGTCGCGCGCACCCACGGCAGCCAACCGCAGCCTGCCGAGTTTCGGCAGGACGATGGCCTCAAGCATTCGTTGGTCGTCGCGGAGACTCCCCGCCCGTTTGTTCGGGATGGCGTGGCGCTCAAGGTACTGTGCGGACAGGTCCGCAACGGTCGGCTCTCCCGTCTGCTTCTGCTTCACTTCCAACGGATCGTAACCGTCGGCAATGCGCGGCTTCAATTCTGCGGCCTTACGCCTTGCGGCTTCAACCGTCCATTCGGGATGTCGGCCAATGGTGTAACGCCGCTGTCTGCCATGCACGCGATAGTCGAGAATGTAGCTTTTGACCCCGCTGGCGGTGAGCCTAACCCCAAACCCTTTGATCTCGGAATCCCATACGATTCGGTTCCCCTGCTCTGGGGGAGTCAACTCTTTCACCCTCCGCTGATTAATTTTCGCTGCCATGGACCCTCCATCCTCAAATTCTGTGTCAACACCATGTCAACAAAGAATGCGCGTCAGTGGCATTCAATGTCTCTGAGGGTCACCTAAGCATATCTGTATGTCAAGCTAAATTAAAGGCTTGTTGCAAAAGTCTTTTGTTTCGTGTCAACCCACTAAGTTAGGTCGTAAGACTCTTAATCAGTAGGTTGGGGGTTCGATTCCCTCACGGCTCACCACTAAATATGCGGGTTCCACTGCTGTTAACTACTTCAAAAACTCTTCCGTGTCAACACCATGTCAACAGATTTCCGGCGAAGTTGCCTGACAGCACTTCCATGTGAGGAAAGCTTCGCGCATAGACGAACGGGCGAAGGCTTGCGAACTCGCCAGCGCTCGTCGTCACGGCGTGGCAGACCAGCGCACCGCCGGGAAAAGCAAGTCGGTTAAAACGGACTCGAGCTGTAGCTTGGGGGATGCTGGGGCATGGGGGAAGAGCCCACGGCCTGCAGGCTTGGCAGGGCGCCTCACGGCAAGGCCGGCTTGCGCGTCGCCGGGGAGCGCAACTAGTCGCGATGAAGGCGCTCATCGAAAGGCGCTAGCTTGGCGTGGGCGCGACCCCGCGAAGGCTAAATGGTCCAGGGATTCGCAGCCCGCTTCGTCGCCTCGTGCCCAGCGAATCCAATTTCACTGCTTGGTTGGTGCGATCGCGTCGGAGAAAAGCTGTTGCGCAGAGAACAGCCCTCGAAACTCGTTTGCGGATAGTATGATTCAGCGGCGCTACGGCGGAGTGGCAAGAGTGGTTCGCACTCATCGAAATGCCCTACGTTCTTCCCGCGACCTCAGCCACTCTTGTACGGCTGTGCGGCGGTATAGGATGGTCCGTCCAATCACCGTGCGCGGAGGACCCATGCGCTGCCGATGCCAGCGGTCCAATGTGCGTTTGGAAATGCCAAGGTCGCGGCTCAACTCGGGAGCTTCTATGTATTCGCCCAGAATCGACCCTGCTGGCGTAATTGCCCCATGATCGCCGTTTTGGCCACCGTTCAGGTTGTTCGTAGGCATGAATTGTTGTTGGCACCCCCCTTTTGGTGAAAC
>DATJVZ010000359.1:0-6199 GCA_035501575.1 Terriglobales bacterium | reverse complement strand
AGCATGGATTCAGGACCTTCGCGGCCGCCGAGAGAATGGGCCGAGGTCGCCGCCCAGTACAAATAAGTGCCGGGCTGGCTGGCAAGGAATTGCACGTCCCGGGTTTCACCGGGTTCGAATTTCAAGGCCTCGTTCGGATCTCCGGGATGCTGGTGCAGTCCGTAGATTCTGGCGGCCAGCGAGAGCGAGTTGTGGATCGTGGCCCGGATCTTCGTCCCCTGCGTCACGCGGATAAGCGGGCCGGGACTCTGCGGGGCGCGGCCGGTCTCGGCGAATGCGTAGATGTCCCGATGGAGGCCGGGTTCATTTTCTGGATACCAGCGCCCCTGGACCAGCTCAAGATGCAGGTTCAGCACGCCATCGCGCAGCTCTCCGGCGGCTGCGCGGTTGTCGTTGGCTGCCACCACGGGGAGCGGCGAATCACCTGCACGGCTCAGCAGCCCCAGGCAAAGAAAAAGTAGTATTTCTCCTGCGCGAGCCCGATATCGCACGCCAGTTTTCTCCTGAATGGCTAGCCAAAAGCGGCTGGTTTTCCCGAAAGCGTAGCACTTACTGTTTTATCGACGCAATTCGGGTCCCGAAGCCTTTTATTGCAGGAGCCGGCACGGATACGGAGCATTAACGTGGTGGGAATCGACCGCTATGTGACTGCTCTATTGTGTCGGTAGATTAGCCCTTCTAACCGAGAGGGTTGAGAGGCCAACCTCGGGTGTTTCGGGGCCAGTTCTTGGTGTGCAGTGGTTACGGGTCACACCGACCCCGATCCTGTCTCTCTCCGCGTCATGGATGAGGTCTCCCATGGCAAGTTTGTCTCTTTTGGAAGCTCACCAAGAGATATCAATGGGGAAAGTTCGGGGCTGATTTGAGAAATTCCATGGCCGATTCTCCTCGACCGCGCGGAGAGCAGCCGAGACGAAACTGCTCTCCGCGACCTGCCTTCTCAATCCCTTAGTGTTTTCTTCCTTCGACCGTTATCACCACTGGCAGCTGTGTTCCATCGGGGAGTGTCAATGACTGTTGCACCATCCTGACTTGGTTGGAGTTGTCGTCGAACAGAATGGTCAGGACCGAAGTCCGCACCAACTGTCCGTTCTGGAAGAACTGGACCGTTGTGGTTCCCCTGCAGCCTGAATTTACCGTATACGTACCCTTGAACGTTTCGTTAGCGTAATCGCCACCGACATTTCGGCCTTCGGTGCCGGACGCAGTTCCGGTCGGGCTCAAGCTGGCATTTACGACCGCGGCGGCGGGAACCGGCCCCGTCGGGGTTATGATCGTGCCAGTTAGAGTTAAGCTATAATTCCCCGCTACGGTTGCGAAGGAACAGGTTTGGGCATGTGCTCGTGAGGCTAAGCCAGTGAGGAGCATTGCCAAGGAGAGAAAAAGAGTTGTGTGCTTCATATGCTGGGTCACAAGATTCTCCTGGTTTGCAGTCATTCCAGCGCTCGGGCGCTTGCGCCTAGAATCAAGCCCTTTATGCCGCAGTCGATCGGAAGATGTCCATCATTTGCAACTTCTTTTTCTTTCTCTTTTTCCTAACTACCGAAGCGATTGAATTGTCAGAGCTTAGTGGCGTCTCTATTCAAGTACCCGCGCAAATAGTGGACTACGCGGAACAAACATCGGGCTGGAGGCTGACCTGGGGCGTGACTGGCCGAGCCGAATGATCGTGCTTGCACAAGTTTCCGGGGTCAAGGTGATCTCCCACACTTCGACGGCTCGCTACGAAAATAACAGCAAAGCTTTGTCCCCAGCCCATTAGGTTCTCTGTTTGCACTGTTGACATCGAATGTCGAAGCCCTTTAGCCTGTGTCGGACTTACCAAGCTAATGAACGACAAAAACAGAGAAGCTGATCGGAGGAATAGCCTCTCCGCCCGTTGCCCAGTTCTAATTGCGTTGCTGTTGGTTTTTTGCCTGTCAGGACTCGCACAGCAATCCGACAAAAAGCCAGAATCACCCAAGCAAGTTGACCTGATGTGGGCGGTCAAGATCCCGATGCGCGACGGCGTGCGGCTGAATGCTACCGTCTACCGTCCGCATGCGCAAAAAGAACCCCTGCCGGTGATCTTCGAACTGACGCCGTACATCAGCGACAACTATCACGGGCGGGCGTACTACTTTGCCCAGCACGGATACGTTTTCGCGCTGGTGGACGTGCGAGGACGCGGCAACTCGGAAGGCAAGTTCGAACCGTTTCTCGAGGAGCCTCACGATGGCCACGATGTGGTGGAATGGCTGGCTCAGCAGCCGTGGTCGAACGGCAAGATCACCATGTGGGGCGGCTCCTATGCCGGCTTCGATCAATGGATGACCTTGCGAGAAGCACCCGAGCATCTGGCCACGATTGTTCCGGTCGCCTCGGCCCATGCCGGTGTGGACTTTCCGATGTTCAAGAATATTTTCGCGCCCTATGACATGCAGTGGCTCACCTTCACCAGCGGGGTGACGAGCAACGAGAATCTTTTCGGCGAATCAGCATTCTGGATCTCAAAATTCACGGACTTGTACATGCAACACCGGCCCTTCAAGGAGCTCGACCAAATGGTGGGCAATCCGTCCCCGACTTTCCAGATGTGGGTGGACCATCCCACGGTCGATTCGGTCTGGCAGAGTCTGGCGATTTCTCCGGAGCAGTACCGCGCCATCCACATTCCCATTCTCACCATCACCGGGAGCTACGACGGCGACCAGCCCGGAGCATTCACCTACTACCACAATCACATGAAGTACGGCAGTGAGGAAGCGAAGGCGAAACATTACCTGATCATTGGCCCCTGGGACCACGCGGGAACCCGCACTCCTAAAAAAGAGGTAGGTGGTCTAACCTTTGGCGACGCCAGTCTTCTCGATATGAACAAACTGCATACCGAGTGGTACGACTGGACTTTGAAGAACGGCTCCAAACCTGAGTTTCTGAAAAAGCGGGTCGCCTACTACGTCATGGCGGCAGATGAGTGGAAGTATGCCGATACGCTCGAGAGCATCTCCAACTCCACACGCACTCTGTATCTAGAATCCGATGCCGGCCGTGCCAATGATGTCATCAATTCCGGGCGCCTGAGCGAAGCTAAGCCAGTCGGCGGACAGCCGGATCACTATGTCTACGATCCGCTCGATGTGCGCCCCGGCAAAGAGTTGGAAAACGAAGACATCAAGAACAATCTAACGGATCAGCGTTACGCTCTGAATCTTTATGGGGATGGTGTGGTGTACCACAGCGATCCTTTTGCCGCTGACAATGAGATATCGGGTTTCGTGAAGCTTACCGCGTGGATCGCGCTGGATGTGCCGGACAGCGATTTTTCGGCGACACTGTACGAGATTCTTTCCGACGGCACCAGCGTGCAACTCACCAACGACGTCCTGCGTGCGCGCTACCGCAACTCGGTGACGCAGGGGAAACTGGTGAAGCCGGGGGAGATCGATCAGTACGTGTTCGACGGCTTCACCTTCTTCTCCCGCCGAATTGCAAAAGGAAGCCGCCTTCGACTGGTCTTGACTTGCCCGAACTCGATTTACCTCGAAAAGAACTACAACAGTGGTGGCGTGGTGGCCGAAGAAACTGCCAAAGATGCCCAAACCGCGCACGTAACCGTTTATCACGACGTCGCGCATCCCAGCCGTCTCGACTTGCCGATCGTTCAGTAGATATGCCCCGGGCGCGTCCAGAACTTCATCGGCAGGGATAGAGCCCCTATTTCTATCCTGCACACTTCCCTATTTCAAAAGCCCGATCCGCTGTTCACGGCATAGCGCACCGCTCCCGCGACCCGTTTGCTAGTGTGTGGGCAACTATAGATGGAATCGTGAGCGCGGTTGGGGCTGATTAATAGTGTTCCGGAACATAGGAAAAGTGCAACCGAATCTTGAGAGACCGGCCACTGAAGCCAGCCGGCAGTGGAGGCAAGGGTCGAGACAGATTGATGCCGGTTTGAGTGGACTGGTCGACGGCGTCGTCGCCGGAACCTGATACTACTTTCATTTCAGAGATGGTTCCGTCCTTCAGCATCACAAGCTCCAGTGTGATGTCTTTCGTACCGCCTAATCGAAGACTGCTGAGCGATGACATGAGGTTCTTTTGAATGGCTTCGATCAAGTTCTTGCCATAAGGACTGAAATCGACCCCCATCACATTGCCAACAATACTTAAGCTCGATTGCACCCGAAGAATGCTAGGCAACGGATTGTCCGCTGGACTGGCGGAAAGCGCATTGCCCGCTTCGGGAGGCTTCGCCGTTGAAGAACTATTGGAAGGTAAACCGATCTGAGCAGCTTGAGCCGGAAGGATCTGCGGTGCCATGCCGGCTGAGGTTTTTCCCTGAAGCGCCCGGTAAGTGTGGAGAAACTGCCTGAAGTCTTCGGCGTTCGTTTTTTCACTCGGATTTCGCGCCCACGCGCTAGCGCGTTCGGACGCTATATTCGCCTGGTCGACCTTGTTTTGGCGGATCAGCACCTGCGCCAGCGCGAGCTGGTAATTGGAGTTTGCCGGCTCGAGCGACACTGCCTTCTGCGCAAGGGTGAGCGCCTCATCCAGGTTCCGATTGCCACCGGCAAAGTGTATGGCAAGCAGTCCGTACGAGGGTGCGAAGTCGGGGCTTATGGCAATCGCACGCCGAAGATCGTCTTCGATTTGTGGATCGCTTGATCCCATGCCTCCGGCGCTCGTTTTCAAGTAAGCCCGGAAGTAACGAGTGAAGGTATTGTTGGGATCGAGAGCAATGGCTTTCGAAGTGGATTCCACAGCTTGGTCACGCTGATTCTCGAAAAACTCCTCTACCGCGAGATACTGGTGCGCCAGGCCGATGTTCGGGTTCTGCTGCAGAGCTTGGTTCAGGGTTGCTTTTCCTTCCTGATACCGGCCGCGAACAACCGCAAAACCGCCCCGATAGGCAGAGGCTTCGGCTTCGGAAAGAGTACGGAATTTCATCTCATCTTCGTTGATTCGCGGGGCGGGATACTTCAAATACAGGAACTGCCGGCTTTGAATGTAGGTCTGCAGATCGGACTGCAGCTTGTGTAGATCACCGAATGCCATCTTCGCAGCTTCAACCGGATCACTGCCTTGGCCAAGTGCATTCAAATAAGCATCCAGCATCGCTCGATGAGCCATGCGATCGCCAACCAACAAGTAATGAGCCAGCACCCAAGATTCCCCATAAAAAATGGACGTCTTGTTGGATTCGTTGTAATAAGGCGATGACTGATCAACCCTAAAAAGCACGTCCAGAGGAATAAATGTATTATTCCGCAGCTCTTGCAGCGAGAGTGCGTCAGCCTCCCCCATACGCACATCGTTCTCGCTGATCTCAGTGTGACCATAAAATTCGGCAAGACCTTCGGAAAGCCACACTGGCAAATTCGGGACGTAAGGCACACTAATGGTGTGGTAGTACTCGTGGTAAATCGTTTGGTAAGGGTTGTGCCCATCCAGCTGCACGGCCGCATAGAAATTATTCAGCCGCGTAGAAAATAAGCCGGCCGGGTGACTATGAGCCTTTGTCCAGTACTCCGGAAGCAGCTCCCGCATCGAGGCTTCGTCTTTTGCCGCCAATATCGTGACCTGCGGGCTAGGATGCTTATTGGCATTTTCCAGCAATTGCCGGAAAACCGTGCGAATCTGCTCGAACTGCACAGCGACCTTGCGGGCTTGCTTCTCTCCAGCATTGCTGACCACGATGAAATTGGGGGTCCGAACCTCAACCCATTCTGGCGGTTTAGCGGGGGATACTGAAGAAAACAGAACAACCAGGCTCAGGCAGACAGCGGGAAACAGGCGGCGCATACTAACCTGGCGGGTAGCTTAGCGCAGGACCTTACATTTATCCAGGAAAATACCTATTTGCGCTAATTTGGCATTCCAGTGCGTTGCCACAGAGACTGAGCTTCGAGCTACGCAACGTCTTGCAAAGAAAGCACTTGCGCCCGTCTACTTGAACTTGATGGGGTGATCGCAGGTTTTGGCCACCGATTTCAGCACATTGCCCCGGCTCGCAATTTCACAATCGTAAAATTGGCCGAGAGAATTCCCCAAGGTGTAGCGCTGCGAACTGGCGGCGTTGGTGTTAATCCCGGTGTTGAAATTCAAGGTGTCCTTGGCATCGACCACGTTGTCGACCCCGCCGGTGAAGCCGGGGCTCACAACCAGGTGCTTGAATTCCTGCGAAATCGTGGTCGTCTGAACAGTCTCGTCGTTTGTG
>DATJVZ010000358.1:0-3732 GCA_035501575.1 Terriglobales bacterium | reverse complement strand
AGGTCAGTTCAGCCCCTGCTGCGCGATCCTGGCGGCAGGATTGTCGAGCATCTCGAGTGCCCTCTCAAGCGTTATCGGAGGCGGCTTGAACCAAATCCTCGGGGTCGATCAGGCTATTCAGCAGTTCGAGCAAAACGTCGTGTGGCCGCAGAACCTGATCAACCAGGCACGCTCGCTGGTCGGAAGCCTCCAGGGCATCTTCAACCAGATCCAGTCCCTGACACAGATCAAGGTGAACAGTGCAACCCTTCCCAACTCGCAGCAATTGGAGGCTAACCTCCTGTCGCGTAACGCAAACCAGATCAGCCAGACGTCCAATAACTACGCGGCACTTTATGGTCAGGTTCCCACTGCAACCGACGCGTCGCAGCAAGTACGTGACATGGTCGATATGACAGATGCGGCAGCTCAGGACGCGATGAAAAGGGCCATCGAGATCGACGCGCTATCGGATCTAGAACTGCAGGCCGCCAGCCAGATTAACCAGAGTATCCAGAACGCGGCGCCGGGAAGCGCGCCGATTATCGAAGCGCAGGCTGATGCGTGGCTGGTTCGGGCTAATGCCTATACGCAGGCGGCGACCGCCGACCTGATGCGGCTGCGGGCCATCGATCTTGCGAATTCAAGCGCGGACATAAAGATGGGAGCGACCAACACCACCAATCTTCGGCAGCAGTTAATGAACCTACTGCAGCACAACTGAGACGGCGGGGAGTGTTTATGCCGAGCTTCTATTTCGAGCAGGTGCTTCAAACGGCGCTCAATGGAATCGATCAGAATGTCACCGGACCCGTGCTGCAGCTGGCCGGCGTGATCCTGATTCTGAGTTTGCTCTACGCCGTCTACGAGGCATACAGCAATGGCGGTGACGTGCGGGCTCTCGGTGTAGCAGGGATCAAGTATCTCGTTCTCGGTTTGGTCTTCGTCAACTATCAGCAAGCCTTTCGGTCCGTGAACGGTATGTTCAATACGGTTGCGGATTTCATCTACAACACCAACGGCATCGGCGATGTCATCCAGAATTGGCTGAATTCCGTCAGCACCTACATAAGCCAGCAGGGACTCTCAAGCTTCTGGACGCTCGTAACCGGTGCCATCTCCGGACTTCTGGACGTCCTGCTAATCCTCGTTGGGCTGATCATTCTGCCGGTCAGCTACACCTTGTTCACGCTGGCTTACGCGATGTACGGATCCATCCTGTATCTAGTGGGGCCGTTCGTGCTGGCTCTTTGGCCGAGTCGAGCCATGGGGCAACTGGCGCGCACATACTTCGTGAATTTGATGATCTTTCAAAGCTGGGGTCTGCTGTACGCAATCCTTCAGGTGCTAATCACGGCCCTGCAGATGAACAGCGTGAATGCGGTACTCAACGGGAACGGGGTTCTTAACGCATTTGTTGGCTCCAGCCAGATGGTGCTTCTGGGAGCAGTGAGCATTTTGTTCTCCATCGCGATCGTGCTGATTCCCTTCATCGCAAGCCGAATTGTGCGCGGGGAGGTCGGAAGCACAGTCTTCGCATTGCTATCTGGCGTCGGGTTTTATGCCAACGCGGCCTCGCGAGCGCTCCTCAGTTCAAGCAATACGTCACAAACCGCATCCGCAGGTCCCCCTGGAGCGATGGCCGAATCCGATGCGGGCGGTAGCGGCGGTCCCGTTGCTGGTCTAAGGGGTGGGGGCGCTGCAAACGCTGGTGGGGCGGTGCTGGCCGAATCAAAGCCTCCAACACCCCCGAGTTCGGGTGTGGCAACTGGTGGTGCTGGCGCCGCCGGCGAAGTTGGGGGCGCCGGGGCCGTTGTAGCCGTTTGATGGACCTGGAAGACAACAGCTCAGAGGCAAACGTAGATGGCAAGGGTCGCGATGAAGACAAAGACAGAATTGAGCAGCGTTCCTGAAATCACGGCATATACGAAATACTACGAGCATGACGGCATGCTTCGGGCCTACGCCAACCGCGCCATGTTCCTTGCGGTTTTATTCGGTGTGATCGCCTGCGGGTCGCTCGGATTTGCCATCTACGTTCGTATCCAGCCGCCTACGGTCATACGGGTCGACAAGAATGGCGAAGCCACGGTCGTGGGCGCGAGAAGCGGAACTGACCCGGCCGCGAGGCTGGCGCTGGCGCTCTCGGCAGACGCAGCCACAGGTGACGCCGCGTCGGATTCGGCTGCGCCTACGGATCTCGAAGGCAAGGCCGTCATACGGCGATTTCTGGGGCACTACTTGTCGTACACGCCCGATTCCGTGACCCGCAACTTCGCCGAATCCCTCAACATGATGACGGCGAACCTGCGGAAGCTGACGATGGACAAGCTGCGGGCCGACGACACGCTGGGAAAAATCAGAGAAGACCAGATTATTTCCGATTTCCGAATTCGATCCATCGACCGATCCAAAGATGCGCCGTGGAGCTACGTGGTGTTTGGCGTGAAAGAGATTCACAGAATCAAGAACGGGACAGAAGCAACCGACCGGATCGTTGGCCGATACAACGTCCGTTTGGCCGAGGAGCACCGTACCGAGTTCAATCCGAGTGGACTGTTGGTGGCCGAGTATTCGGAGCAACAAATGGTGGGGGAACGGGACAACGGTCTCCTCCAGCAAAGTGAGTTGGACAAGTGAACATTGCCGGCTCTCGCCGCAATGTGGATCGAGAGAGAACCGCCGACAGTGAAGAGATCGGCAATGGAGGGAGATGATCAGAATGGTGACCACGATAGCAGCCGAGCCCGATGAAAAAACGAGCCAGGCCACAAGCCGCCCAGCGGCGAGGGGAACTCGCCGTGTACGCGCCGCGGCCGACGAAGAAACTACGTCAGGTGCACGCTTCTTCCTTCCAAAGTCGGGGGCCAACGGGAGTTCGCCCGAATTAGGCCGAGAAATGGCAAACGAAGGCGAGGCCCGAGTCGAGGCGCTCAAGCTGGGCGTGACCTATTACAGCGTTCAGGAGTGGCGCGCCGTCGCGGACTTTGGCGGGAGGAACCCGGAGTTGAAGCGGGAAGCAGTCACGAGAAAGGGGGCAGCGTAGGTGGAGTTCATAGCACACGGCTTTCATCACAGACGTTGGTCTGTAGTGAGCAATCCACAAGCTGATTGTGGATGAGTGCTGGCTCGGTTCTTTCGCGAACCTGGCCGGGAACCTAAAACGTTTTCGACCGGGACAGCGACGAGAGCCGCGCGAGCGTCCTCCTGTCTGTTCTGGTTGTAGACAGAAAAGGAGGAAGAGAAATGGTGAAGCAGCGGTTCTTGACACATTTCAAACCGTGGCTTTTCGCCGTGAGCAGAGTCGGCGGGGTGATCGTCGGGTATCAACTCTTCGATCAGACTCGCATGTACTTCCAATATTCGCCGCTCAACATCGCGGATGTGGTGATGGCGGCGACAGTGACTCTCTTCGTGATCGGCCTGCTCTGCGGGCTGTGGGCATGGGGAGAGTGGTGTTGGTTCCAATTGCGAAGGCTGCGGTGGTTTTGTAGCAAGCGGAAGCGAGCTTTCAACCACCACTGGCGGCCGCAAACAGTCGGAACCTCACGTCCCGTAACCGGAACTATGGTCTAACCAGAAACCAACTCGCAGGCCCGGCGATTTCGCTGCCTGGCCGAAATCTTTTCAACCGTTTTCGGCAATGGGCAGCGAAGAGACCGGCGCGAATGGTCTCCTTTCTGTCCTTTGCCCGACAGATAAGGAGAATCAGACATGCCAAACGTTATGGATTGCAGCACGACGCCAATTTTC
>DATJVZ010000357.1:0-3897 GCA_035501575.1 Terriglobales bacterium | reverse complement strand
TGCGCGGCTCCGGGACCGGGGCTTTCGGCGGACGAGCCTCCGGCAACTCCCCTTGGCCTGCCGTTCGTAAACTGGCCGGTTGACAATCCGTACTCAGCGGCGCGTGTCGAACTGGGCCAGTATCTGTTCTTCGATCCTCGTCTCTCGGCTAATGGCAAGGTTTCTTGCGCCACTTGCCATCCCCCCAGCCATGCCTTTGCCGGAGGCGATCCGGCGCCTATCGGCGTCACCGGCAAACCGCTACGCAGGCGAGCGCCCACCATCATCAATCGAGCTTACGGACAAAGCCAGTTTCTCGACGGACGCGCTGCGACACTGGAAGCACAGATTTCCGGCCCGGTGACTGCCCCGGACGAGATGGGCACCTCAGCGCAGTCCGTGGTCGAGGTCGTGTCGAACATCGCCGGCTATCGTCCGCTCTTCGAAAAGGCCTTCGGCGATTCGCAGGTTTCTTTCGACCGCATCGCCAAAGCCATCGCCTCGTTCGAGCGGACCATCCTCTCCGGCAACTCGCCATACGACCGGTTCGTGAAAGGCGACAAACACGCGCTCAGCGCGCAGGCGAAAAAGGGGCTTGATATTTTCGAACGTTCCGGGGAATGCTCCGAATGCCATAGCGGCTACAACTTCACCAACGAGAAGTTCGCCAGCCTCGGCATTGGCCCGGAACAAACGATTCCCGACCTAGGCCTGGGTGGCATCACCGGAAAGCACCGCGACGAGGGTAAATTCAAGATTCCCACGCTGCGCGAAGTGGCCCACACCGGACCTTACATGCACGACGGCCGGTTCAAGACGCTGGATGACGTGCTGGATTTCTACCGCAAGGGCGGGCAGCCGAGCTGGCACCTCGATTCGCGCATAGCGCCTTTCTTCCTCGATGCCGAAGCCAAAGCGGAACTGAAGGCCTTTCTCGAATCGCTTAGCGGTGAAGGCTGGCAACAAATTCGGGCACCCCAGCGCTTGCCCTAGTCCGCCCGCGATGCCTAACTCTTCCCGAACTTGAGCCTACGGCCCAAAATCATTTTCACCAGCAAATGATCGGTGCCTCCGGTGAGTCCGATGCCGGTGGCAAAGTTAAATTCCCAATTAGGCCCGAGATTCAAGTCGATGGCCGGCATAATCGCCTGCTGCTGGTCCCTTAGGGGGTCGAAGCCGGTGATCGCTCCCACGTCGCCGTAATACTCGACACCCGTCGAAACCCGCTTAGTAACGTCGTAGCTCACCTTCACATTCGGCGCAAACGTTATGCCTTTGTTCACGTTCAGCCCGTGAAACGACCGGTCCACCGAAGGATTCAATGAGAAATACCAGCGATCGATCTGTTTGTCAATGATCGGCCGTATCTCCCACGTCCAGGTATCCGGAGAGAAGGAACGGCGCTGGTAGCCGATCTCGGTGGAAAGGCTCACGTTCACCGGCCAATGCCACGCCTCGGGGATCCGCACGCGCGGCCGGATATGATTGCCCACCCATTGGTAGCCTTGGTCGGAGCGATAACTCATGAAAATGTAGAATCCGGTTTCAAACCAACTGGTGAACCCTTGCGTGATTTCGATGGTTTCGTGTAGAGCGTGTTCGTCGGGCAAGACTCCATCCACCGTAGTCTTGGATCCCTCGAAGGTGAAGTTGGAGTGCAGCTCGACCATGGTGCGTGAGGGCGGCACCATCTCGGAGCCATACACTTGTACTTCGTAGTTACCTTGGGCACGCGTTATCGTAGCGAGGAAAAAGACAAGCGATAGCGAGAGCCACTCAGAACTCATGCGTCGCCGGAAAGGCCGAAGCAACCGGAGGAGTGGACCAACGGGTTCCGTGGCTTTCATTAATACGGTTCGGTTAGTCATTGAGTTCGTTTCGTTAAGGCGGTCTCACTCGGGATCGAGCAAAGACCTATGATTCCCAATAGGCGATGAGTCTCCCCATGGTAAACATGGCTGTCCAGAGAGTCAGTGACAGAATCGCAGCGACCTTCACGTAACCCGGGATGACCGGAGATCGATCCAGTTCTTCCGTCCGGTTATAAATCAGAGGTCGGAAGACCAGACCGTGCAGACCGATCAGGCCCAGAATAAACATCTTGCACCAGAAGAAAGGATTGGGGGCGTATTTGGTAGCTTCGGAGGTTGCCAAGAGCAGGCCCGCCGAGATCATGATGGTTCCCCCCACGCGTTTGAACGGCCGGAGGGAGGTCACCATCTCGGTAATCGTCAGACCTTTAAAGGCCACCCCCAAAAGGCGCAGGTTCGTCGCGAAGATCATGCCGCCAAACAGTGCGATGCACGTCAGATGGGTCGACAGCACGATCGGGTATACCAGCACTGAATCGGCGAAATCAGAGAGAAATTGAATATTCTCGAGAGAGTGGGAGATGTCCACGTCCGATAGCCTCTATATCAGAAAACCGGTGAAAATCCCGCCAAACACGATGGACACCCACAGCAGAAGGGACACCGTCGCCACTACCTTGCTCAGCAGAGGCGGCGGATTCTCCATAGTAGCCACTTTTCTGTGGACCGTGAAGTTGAAGATGATTGCCGCGAGCAGGATATGCATCTTGGCCGGAAAGACCAGATTGTGCAGGTAAATGCCCGGCATGGAAGAAAACAACGCAAACCCCGAGAACACCACGAACACCAGAGCGATTACGGTCCACAGCTCGGTGTACCTCAGTATCGTGGCGGAGGTCTGATGGCGCAGGCCCAAGTTGAGCATGCGGAAATCCACGAGTGCGATCGATCCAACCCCTATTGCAAACCCGCCGATATGGATACACTCCGCCAGCGGGAACGCCCATTCGGTCTCGTTGAGCGCATCCCCAATCACGTTCTGCAGAAGCATTCCCGATTTCCTTCCCGGCCTCTACGCGGCCTGGGCTCCCGGGTCGGTAGGCACCGCCGCGCAGATTGCAGGAGTTTAGCATGAATCCACCAAATGCCGGCCACTTCTCCAGTCAACTTCAGGATAGTGACCGAGCCGTGACCGGCTGAGCCTACGACACCAGCCAGTTCGGGGCGCCGCGATGGTGGCGAGTGGCTAGCACGATGCGGACACCGTGGCCGTGACCGGCACATGACCGCGATGGCATTGTTCCTCCCGGAAATTCAAGCTACCGTAGCTCAGTAATGTGAAGGCGCGGGCCGCGCCGCTGGTCCCCACAACCGGCGCCGGGACCCGCGTCAACACACTCCAGACCCTCTACCCTGCGGTCACCGTGAGGCCACCACGGCAGTCTGGCGCGCCTGAGACACTTCACGGTGGAGGACGTAGGCAATATCAACTGGCATGTCATCCATCGACTTGACCTTCAGTACCAACTGGAAATACCGCGGCACGTTCCCTTTCGGAGTTCGAAGGTGCGAAACCACGGTTCGGGCCAGGGTGGCGTCCGTCAGTGCCTGGACCGCAGCCATGACGCTCGAGATTCGGTTGCCCGACAGAGAAAGGATATCGCCGTTGCCATACAGCCCTGGAGTATGACTGATCAAAGCGTAGGCTTCATCCGTATCCCCGGATCCTTGAGCCGCGTGATCTGTCAAGAATGACGGCTCGCCAGGGCGAGGGTTCCGATTCCGGACGCCGCCTGGTTCCAGAGCGATGGGCTGATCGGTTGGAACGGCCTCGATCTGGTGATTTCCCGCAACGGGCCCGACAAAGACAACGTTGTCCATCATGATTTCGGGCATTGAGAGCAGGTCGCCGCGCGTTAGAAGCAGATGTTGTTTGCGCGATGCCAGGAATTGCCCCAGAAGAAACGCACCGCTCGCCGTCCCCGCGCTTGAGGAACTTGTCGAAGGAGTCGCGATGCACACTGCCAGCGGCCGGCTCGAATCGAGAATCGGCGACCAGAGCTGTTGCAACTCGGCGGTTAACGGAACAGGAACACCCGCTGCTTCC
>DATJVZ010000356.1:0-5214 GCA_035501575.1 Terriglobales bacterium | reverse complement strand
CGAAGACCAGCCGCTGTTCCTCGAGGTGAAAAAGAATGCCATCGCCGATCACAAAGCCGTCGTAGCTGCAGGGAGCGAATTGCTTCGCACGGTTGGCCGGGAATGTTCGGAAGCTATTGGTCGCGAGATGGGAGAGCAGCTTGAGAGCGTCGGGACCTTCGACGTAAATGTTGGCCATGTGGTGCGACTGATCGAAGAGAACCGCGCTCTCCCGCCAGGCGCGTTGTTCGTCACGCCAATTCGAATATTCGCCGGGCACAACCGGATACACGTAGGCGCCGATCGGCGAATTGCGCAACAACTTCACCGGACTTCCGACGCTCTCTAATAAATCCTCCAGACTCCTCTGTCTCATCCCTCGCTCCCAAAATCGGCTAGCATGCTACAATCCAGACGCGCAACGTTCAGTATACGGAACGCCCTCAAATTTGACTACGCACGATGACGGAGTTTGCGCCTTGTCCCAGGCCGTTACCTTCGAGGAGGTTGGTTCGATCGGCGTAATCCGAGTGGAGAATCCTCCGGTCAACGCTATCAACCATGCTGTACGAGCCGGTCTCGCCGATGTCGTGACCCGGGCGGCCGATCGTTCGGATATCAAGATCCTGCTGATTCGCTCGGCGGGCAATCTGTTTAGTGCGGGTGCGGATGTCACCGAGTTCGATCGCCCGATCAAAGAACCCACCCAGCAAGGCGTGCAGGCGACGATCGAGGGAATACGCATTCCCGTCGTTGCTGCCATCCACGGCATGGCGTTGGGTGGCGGCCTCGAACTGGCGATGGCGTGTCACTATCGAGTGGCACAGACGAACGCGCGACTCGGGTTGCCTGAGATCACACTCGGTATCATTCCGGGTGCCGGTGGCACGCAACGGTTGCCCCGGCTGATCGGCGCGCGTGCGGCGTTGGATATGATCCTGTCCGGAGTACCCATTGCCGCCGAGGATGCCAAAGCTCTCGGCCTGGTAGATGAGGTCGTCGAGGGTAATCTGCTCGAGGGCGCACTTCAGTTTTGTCGTCGTCTGATCGAGGACGGACTAGGTCCGCGGCCGACGTCCGCCCGCACCGTCCGACACGACGGCTTCGAGGAGGCCGGCATCACGGAGGCGTTACGCGCTAATGCCCGAACCCTGAAGGGGCGAACCACCCAGACCCTGGTAGTCAAGGCGATCCAGGCGGCGCGATTGCCGTTTTCCGAAGGCGTGGCGGTCGAGTCGGTTCTGGCGCAACAGTCGTTGGCCACGCGCGAAAGCCAGGCACTACGCCACGTGTTTTTCGCCGAGCGCGAGTCCGGCAAGGTGAAAGGAATCACCCAGCCGACAGAAGCGGAAATCAAGCGCGTCGCGGTCATTGGTGCGGGAACCATGGGCAGCGGCATCGCCGTCGCCTTTGCCGATGCCGGTCGGGAGGTGATCCTGATCGATAACGCGGAGGCCGCCTTGGCTCGTGGTCGAGGCGCGATTCATCGAATCTACGCATCCGGCGTACAACGTGGCCGCATCACTCGGGCGATCGCCGATGAGAGAATTGGCCGAATCACCGGCAGTTTAGCCCTGGCGGATGCGGCGCAGGCCGACCTGGTCATCGAGGCGGTGTTCGAGGACATGGATCTCAAGAAGCAAGTATTGTCCACGCTCGATGCGATGTTGCCTCCCCAGCGGCTGCTCGCCACCAATACTTCCACGCTTTCCGTCACCGAGTTGGGCCGCGCGACTACGCATCCCAATCGGGTGTCCGGTCTGCATTTTTTTGCCCCGGCCCAGGTTACGAAGCTGCTCGAAATCGTGCGTGGTGGCGGCACGTCCCCCGAAACGCTGGCTATGGCGCTGCAGGTCGCGAAAATGCTCAAGAAAATTCCGGTTGTCGCCGGGGATGCTTTCGGCTTCATCGGCAACCGGATGATGCTCGACGGCTATTTCCGGGAAGCCGAGCAGTTGCTGTTGGAAGGAGCCTCACCGAGCCAGGTCGACCTGGCGCTCGAGACCTTCGGCTTCGCTATGGGACCACAGCGGGTGAGCGATCTGGGGGGGAACGACGTAGGTACCAAGGCGCGTATCCAGCTTTACCAGCGGGAAAGCCGTCCTGATCCTTACTTTGTGATCGCCGATCGCCTTACGCAACTCGGAAGGCTGGGCCAGAAGACAGGTCGCGGCTTTTATCGCTACGAGAACGGCGGCCGCGAGGCGTTGCCGGATCCGGACGTCACGAAACTGATCGAAGCGCTCTCTGCGGAGCGAGCAATCCGGAGGCGAGAGATCAGCGACCAAGAAATCGTCGAGCGATGCATCCTGGCTCTGATCAATGTCGGGGCCATCGTCCTTGATGAAGGCATTGCAGCCCGCGCGTCCGATATCGACGTGGTTTGGACCAGCGGCTACGGGTTTCCCCGTTGGCTGGGCGGCCCGATGTTTTACGCCGATACACTCGGACTCGGCCACGTTGCCGAGCGCATCGCTCACTACCATCAAAGGCTCGGCCACTATTGGCGCCCGGCGGCGCTTATCGAGCGCTTGGCAGCGGAGCGTTCGACTTTCACCGAGTGGGATCACAGGGCATGAGCTTCGCCTGCCTATGGTCAGCCTGAAGTCGAATACCCATCCGACCACGGCCCGACATTCCGCCGGCTCGATCCCGAGGTTAAAGCACACCGCGATCCTCGAGCGTGAGATGCCCATGACCATCAGCCCGGGTGTTTTGGCGGTCGTCAAGGATCAGGGCCCAACCCCTACGGGAATGCGTGTTCCTTTTCCTGACACGGTCCACGGTTTCCGAGTCGCCTATGATAGGTGTTTTCGCATAGCCGCTATGTGCCGATGCTCCAGATCCGCGCATGTTTCCGTGGCAAAGGTTCGAGAGCCGGGCTCGCTTCTGGCCTCTAACCCACAACGCAACCGTCCTGAAGCCTTGTCGGGTGCTGGATCGAAGAGAACTCTGACCGTGCGGAGGTTTTCATGCTGACCAATCGACGAACCGTACGCATTGAGTGGGGGGATTGTGATCCGGGAGGGATCGTCTATTTTCCTCGCTATTTCGAGTGTTTTGATGCGTCGACGAGAGCCCTGTTTGAGCGGGCCGGACTCTCCAAACGCAAGATGATGAAGTCATACGCCATGAACGGGATTCCGCTAGTCGACATCAAGGCGCGATTCCTGAAGCCATCCCGCTTTGGCGATGACGTAGTGGTAGAGTCGTCGGTTGCGAAGTGGGGAAACAGCAGCTTTGTCGTGCAGCATCGCCTGATGAGAGGCGACGTGTTAGCGGTCGAGTGCTTCGAGACGCGCGTCTGGGTCGTGCACCCGCATGGCGATCGAGAGGAGTTCGAATCACGACCGATTCCAGAAGAGGTGAAAGAACGCTTCGCAGGAAAAGCAGAATCGAACCCGGATTCAACTCGCGGATGAAGGGGAGCTGTTCCGGCGCGAGTCTGCGAATCTGCGGTCGAGCGGGGCGCGACTTTCCTCATTGTTCAAATGCACGAATTTCTTAAGCAGCTGTAGAAAGATCTTCTGTTCTTCCTTGCTCAGTGCTTTCAGCAAACGGTCGGCCAGCAGTCGGCTCGAGGGAACGAGCTTCTTCAACAGCATGGCTCCCTCAGGCGTCAAATGAAGCAGGCGAAAGCGCTTGCTCTTCAGGGGCATCATCCGGCGCACCAGGCCACGTTCTTCGAGACGCACTGCCAAGTCGGCGGCGGTCGAAGTATCGAGGGCGCACAATCTGGCGAGAGTGACCTGGTCAATTCCCGGATGTTCCTCCAGAACTCGCAGTACGCAATATTGGACCGGTGTCATGCGGTGGCCCATGGTCGAGTGGAACATCGACACGGCGATTTGCTGAGCGCGCCGAATTAAATGGCCCGGCTCGTCATAAACCTCCATGGGGGATTCGTTGCGCCTGCCCGTGCGGCTCGATGCTGGTGCCCTGGCTCGATTCATGTGTGGTTCCGACCGATATCCCGTCTAAGAGGTAAACAGGCCGAGCCTCCCCTTGCGATCACGAATTCCATCGAGTAAGCTTCGTAGGCCTTGAGTGCACGGAACGCGAGAACAGGTGCCGATCCTGCGCCCTTGCGGCCTGTCCGCTTCTTTTCGTCGGACGTCGAAGTGACCCGACAGACCGACGGGACCTTCCGGATGTGCTCCCGGGAGCCGTTGGCGGAGTACGACCATCGCGTGGGCGCCTGGCTGGACTATTGGGCAAGCGAAGCCCCCGATCGCACGTTTCTGGTCGAGCAGAAGGGCACCGAGGAACGGAGCATCTGCTACGCCGAGGCTCGCGAGGAGGCTCTGGCTCTTGCCGAAGGCATACTCGGCTGCGGGCTCAGTCCCAACCGTCCCCTGGCAATCCTCGCCGCGAACGGTATCGATCATGCCTTGATCATGCTGGCTGCGCTTTACGTTGGAATTCCTGTTGCCCCCATCGCCCCCGCGTACGCGCTCCAAAGCACCGATTATATCAAGCTCTCTCACGCGTTTCGTTTGTTGACGCCTGGACTTGTCGTCATCGACGATGGGGTTCTCTATCGCCGCGCCATCGAGCAGGCTCTCGACCCTGACGTTCCGCTCATCGCCCTTCGCAATTCGGCGGCATCTTCGAATATGCGCGACCTGAGGTCGCTCTCGGGGGACGGCCGGGGGAAGAGTGCGGTTGCCGCCGCGGCCGCACGAGTCGGCCGGGAAACCATCGCCAAGTTTCTCTTTACCTCGGGCTCGACCGGGATGCCGAAAGCAGTGATTAATACCCATGGCATGATTTGCTCCAACTCGCAGATGAAGCGGCAGGTGGCGCCCTGTCTGACCGAAGAACCGCCGGTCATGGTGGATTGGGCACCGTGGAACCACACGGCGGGCAGCAACAGCAATTTCAGCATCATCCTGCACAATGGCGGGACTCTCTATATCGATCCCGGGAAGCCGACTGCGGCATTGTTCCGCCAGAGTCTGGAGCTATTGCGGCGAGTGGCACCGACCATCTACTTCAATGTGCCCCGAGGCTATGAACTGTTGATCCCGCACCTCGAGTCCGATCGCACATTTCGGGAGCATTTCTTCCGGCGGTTGAAGTTTCTCTGGTATGCCGCCGCTTCCATGCAGCCGGCGACCTGGTTTGATCTGGAGCGGCTGGCGGTCGAGGCCGTGGGCCACAGGATTCTGACCGTCACCGGGTTGGGCATGACCGAAACGGCTCCGATCGCGCTCTTCGGCAATGTCCAGGCGA
>DATJVZ010000355.1:0-4346 GCA_035501575.1 Terriglobales bacterium | reverse complement strand
TGGATTCGGGCACCATCCGCGAATCCGGCCGCGCCGCCCAAGGTGTCAGGTTGTTGCAGCTCGAACCGGGAGATCGCGTCGCCGCAGCCGTGGTGATCCCGGCGGTAGAGGAAGAAGACACATTGATTCAATAATCCTGCCGCAGCCCAAAGGCCGTACTCGGTAGGATTGCCGAATCCATGAGTGAGCCGAGTAATTTGTCCGAGGCCGCCAAGTTTCAATTCGGTTGCGCCTCGGGCACATGGCTGCTATTTCCTAAACTCTGCTCCGAAGAACCAGCCCATCATTCCCTTGACTAAATTTTCCCGAACGCTGGGGAAATGTCGCCGCATTTCAATCGGGGAAGATTGCCGATCGCGATGGGGTCAATACGGGCCCAAAAGAGGCCTCCTGGAGGTCCACCACCTCCAGCAGGCCCCCTAGGACAGATCGAAACACCAGTGCGTCACTCAGATTTCCAGTTGACCCGGAAGCTCGTGCCGCTATCGGTGGGAGATGTGGGGACTGCTTCGTTTGCCCCACCGCTGCTGACCATGACGATCTCCTGCACGTCGCTGCCGAAAGCGCTGATTGCTCCTGATGTCGAGGTTTCGGTCGCCGTGTACTCCTCGCCAAAAGAGCTAGTGCCGAAGTCGGTGAGAGGCAATATGCCGCCGGAGCTCGTACAACAAGGTGCCTCGGCTATCCACTCGGCGGACGACCGCGCCGCACCCCGGACCCTGGCGCTCTTGCTAAAGGAGGCTCCCGTAGTCTCGTTGGTGATCGTGGTCGTGAATTCCGTACCGTTGTAACTGACTTCCGCCGATATCTTGTTGCCGGGAGATATCGGTACGCTGGTGATCTCAACCGAACCTGCGGGGTAAAATTCGTACCAGGCATAATAGATGGCCCTGGTGCCTTCACAAATTGCGATCGTCCCAGTCTGCTCCACGGTAGCGGAGGAATATCCGTCGATTCCCACCCAAAACGCGGCATAAGTATTCGGAGTGGTTCTGCAGTTGACGGTCGAGACCGTCCATGAGCCCAGGGCCTTGGTGAAACCAGTCCCGGTCACGGCGTATCCGCTCCAGTTTTCGCTTTCTACCGTAGCGTCGACGCGCACCCGGTGAAACTTCATCGGTCGGTGCTCGAGCAGGGGCCCTGCCGCGCTGGTGAGCGGAGTGGTAGATTCCTGCGATACCTGCGCCATGGCCGGCAAGATACAAAGGGAGAGCCCTGCAAGAATTCCTAAGCGATTCGCTAACATTGATTCCTCCAGCTTGGTGTTGCCGGATCCCATCTTCGGTTCAGGCATCGCGACAGTTTAATCGTGAGGCGTCAAGCGATTTGTGTTACCACAACGTCTTAAAAGCATGTGCAAAAGTGGGGACGCAATGCGGGTGGCTACGGGTAAGGAAAGATCGCAAACAGACGGCCGGACGGGCTACTCACTTCTGACTAAGAAGGTAAAGATCAGCTTGCCCTCCAGGACGGGCGTACACGACGGTGGACAGATCGCGAGAAAAGTCATAGCCGTTCCCCGAGTAGTTCAAACTGAAAGCGAACGGAACTTTGAGCGCGACCTGATCGGGACCGGCTAATTTGCCATCGCGCCAAGGTTGGCGGTGAATGGCAACCTCTCCGCGGGATGCCACGGCATACAGGAAAGACTTGTGGTCGGCCGCGAACACAGCGTTAAAAGTTGTGACTCCCGGCAAAAGTTGCGTGCACTTCTTCTCCGCGAGCGAGACCTCGGAGACCCCAACCTTCTGACCAGTGAAATCTGTGCTGAGCAGATATTTTCCATCCGGAGAAATGTCCGATGCCATCCCGCAACCCTCTGCCAGGACCTCTGTCGGACCGCCCTCTAAGCTGGCCTTCCAGGTGGTGACATTCGAGGGACTGCTCTTGGGAGACCCGCCAATGTACACCGTGTTTCCGTCTACTCCCCAGAGCACCGTGAAGACGAATCTCGCAGGTACTGGAATCTCCCGAAGGCCGCTGCCGTCGGCGCCAACCACATACGCGCGGCCCGCATCCCCTGCGCTGTTGTTGTCAGAGAATCCGAGCTTGGAACTGTCAGCGAACCAACCCCCGGTTGAAAGGTCGGGGGCCGAAGCCAACTTCGTCTTGTTGCTGCCGTCGATACCCGAGACCCAAAGTTCGGATCGCCCCTTTTCCGGCAGCGTTATGTACATGACGCGCTTACCGTCCGGTGAGATGGCCGGCTGGGTAGCGTTTTCGGGGACAATTTCTGCTGACTCCTTGGATCCCACGTGATAAGCCACCAGCGCGCCGGATGACTTGCCATTCACGTAGTAAATCCCCTTGCCGGTAGGGTCGAGCATGGGTGATTCATCGGGCCCGGGCCCAAATGTGACTTCAGCCAGAGTTTTGTCGGCTAGCGAGTACTTCCAAATGTTCGTGAGTCCGTTGACCGTTCGACTGAGAAGAACAGATCCTCCCGGTTCGCTCCAGCCACGGATCACACCAGGCGCCTCCCCTAAATCGTCGGCAGCGCGCGGGGCCAGAGTGACTTTGTAGAGCCACACTTTTCCGAGTGCAGCCTTTCGGGCAGCCACCAGTAAAGTCTTCCCATCCGAGTAAGGGAGGATCCCCACGGGCTGGTCTCCGGACGGGTTGAAGGTGTACACCTCTTCTTCCCCCAGCCCTGACTTATTCGCGCGAAAGATGGCCTGAGTATCGCCTTTTAGATAGAAAATCGAGTTGCCGTCGGGCGAGGGTGCCACGGCAAAGCCGGATACGACCCGGCGCGGAGATCCACCCAACGTGGGAACGGCCCAGGTCTCGTATTCTCCCAAAGTGCGGCGGTAGTAAATTTCGGCCCCGTCCGTCGAAAAACTGGCCACCTGCTTGTCACCTTCATCGCTGGTGATTTGCAGAGGATCGCCACCGGAGGAGAGCATAACGAAAACCTGGAACACGCCAGCGGCGGGGGATGTAAAGGCCACCGTGTGTCCGTCGGGCGAGAGGGTGGCGCGGTCCATGGGCTTGTTCCAATGGCTGATTTGCACGATTTGGGCCGGCCCGGATGGAGATGCCGGGCGATGCCAGTGTTCGTACGCCGCAAGTGCAGCGGCAAGCAGGGCAAAGATGGCTAAAACGGTGACTCCGAGGAATTTTCTTCCGGGCGTTGGCGTTGCACTAGTAGGAGTAGTTGCCGCCGGAACCGCTGGCTGTGCTCCGCTCGGCTCGGGAACAGGGATCCTGCCGGAACTCGAGTCCCTGCGCATGCGCTTCAAGTCGGCGCGCATTTCGGCTGCTGACTGGTAACGCAAATCGCGATCCTTTTCCAGAGCCTTATTGATGATTCGCTCGAGTTCGGGCGGGAGGTCAGGATTTAGGCGCAACGGAGATACCGGGGCACGGTTCAGGATGGCTTCGTAAATCAACCCCGAGCTCTCACCACGGAAGGGCGGAGCGCCCGTGGCCATCTCATAGAGTACTGCCCCAAAGGAGAACACGTCCGTGCGAGGATCCAGCTCCTTGGCCTGAATTTGCTCGGGAGACATGTAGGCGATGGTTCCAACCGCAGTACCTGGACTGGTTAAGTGGCTGGCGCTTGAGCCGAGCGTTGCTGCGGAAGGTTCAATCCCTTCCGGCTTGCCTTCAGCAGTGACCTTGGCTAACCCGAAGTCAAGGACTTTGGCGTGTCCGCGCCGGGTTACGAATAGGTTTGCGGGCTTGATATCACGATGCACAATGCCGGCGGCATGGGCGGCATCGAGCGCATCCGCGATCTCGATGGCCAGCGATTGCAGGGTTTCGGCGTCCAAAGGCCGACCGCCAATCCGGTGCTTCAGGGTCACGCCGTCGAGAAATTCCATGGCAATGAAGGACTGTCCGTCCTCCTCGCCGATGTCGTAAATGGTGCAGATGTTAGGGTGATTCAGCGCCGACGCAGCCTTGGCTTCGCGGCGAAAACGGCTTAACGCTTGCGGGTCCTTGGCGACATCGTCAGGCAAAAACTTGAGGGCGACAAATCGGTCCAGCCGAATATCCTCGGCCTTATACACTACTCCCATGCCTCCGCCACCTAGTTTTTCCAGGATGCGGTAGTGCGAGATAGTTTGACCGATCATCTTTGCGGGAACATAGCGCGCCGCCATGTTATGTCGCGCTGCGACGGCAAGTCAATCGTTGCCAGCGGGTTGGGATCTACAAGCCCGATCTAGTTGTCGACCGGTTTTACGTTCCCGTGGCACTTAAACGTTGACTTGAATATCGAACCTGGCTTATAAGAATCACTGGTTGGTGAACAGGGAAGCCGGTGAAAATCCGGCACGGCCCCGCCACTGTAAGCACGGAGAGTTCGAGCGAACGATGCCACTGGGGTTACCTGGGAA
>DATJVZ010000354.1:0-6232 GCA_035501575.1 Terriglobales bacterium | reverse complement strand
GACTTCCACGAAAAAGGTTGCTGGAAGATACGTTGCCCAAGGTCTCCGGCAAAAAAGAGGCTGTTCGGCCTGCCACCCCCGAGAGCGGCGAGGAAGCGCAGTTGGGCTACGCTGATGTCTTGGGCCTCGTCCACTACCACGAAATCAAACGGCGGATTCTTGACTGCGGCCAAGCTGGATACGAGCCGCGTAAACATAGTGGCTCGCGTGATCAGCTCGCGGGTTTTGAGGCTGGCTCGGAGGTGCTCGAATATGGACCAGAGCAGACGGCGCGGTTTCTCCGCCAGCCGGGTCTTGCGCCCCAACCGAGTAACGTCGCGGTAAGCCTCCCAAGAATCGAGTTGCCACGCATCCACCACCTGCTCCCACTCCGTTAATAGGAAATGCAGGCTGAACTTGTGGTCAGCCGTCTTGGACGCCTCGTCGATGAGCTGACGCAAGATTTCGCCTGAAACGAGGTTGGGCCGCCCGGCGTTTAACTCGCAAAGGCGTTGGCCAATGGCGTCGATTCCGTGCACTTCCAGTCGCTCACCAAGCCGCGGTTCGTTACTGATGAGTCGCCGCAGCTTCGTACGCAGGGCGTTCGCGAGGGTTTCAGAAAAGGTAGCCAGCAGAATTCGGGAATCGGGATTGCTGCGAGCCAGGAAGACGGCGCGATGGAGCGCCACAATCGTTTTGCCGGTACCGGCAGAGCCGGCGACGCGGGCGGGGCCGTTATAGTCCCTCTCCACCAATTGCCGCTGCGCGGGATGGAGGAAAATGGTCCATTTTTCCCAGGGATATTCCAAGGCGCGTGCCAGTTCCTCGACGTTTGCCATCGTACGAAACCGTCGCTGGGCATCAGGGTGGGCGAACGGATCGGCGCCGGGAACCACAGGTTCGGGAACGGCGGGCACTACGCCGGTTGCGAGGTTGAGCACTGCGTCTGCTGCCTCGGCCGGCAAATGCCCCGCTATTTCGAGAATCGAGTCCTCGTTGGCGGTCCGCACGTCGGCAAGCCACTCGTCGGGCACGCCGTAGCCAAGCAGGTCATCATCGGAAACCCTGGCGAGCAAAGGCCGCTTTTCGAGCGGCAGCTTCGCTTGGATTCCCTCGACGTATTTGGGAACGGTGATTTCCTTAATTCTTTCCCGAAGTTCCACCAACTGGGCCGCGCCCGTCTTGGGATGCGTTTCAAGCTTCCGTCTCTCCGCCCATTGATAGGCTTTATCGTGATGATCGACGTAGCACAGCAATAGGCTGGTTTCAGATTTATGGACAATGAGGCGCAAGTCAGCGCCAACCCGTACCGACCAGAAGTTTTTGTCCTTGGCCTTGTCGAGCTTGTGAAATTGCATTCCAGGATTTGCAGGTTTGAGTTGCAGATCGAAGGCGGTGGTCTTTACGAGTTTTTGCTCGTCGCCGGTCAAGCGCGCCAGGCTATCGGTAAAGGTGTCGGCGATGCGGAAATCCAGAGGCATGATCCCTATTACTCCGTGACGGCAATAGCAGAATCAGTAGCAAAGCGGCACTGGGCCGAACTGGTGCTGAGATCAATGGGTTACACAGCGATGGTATCCTTCCCGCAACGTATGACGAAAATCTTGCGGGGCTCACAGAGCACTGCCCAGTCCTCACGGGTCAAGACAAACCTGCTATTTATGGCGAAGGACAACCTTGGGGAATCGGCTTCGACTCCGTCATTTTTATGTGGACGTGGACGCCTTTAAACAAGTCGCCGGGAGTGTGGAAGTGCACTGTCAACCTACAATCGTTTGCAGCCGGACTCGTCCAGCGTGCCGTCGCGGTGCATTTATCGCATGTGCCTGTGATCTGCAGATGGGACTCAGCAAGACCGTCTCTTTGAAAGCCATTATCGCAGACCCCCGCGTACGTGCGGTCTTCGTTGACACCGCCGAGATTGTTGCCCGCAAAGTCGTCGCGTTCAAACGTTATACGTCCCTCTTCCTGCGGGCCGGGGCAAGTCGTGCAAATTCCGCCCAAGCAACCCAAACCGTCAGAGCAGGGACTCTCTGAACAGCACGGCTGCCCCACTCCCCCACAGGCAGATGGATGGATAATGCCGACCGTTCCAGGTTCGCCGCCTTTCAGCGTGAAAATCACGTATTTGCTCGTCGCAGTAAACGGGTAGTTCCGAATGTTCAGGGTCGCCAGGAACTCTGAGGGTACGCTAAATGTACCGGGCCCAGGATTGCGTCTGCTACCACTCTTGTCAACCACCGAGACATTGATTGTGTCTTCACTAAAATTGAAGCCGTAGATGTTAAGCGTTCCTCGCCGATCGGGCGAAAGCCCCAGGTCAATCGCAACTGGATCCACGCTACAGATTTTCGGCGGTTCGCCGGGTGGACTCTGGTGCCTGTATTTCGCCAGGATATTCTGCAGAGCCTGAGCAAGCTCAGACCCCACAAATTGGGTATCGCAGCGAGCTTCCATCGACCCGGCGGCAATTCCGCGATTCAGGACGCCCTGCACCTCGTTCGCCAACGAGGACTGGCCCTCCTGAACGAGCTGAGAGTGCAGCCCTTGAAGCGTTTTCTGCCAGTCTTCAGATTGGTTCTGAAGGCGATCTATGGCATTGTTGAAAGTTGTGACCACTGGATCAACCACTGAGCTGCACGCTCCGAGAACTACAACGAATGCACACGGAACCCCCACCTGCGCTGCAAGCCGCCAGTATCTGCGCTTGGTCGCGGGCAGAAATTGCGCCAGCCACCGCAACGCTCTGGTCAAAGCATCTCGCATCTCTGGCCCCCCAACTAATCTCTTTACTGCTGCGAAAGGATTCTGGCGTTCACGTTCATACGCGGAAGACTTTCATGACTTCGTCACCAAGGTGGTTGATCACCTTCACCGCGATGCGGCCGCTCTTGGGTTTATCAAAGGGGCGGGAGGTATCACTGTGCAGCGTCTCCCACGCTTCCTGATTGATTTCCGCCTTCAGGGTGGTTTTGAGCGCCTTGTAAGGGTCGTTGGCGCCCAGGAAATAGGCGTGGCGGACGAAGAAGCTCTCTTCATTGTAGTCGGTGTCAATGAACCAGCAAGCGATGCCTTCAGCACCGTCACTAAGGACTTCGCCGGTATTGGGGTGGAACACATCTACGCCCTTGATCTGCACTCGAATCTGGCCGGGTTTGCCATCCGTGCCCACGGGAAGGATGGCAATGTCGGGCTCCCCAAAGATGACAAAAAGATTGCCCTTGCCGGTGTTCTTAAGGTCTTCAGCCATGTGCAGGTCGGCGTTCATGCGGGCCTTGAGCACCGGAATGCGGCCAAGTTTGTTGAATTCCGACGAATGGGCGTCGTAGTTGAAGGCGCAGGTGATGAGAACGTCAAAATTCGAGTCACCGGCCTCGCGCGCAGCCTCTACCAAGTCGGGCCGGGAGACCGTGCCGAATTCGGGGCCGATGAAGATGGCGGCGCGTTTCTCGATGCCGGATTTCCCGTTGCCTTCCGCATATCGGGCTTCCGCACAAATCAGCTTTCCGGGCCAGGGAGAAAGGGATGTAAAGCCGATCTTGTCTTCTTTGTGGGCCTGCTGAACCCCAGCGATCTTTAGGTTCTCCAAAATCATCTGCACAAAATCTTGCGTCCCACCGTAACCGAGTTTGGAATCGGCAAGGGAGTCAATCAGTTCATCGTTCTCGTCCACTCCCAAAACGCGATGGGGCAAGAGACTCTCGACGGTGAACGGGCCGGCCACGCGGACCACCTTTTTATCCTCGTAAGGTTTGTCGAAGAGGTATTCAGATTCGGCCTTGGCCGCTATTGAGGCATCAATCTCCCTCTGCCTGGAGATGCGCGCCTCCCACCAGTCGTCGTGCTGCTTCCTGGCGGCGTCCGGCCACGGGTCTGAAGGGCGCTCCGGCAGAGTCTTGAGCGTGTACTTCCGAGTGAGATTGTGATTGATCGCGTGTAGGCACTCGGTGATCCTCTCGGAATTGGCTCGATCTCCGTGTTCTTGTTCCGCCTTTAATTGATAGAAAAACTCTTGGGTGTCCGTGCCCCAGGGGTCTTCGGCGGCGCACGGAATTTCCCATTCCTGCCAGTTCCGTTTCATCGTGGCGTTCAGTTTTCGGCGCAACGGCTCCAGGGTGACCTGCCATTTCTCCCAGATGACATCAATCTCCGCGTTGTTCGCGATGGACTTTAGCGTGATGTGGGGTACGCGCTCATAAACGAAGCCGTGGCGAATGTTTCCGTGCACCGGCTGCGAGCTTGGTGCAGTTTTGGTGATTTCGGCTTCCTTGACTTGCCCTTCGCGGGAATCAGCGAGCAGATAATAGGGATATCGTGAGCCCATGATTCGGGCGCGCGCTAACGCTAGCGCTACGCGTGAAGTGTCAATCGTGATCCAGCGACGGCCCCATTGCTCGGCGACGTAAGCGGTTGTGCCTGAACCGCACGTAGGATCAAGTACTAAATCACCTGGCCCGGTTGCCAAGAGAATGCACCTTTCGACTACCTTTGTTGAGGTCTGAACGACATAAACCTTATTAGAAGTGAACCCGGCGACGCCCGTATCATCCCACGAAGCGTTTATCGGGAAGTACGGGAATTCGTCGAAGTAGCGTACGACGCTCATGGTATTCCCGGATGCTGCAAGCCTGCTTGCTCGTGATGCCCTATTCATTCCCTCCAGCGTGGTCGTCCAGCCGCGCGTTCCTGATGGTCGGAACACCCTGCCTTCAAGAGTGAATGGGAATCCCATGGCGGAGGTTTCCCCCGCTGACCGTCCTTGCCTCTGAGAAGTAGCGTCCCCAAGCCGAACAATCCTGACGCCGGCCTCCGTGAGTTCTCCGCCGCTGTCGAGGAACGCGCGGAGTCGTTGCCGCTTATAATCGCGTTCCACAAACTGCCACGGTCCTGGATCTTCTGGATCGAATAACCGCTCACTGTAAAGCTGCCGAAACTTAAGCTCGTCAAGCGAGCGTGCAAACCAGAGCAAGTAATCCTTGGGATTCGCCAAATAGTCCGAGGTTTGCCCTGAGGTGGTGTTGTAGGCGATAAGCGCAATGAAATTTGCCTCGCCGAACACTTCATCTATCAACGCTCGTATGCGGTGTAGATTCACATCGCCAATCTGCACAAAGACGGACCCACTCTCAGTGAGAAGATCGCGTGCAACTGTTAATCGGTCGCGCAGATAAGTCAGATATGAGTGAATCCCATCCCGCCACGTGTCCCGAAACGCCTTCACCTGCTCGGGTTCACGGGTAATATGGTCAACGTTACCGTCCTTCACATCGCGGCTAGTGGTTGACCACTGAAAGTTGCTGTTGAATTTGATGCCGTAAGGAGGGTCGATGTAAATGCACTGCACCTTGCCCCGTAGCCCCTCGCGCTCGGCGAGGCTGGCCATGACCTGGAGGGAATCGCCAAGGATCATGCGGTTCGACCAGTTCTGGTCGTGCTGGTAGAACTCAGTCCTGTCCACATCCTTGGGCATGCCGTTGAAATCTGCGAAAAGATCGAAGTTCGTTCCCTTGACCCCGGCCGCACTCGCGTTGCTGGTGCGGAGCAAATCATCAATGAGGACCTTGGGGTGAACCTTTTCCTGGATGTAGAGCGGCGGGGCGTTCACCACCAAGTCCGACCAGTCCTGCTCATCCTTCCCACGCCAAACCAGTTGCGGGTCCAGGTCTGTGTTGCGCGGATACTTCACCTGGCGGGGCAGTTCCTGGTCCCTCTGAAGCACGGATTGAAATTCGGCAGTGGGAATGTTCTTCCTCTTATCAGCGTCGTGCTTAAATGTATCGACAGTTTTCGTGAGCTTCTTGACCATGATTAATTCGTCCCAACCGCCTCCGGCGCCATGACGGATTCGATCATCCTGTTGAATCCGCTTTCCACCTTCGCCTTGAAGTCCGCTTCCATCCGGTACACGTCGGCGAACTCCGCGAAAGCCCAGCGGCCATAGGTCCCCAGGTTGTTTACGCCCGGCACCCAGTAAGTCTCCATGGTGGCTTTCTTCTCTTTTGCATCTTCCCGGCGATAGCCCTTGATTTCCACAATCAGATGGAGCGGATCATCATCTCCGTGCCCATCATCCACGAGCACGATAAAGTCCGGGCGGTACATCCGGGTTTCCGAACCAAACCGGTACGGCACCTCCAGCCAGAGGTTGTGATTCTTCACGTAAGCCTTTACACGGGGGTGCGACTCCGCGACGCGGCAGAATTCTGCCTCCCAATCGCTGTCCAAAATGACCCAATTGATGTGGCAGCGGCGG
>DATJVZ010000353.1:0-8385 GCA_035501575.1 Terriglobales bacterium | reverse complement strand
AGCCCGGCGATGAGATCGAGGTTGATGTTCGCAATTCCCGCCGAGCGCAAGCGGGCGATGTCATCGTAGACCGTCTGACAAGTGTGCAATCGACCTACCGAGGCGGCTTCGCGGTCGACCAACGACTGTACCCCCAGGCTTACGCGGTTTACGTGCAGACGCCCGAAAACATCGATGATTGCGGACCCGAGCGTCCCGGGGGCGCATTCGACCGTGACTTCCGCGCCCGCCTGAACCTCGAAATTTTGCCAAATTGCGAAAAACAGCTGCTCCAGCTGGGTTATATCAAGTAGAGTAGGAGTGCCGCCGCCGAAGTAGATTGAGTCTACGGCGCGTTCGAAATGTCCGCCCATCTGCTCGGCGACCGTGGCTGCTCGTGTCATGTCCTGGCAGACTCGATCTACGTACCGCGCGAAAACCGCCCTGGAAAAGACATTCGAGGCGAAATTGCAGTAGGAGCACTTCGTCTGGCAAAAGGGGAGGGAGATGTACAGGCCGAGTGCCATCGAGATGATTATGCCACCTACGGTGACTCGGAAGGCGAGCCGGGCATCTCAGGGGTACAGGCTGTCGGGCGTGCCCAGCTGAGGCCGAAACCGCAGGCCGAAAAGCAAGCCGGATCGAGGGCAGAAAAGCTAGTATTCTGTAAAAGAGAAATGCCGAGCCATAAACAGATCCTTTGCCCTGGGGTGGCACGCCGTCAGTTCGCCTCGGGGAACATTCGAAACTAGGAGGGCATCGAAGCAGTAACGTTTTCACACTCTATGCTGCCTCGCGTGGTGATCACTGGAATGGGTGCCGTCAGTCCCAATGGTCTGGGCAAGCAGGACTTCTGCCGTGCGGTATTAGCCGGCAAGTCGGGCGTCAAGCGCATCACCCGGTTCGATCCCGCCCTCTTGCCCGTACAAATCGCGGGTGAAATTCCTGACTTCGACGAACTTCGATGGACGGAAGCCCGCGAGCGCAAGCACGTGTCCCGAGTCGTCCCCCTGGCCCTGGCCGCCTCGGCCGAGGCACTCTGCGATGCCCAACTCGACCCGGCAGCGATGTCGATCGAGGAGAAACGCGAAATTGGAGTAATCCTTGGCACCGGCGGTGGCGCGCAGGAATTCTCGGAAGAGCAATACCGGCTCTGGCATTCCGGTCATGTGAAGCAGGTGAGCATTTTTTCGATTCCCAGCGGGACCATGGGGACGATTCCGAGCGAGCTTTCCATGCGCTTCGGCTTCCGCGGTTACAGCCACGTTGTCACCGCGGGTTGCACCTCCTCGACCGATGCTATCGGGTACGCCTACCAGCACATTCAGGCGGGCGTGCAGTCGATGTTTCTGGTGGGCGGAGTCGATTCGACGATCACTCCAGGAATCATCAAAGGGTACACGATGCTGCGCGCTCTGACGCAGTCCTGGAATCATGCGCCGGAGCGTGCCTCCCGTCCCTTTTCCGCCGACCGCGACGGCTTCGTTCTGGCCGAGGGATCTTGGATGTTCGTGGTCGAGGAATACGAACACGCCCGTCGCCGGGGCGCACGAATTTATGCCGAGATCAGCGGCTACGCCTCAACCTGTGAAGCCTTCCATCGTGTGCGCATGACCGACTCTCCGGAAGAGCCGGCGCGCGCCATCACTTTGGCGTTGCAAGAGTCCGGCATCGGCCCGCAAGACGTGCAGTATGTGAACCTGCATGGAACCTCGACGCAAATGAATGATCGCGTGGAAACCCGTGCCCTAAAATTGGCCCTCGGCAAACATGCGCAGCGTATTCCGATGTCCGGGCTGAAATCGCAGATCGGACATGCCCAGGGTGCTTGCGGCTCGGCCAGTGTTGCGGCGACGATGATTGCCATGGAACATGGCCGGGTGCCTCCGACGATCAATCTCGATACTCCTGATCCGGAGTGCGACCTCGATTATGTTCCCGACGTCGATCGCAAGGCTCAGATCGAGCACGCCGTTTGTAACTGTGTGGGATTCGGATCGAAGAATGCTGCCCTCGTGCTGCGAAAGATTGCCTGACACCGGGCGTAGGGTCCAACCATCAGGCTGAGGTGCCCGTCTGGGAATGACGGTGTGACTTCGGTACCAAACCTTTTCCGTCCTAGCCTTCTCTACTCCCATCTATTCCTCTTAAGGTATCTTTGAGTTGTAACCCATGGCCTCCCACCAGGAAGAGGAAGTCTTAGGCAAAGCCTATGACAGCCGGCTGATGAAGCGGCTGCTTACCTACCTCCGCCCCTACCGATGGCGAGTGGGAATCTCGTTGATTGCAATCCTTTTCAAGGCGGTGGCCGATGTCCTGGGGCCGTATCTGGTTGCCGTGGAGATCGACCGGTACCTAGCGCCCACCCACAAACCTTCTTTTTTCGATTCCTTTCTCAGCCAGAACCCATTGACGGGAATCGCCGAGATCGCAGGGCTCTACGTAGGCCTGTTGGTCTGTGCCTTCCTGCTCGAGTACCTGCAGATTTACCTCATGCAGTGGACCGGACAGATGGTCATGTTTGACCTTCGCAGCCAGATCTTTCGGCATCTGCAGAGAATGCACATCGGCTTCTACGACAAGAATCCGGTTGGGCGGTTGGTGACCCGGGTCACCACCGACGTAGATGCGCTAAACGAAATGTTCACCTCCGGTGTGGTCTCCATTTTCGAGGATGTCTTCGTGCTCGCCGGAATCGTGGCGATCATGCTTTCGATGGACTGGAAGCTGGCCCTTATTACTTTTGCCGTGTTGCCGGCGATCGGCTACGCAACCAAGGCCTTTCGCGATAAGGTGCGCGACTCCTATCGCCGCATTCGTGTGGCCATTGCCCGGATCAACGCCTATCTGCAAGAGCACGTGAGCGGCATGGCGGTGGTGCAGCTTTTCAACCGGGAGGAGCGGGCTTTTGCCAAGTTTTCCGAGGTCAATGCGGTCCATATGGACGCCTACAAAGACGCCATCATGGCCCACGCCGTCTACTATCCCGTGGTCGAAATTCTGTCTTCCGTGGCCATCGCCAGCGTCATATGGTTCGGGGGCAATCAGGTCCTAAGCCAGGTGGTCACAACCACGATTAACTTGGGCTTCCGCCATGGGCGGATCGTGCTGCACCCGATCTCGAGCATAACCACCCTGGGTGTTCTCGTAGCCTTCATCCAGTATGGCCAGAGATTTTTCCGGCCGATTCAGGACTTCAGCGAAAAATACAACATCCTGCAATCTGCCATGGCTTCGAGCGAGCGCATTTTCAAACTGTTGGACACGCCGGCGGAAATCACTTCCCCCCAGGTGACCAAGACGCCCGAGGGGCCGGGGCGCATCGAGTTTGATCATGTGTGGTTTCGATATCGCTCGGTCGAGGCGGGGGACGGACACGGAGGACAGGATGGACGCAAGGCAGGACCTGCTTTCCGGGTTCTGCCGGAGAAGACCGTGGCCCACGCCCTCGGGCCCAGTGCGGCGCCGCCATCCGGCCAGCAGGACTGGGTCTTGCAGGATGTCAGTTTCACCATCGAACCCGGGGAAACGGTCGCCATCGTCGGGCACACCGGTGCGGGCAAGACGACGATCATCTCGCTGCTGATGCGCTTCTATGATGTGCAGAAAGGGGCGATCCGAATCGATGGCATTGATGTCAAGGACATGGACCTGGCCGCTCTGCGGCGGCGATTCGGCGTGGTTTTGCAGGACCCATTTCTCTTTACCGGTACCGTCGGGGGCAACATCCGGCTGGGCAGCGAGTGGATTCAGGATCAAGACGTAGAAAAGGCTGCGGAGGAGGTAAACCTGGCGGACTTCATCCGGGCGCTTCCGGGGAGGTTCGAGGAAGAAGTTCGCGAACGCGGCAGCACGCTCTCCACCGGACAGAAGCAGCTCATCTCTTTCGCTCGTGCGCTGGCGCACGATCCTGAGATTCTGATTCTCGATGAAGCTACTTCGAGCGTAGACACGGAAACTGAGTTTCGCGTCCGCGATGCCTTAAGCCGGATGGTGGAAGGACGGACCTCGCTGATTATTGCCCACAGGCTTTCCACGGTTCAACGCGCGGATAAGATCATCGTCATGCACAAAGGACAGGTGCGCGAGATGGGCACACACCAGGAGCTGCTGGCGCATCGCGGCATCTACCACAAGCTCTACGAGTTGCAATACAAAGATCAGGAAGTTTCTGCCGGACCGCAAGTCACCGCGAGCGCCAAACCCTAGAGTCACAGCAGACGGGTCGTCGGCAGGGATAGCTCGTCCCGGTCAATGCATCGCGAGGGATTGGCTGATCGTGTCCTTGTACTGGCGAGCCCGCGCCATGGCTTGTTCTTGGTCGACCGTCAGAAGTTTTCGATCGCGCATAATCAGACGCCCGCCAATGACGACCGTTTCGACATCACTGGCCTTTAAGGCGTAGGCCAGCTGTGCATAAATGTTGTACATGGGCACGGCGTTCGCTTCGTCGAGGCTGATCAAAATCAAGTCTGCCTTCTTTCCGTTTTCGAGCGAACCGATTTCTTTCTCCATGTGCAGGGCCCTGGCTCCGTCAATGGTGGCCATCTCGACGACCGTTTGGGCATTCAACGCCCGCGGATCCATCTGGGTAATCTTGGCCAGCTTGGCCGCCAAGTCGATCTCTTCCATCAGATCTAAGTCGTTATTGCTGCCGGCTGGACCGTCGGTCCCCAGCCCCACCCTCACGCCCGCGGCACGCAACTTTGCCACGGGGGAAACGCCGCTAGCCAGCATCATGTTGCTCGAAGGATTGTGCACGCAGCCTACCTGTTTCTCGGACAGGATCTGAAAATCTTTCTCATCGACATAGATGCAGTGTGCGGCCACAACGTCAGGACCCAGCAGTCCGATGGTGTTCAGGTATTCAACGGGCGACATTCCGTTTTGCTTTTCGCTGTCCTCCCACTCCTTCTTCATTTCGGCGACATGAATGAGAATTGCAGACTGGTATTTCCGAGCCAAGGCCGCCGCATCCTGCAGGGTCTTCCGCGAACAGGTGTAGATCGAATGCGGTGCGCATGCCGGGTGAATCAAGGGATCGCCCTGCCATTTCCTCAGAAACTTCTCGGTGTAGGCGAGCATCTCGGCTTCGGTCCGGTTATCGGGCGCGGGAAAATCGATGAACGTTTCTCCGAGCACGCCGCGCATGCCGGCCGCCTTGGTTTCCTCGGCGATGGTGTCTTCGAAGTAATACATATCGGCGAAGGTAGTAACTCCGGCACGAATTTGCTCGGCCGCCGCCAGCCGCGTACCCCAGCGCACAAACTCCTGGTTTACGTTCTTGGCCTCGGCGGGGAAGATGTATTTGTGAAGCCACTCATCGAGCGTGACGTCATCGTGCAGTCCACGGAATAACGTCATGGCAACGTGGGTATGGCCATTCACGAAACCCGGCAGAATGAGCTTGCCTCTGGCATTGATGGTCTCGCGCGCTTGATACTTGCCTTCCACTTCGCTGCGCTTGCCGACGGCGACAATCACGTCGCCCCGTATGGCCACCGCGCCATCGTCGTAAATGGTTCTGGCCGCATCCATGGTCACGACCGTCCCGCCGGTCACGAGCAGATCGGCCGAATCTCTTGCGGTCGGCGCGCCCGGCGAAGCCGGTAGAAGAGAGAAAAGGGAAACGACCAGCAGCAATGGTTGACGAAAAGTCATCGGCTACTCCCGCGGCTCGACTCCCGACTATCTTAAGCGTTTTCTTGAGGGCCCGGAGCGCTCGGGCCTGGTGCAAGAGAATCCGCTCGGGCGGGAGCAATCGCCAGGTCCCGGCCGAAACCCAGCTGTAACCCCTTCAAAAGGCGTCCCATTTGACGCTTGACAGCCATTACATATTGAGATATTAATATCGCAAATTGTAATATGAAATTGGCAGAGAAAATACGGTATCTGCGCGAGGTGGAAGGCTTGCTGCGCGAGCGGGGGCGCCCGATGACCCAGCAGGAGCTGGTTCGCGGCATTCGCAAGGAGCTTGGCAAGACCATCAGCCAGTCCTACGTATCGCAGATCGAAAGCGGCCGCCGCCGGCACATGACGCAATCGACCCGTGGCTTGCTGGCCAAGTTTTTCAAGGTGCACCCCGGGTTTCTGGTGGACGACCCCGAAGGCTATCACACCGATTTGGTGTCGGATCTGCGCGCCGCCGAAGGCCAGTTGAATGTCTGGTTTTTGCAGGGTTCGGAGCGATTCGCCAGCGATTCCGAGGTCAGCGAGGTGCTCATCAAACTGGCTCGTCAGCAACATACCCGACAGAGCTTGATCCTGCTCGGGGCCATTCTCGACACGCCGGGTTTGGCCAATCGCCTGCTTGAAGCATTGAAGCCTGAGGCGGCGGGGCCGAGCGCCAAGCCGATGAGGGCGGGGGGGTGTACGCAATGACTTGGGCGAACTTCTACTTAGTATGCTTCGCGCTGGGATTTTCGTTCAGCCTGCTTTCGTTTCTGATTGGCGGATTCCACTGGCATCTCCCGCATTCTCTTGGGAGCCTCCACGCGGGGCCGCACGCTGGCCATGGAGCAGGATCGGCACACAGTCCGCAATCAGAAGCGCCGTTCCTCAATCCCGTGACCCTGGCTGCGTTTCTTGCCTGGTTTGGCGGCATCGGCTATTTGCTCACCCGCTTTTCGTCACTCTGGTTTGTGCTCGGGCTGGGCATCGCGCTGCTGAGTGGTGTGACCGGAGCGGGCGTCATTTATCTCTTTCTGAGTCGAGTGCTGATGTCAAGCGACGAGAATCTCGACCCCGCGGATTACAGCATGGTCGGCGTACTGGGGCATATCTCCATGCCGATTCGCCAGGGCGGCACGGGGGAACTGATCTATTCCCAGCAAGGAACGCGCCGCACCTGCGGTGCGCGGGCCGAGGACGGAAATGCGATTGCGAAAGGTACGGAGGTGGTCGTGACCGGCTACGAAAACGGGCTCGCATACGTGCGCCTGTGGACGGAATTGGCGGGAGAACACGATTTGCCGGAAGGCGCGGCCAAGAACGAGTAGTCGGGGGGAGGGTTGGATCGAGCCCCGACGCCCTGAGGCGTCGGACCGGACCCGGGCTGGGGGCTCGGTGTCGCGGGTGTTGGATGGGTTAAGAGGAGGGGTTATGTTCAGCGGAACTCTGGTTGAGATATGGATCATCGTGGGCCTGGTGGTTCTGGCCACGATGTTGCTGACGAGCATGTTGGCCAGATTGTATCGGAAGGCCGGACCGCACGAGGCTCTGGTGGTCTATGGTTTTCGAGGAACCAGGGTGGTGAAAGGTCATGGCACCATCATTTTTCCCATGATCGAGAACTGCCGCGGGCTTTCCTTGGAACTCATGTCGTTTGACGTAGCGCCCCAGCAGGATCTCTACACCAAGCAAGGTGTGGCTGTGACGGTCGAGGCCGTGGCCCAGATCAAGGTCAAATCCGATACCGAGTCCATCCTGACGGCCTCGGAGCAGTTCCTGACCAAGGTGCCGCAGGAGAGGGAAGGCCTCATCCGCCTGGTGATGGAAGGACACCTGCGCGGCATTATCGGGCAACTGACGGTCGAGGAGATCGTGAAGCAGCCCGAGATGGTTTCCGATCGTATGCGCTCCACCTGCGCCGATGACATGAACAAAATGGGGCTGGAGGTGATCTCGTTCACCATCAAAGAAGTGCGCGACAAAAACGAGTACATCACCAATATGGGTCGGCCCGATGTGGCCCGCATCAAGCGCGACGCTGATGTAGCAGCGGCCGAAGCCGATCGCGACACTGCCATTCGCCGTGCCTTAGCGCAACGGGAAGCTGCCGTTGCCAAAGCGCAGGCGGATCAGGAGCGGGTCCAGGCGGAAACTGTGTCGCTGGCCAAGCAAGCCGAGGCCCAGCGCGATCTCGAAGTCAAGAAAGCGCAATATCAGGAAGTCACCAAGCGGCAGCAGGCGCAGGCCGACAAGGCGTACGACATCCAGACGGCCATCATGCAGCAACAGGTGACGGCGGAACAGGTAAAAGTGCAGCAGGTTGAGAAGGAGCAACAGGTCAAGGTGCAGGAGGCGGAAATCGCGCGCCGCGAAAAAGAGCTGATTGCAACCGTGCTCAAGCAGGCAGAGATCGAGCGGCAGCGGATCGAAACCCTGGCGGCGGCGGAGAAGCAGCGCCTGATCGCAGAGGCCGAAGGCCGTGCCTCTTCGATTCGCGCCCAAGGTCAGGCCGAAGCCGAGATCATCTTCAAGAAAGGTGAATCCGAAGCCAAAGCGATGAACGTTAAGGCCGCAGCCTATCAGGAATACAACCAGGCCGCGGTCATCGACAAGTTGTTTTCGAGCTTGCCGGAGATCGTCAAAGGCTTGGCGGCTCCGCTGGCCAACGTGGACAAGATCACGGTGGTCTCGACCGGCAATGGAGACGCCTCGGGAATGAACAAGATTACCGGCGAC
>DATJVZ010000352.1:0-9154 GCA_035501575.1 Terriglobales bacterium | reverse complement strand
GGCCATCGCCATTGCCGATCCCAGCAAATTGATGATGATCGACGAGATCAGCCTGTTGCTGGGCAAGCGCATCATCACCAAAGTTTCTACCCTCGGGCAAATCAGCGAGATTCTCAAGAAGACCGAGCAATCCAAGCGGGTCCTGGAAGACGCGAGCGAAGGCTTTGCGCTCGATGTCATTCGGGAAGATGAAGCCGGCAGCGACGAAAGCATCAGCATCGACCGCTTGACGGCGCAAGGGGACATCAGCCCCATTATCCGCCTGGTCGACACCACGATCTTTACGGCGTTGCAACGCCGAGCCAGCGACATTCACATCGAAACCCGCGACGACTCGGTCTGTGTCAAGTTCCGCATTGACGGCGTGTTGCAGCAAGCCATGCCGCCGATTGCCAAGGAGCATCATTCGACCATCATCTCGCGTATCAAGGTCATGAGCGAGTTGGACATCTCCGAGCGGCGGGTTCCGCAAGACGGACGCTTCCGCGTCAAGTACGGAACTCCGGAACGACCGATCGATTTCCGAGTATCGATCATGCCGTCCATCCACGGGGAAGACGCCGTGTTGCGCGTGCTCGATAAAGAATCGATGAGCGAGAAGTTCCACAAACTGACGCTCGATGTGGTGGGTTTCGACGATGACGATCTGGTCCGGTTCCGCCGCTACATCAAGGAACCGTACGGCATGGTTTTGGTGACCGGACCGACCGGCAGCGGCAAGACCACCACCCTGTATGCTGCCGTGAACGAGATCAAGACGGACGAAGACAAGATCATCACCATCGAAGATCCGGTCGAATATCAGATCCGCGGCATCACGCAGATTCCGGTCAACGAGAAAAAGGGACTGACCTTTGCCCGCGGGCTGCGATCCATCTTGCGGCACGATCCGGACAAGATCATGGTGGGCGAAATTCGGGATACGGAAACGGCGCAAATCGCGATTCAGTCGGCGCTCACCGGCCACCTGGTCTTCACTACGGTGCACGCCAACAACGTGGTCGATGTGATCGGCCGTTTCCTGAATATGGGGGTAGAACCCTACAATTTCGTTTCCGCCTTGAACTGCATTCTGGCGCAACGGCTGGTGCGCCTGATCTGTGAATCCTGCCGCGACATGGTGAACTATCCGGGCGAGATCCTGGAAGCCAGCGGGCTCGATGCTCAGCAGTGGTCGCAGGTGCCGTTTTTTGAAGGCCAGGGTTGCATTGAATGTGCGGGAACGGGATTCCGCGGTCGAACCGCGATCCATGAACTTCTCGAGCTGAGCGACCGAATCCGCGAAATGATTCTGGTAAAGAAGCCGACCTCGGAGATCCGCCGGGCGGCTCGGGAAGAAGGCATGCGGTTCCTGCGGGAGTCGGCTTTGGATAAGGTCAGGTTGGGGCTGACCACATTGAAGGAGATCAATAAGGTCACTTTCATCGAAAGCAATCGATAACGAGGCCAATAGCTGTTCCCCCGTCGGGTCAATGGCCACGGTGCCCTTCCAGTTATTGCAAGGATCGGCTTTCGAGCGTTCTACTAATAGAAAGAGCCCGGATTAGGAATGATTTCGCGACCCAAACTGGCTTGCGAAGTCGCCGCCGATCGAGTGCTGGCCGCTCGGGTAAGCGAGCGGGGCGACGCCATCGAAGTGTGCGCCGCGGGCGAATTGGAGCCCGGCAGCCTGGTTCCCGACCTGACCGAAACCAACCTTCGCCACCGCGACCGCGTGCTGGCCATGGTGCGCCAGACTCTGGGGGCCGTCGGCGGACGTTCCCACGACGTCATTGCCGTGCTGCCCGATGCCGCCGTGCGGGTGGCCTTACTGGATTTTGAAACGCTTCCCGCCAACCCTCAGGAGGCCGAGGCTGTGGTCCGGTTTCGGTTGAAGAAATCCCTGCCCTTCGACGTCGACAAAGCCAAGGTTTCCTATCATGCTCAGGCTTCCGACAACGCTTTGCGGGTAATCGCGGCGGTGGCTGTGGCCAGCGTGGTCGAGGACTATGAATCGATGTTTCGCGAAGCCGGCTACGCTCCCGGGGTGGTTTTACCTTCCATGCTGGCTGCCCTAGGGGCGGCGAAGGCGGAACGGCCGACGATGGTGGTCAAGGTCGACGCCCGTACGACCAGTATCGCGATCATGGACAAGCAGCAGTTGTTGCTCTTTCGCACCTTGGAGAACCAGCGCGGGGTGGCCGTTTCGGGAGAGCAACTGGGAGAAGAGATTTATCCCTCGATCGTGTTTTTTCAAGACACGTATCACATGAATCTGGAGCAGATCTTTGTCGCCGGCCTCGCCGATTCCGGCGGTGCGGTCCCGGCGCTCGGGGCGCAAACCGGGGTTCCGGTGGGTGAGTTGGTCGGCGCTTGGGAGCTGGGACAGACCGTCGGTTCGGTTCCGAAATGGAGGATGGCGGGAGTGGTGGGAGCACTGCTCTCCTGATTATGCGTCTGGACATCAACCTCGCGACCCAACCGTACGAAGATTCGCAACGCTTCTGGCTGCGCTGGGGCAGCGCCCTGGCGGCATTGGGCGTTGTCACCGTCGCATTGCTCTATCTGACTCTGATGGGATGGCTGGGGGCACGCAAGGACCGGAAGTTGATCGAACGGTATCAGACCCAGATTCGAGCCTGCGACAAGGAAAAGGCGGCAGCGCAGACGCTCATGAACAAACCCCAGAATGCGAGCCTTCGCGACCGCTCGCAGTTTCTCAATGAACTTTTTTATCGCAAAGCGTTTTCTTGGACCGAGGTGTTTGAGGAGTTGGAGCGGGTGATGCCACCCCGGGTGCACGTGGTATCGATTCATCCCGAACTGGCGGTCGACAATGAATTGGCGATCCGGCTGGTGGTCGCCGGTGATTCTCGCGAACGAGCGCTCGAACTGGTGCGCAAAATGGAAAGCTCCAAGCACTTCCACCAGACTGAGATCGAACAGGAAAGCGTCGAAACCGGACCGGGCGGGAATAGCGCCGATGCCGTCAAGTTTGACATCAGTGCGCTGTACGTGCCCGGGGGCGAAACCCGGAACCAGAGCGAGGGAGCACCGTAGTGCCTGATCTAAGAGAAACCCGTCTTAAGTTGAAAATCGGGCTGGCCGCGATGGCGCTGGTCGATGTGATTGCCCTCGGGGTGTACTTCTCTCCCCTGGTCGGGCTGCGATCCTCGCGCCAGGCCCAGCTGTCGGAGCTCTGGCTGGTCCTGCAACAGAAGACTCGTGAGATCGCTCCGTTAAATGGGCTGGACAAGAAGATTCCCCAGGCCCAGCAGCAGATCGATGATTTTTACGGACAACGTTTGCCCGAGGAGTCTTCCGCGGTTTCCGAAGTCCTGGGGAAACTTGCCGCCGAAAGCGGTGTGCGGATTGGCAGCATTAAGTACTCCTTCAAGGATCCGGAAAGCGTAGGACTGCGGCGCATGGAAATCGAAGCCGACCTGGGGGGCGACTATCTGCAACTGGTTCGCTTCATCAACTCGGTGGAACGCGATCACATGTTCTTTTTGGTTGACGGCGTGCAATTAGGCGGTGAACAAGCCGGCATCGTTAAGTTGCAGATGAAGGCAGAAACTTACTTGAGGACGTCATAGCTTAGGTGAAACTAGGAGCCGAAAACCGCAAGAAATTGATTGTGTCCCTGGTGTTGGCGGGGACTGCGATCCTGCTGGTAGGTAGAGTGTTCTTTCCTTCCGGGCCGGTTCCGGTCAACCCCGAGGCGACGGTTCCTGCAACTGTGACTAAAGTGGATCGATCCGCGCCGCGAGGCCGTGGCCGCGGGGGGAAGGACCGGAAGGTGGCGATGGCGCCACGATCGATCGATCCCAGCCTGCGCACGGACTGGCTCAAGGTCAGCGAAGACCGGAAATACCAAGGCGCCGGGAGAAACATCTTTATGACGCAGGTCGAGATTCCGAAGCCCGTGGCCCCTGCGGTTCCCGTGCCGGTGGCCGTTCCCCAGGGTCCGCCACCCCCGCCGCCGATCAACTTGAAATTTTATGGCTTCGCCAGCAAACCGGGCGAGCCGAAGAGAATTTTCTTGTCGCAAGGCGAAGATGTGTTCATCGCCAGTGAAGGCGACATCATTGACCGCCGCTACAAGGTATTGCATATCACCCCCACCCAAGTGGAAATCGAGGATGTACTCAACAACAACCGGCAAAATATTCCGCTAACCCAGGGGTGAAGGCTGGCAGAAATTCAACCCGGGTTCGGCTGGGCGACGGCCGACCGGTGGCAAACAAACGATGGGCTCGAGTTTGACAATTCGCCGATACCGCCATGGCCAGCGCTCTGACGGCTATATCCTCATCACTCTGATTCTGTTCGTGGCGCTGCTGGCCATTGGCTTGGCCGCGATGGCTCCGGTGATCGCGCAACAGATGAAACGCGACCGCGAAGAGGAGCTCATTCATCGCGGCGTACAGTACTCGCGCGCGATTAAACACTACGTCAAGAAGTTCGGCCGCTATCCCACCAGCATCGAAGATTTGCAGAACACCAACAATCTCCGCTTCTTGCGCAAGGCTTACAAAGACCCGGTCACGGGAAAGGATTTCAAGATCCTGCGCATGGGCGACGTGCAGATGTCGTTCGGACCAGGCATCGCCGGAGCCACTTCCGCGTCCACTTTGGCAGCGCAGTCGGGCGCGTTTGGCGGGAACGGCTCTTTCGGGAGCACCGGCTTCGGCGGTCAAAACCTGGGGCGGACTAGTCTCGGCACAAATAATTTGGCGGGGGGCGCCTTGGGAGGCGCCGGAACTCCAGGCTCCGCGGCAGGGACGAACGCCAGCGGCGCACCAGCACCCGGTCAGGACGACAGCGGAGCAACGCTTGATCAGAGTCAAGGCGCGCCGGGAACGAATGCGTCTACCACTGGAAATTCCTCTCAGTCAGGAGTTACCGGCCAGTCAGGTCAAGGAACCACGGGAAAAGTTTTTGGTGGGGGTCCCATCGTCGGCGTGGCCAGCATCAGCAAAGAGAAAACCATTCGTATCTTCAGCCACAAGGATCGTTATAACCAGTGGCAGTTTATCTATGATCCGACTACGGATCGCGGCGGCCTGCTCACCACCCCGAACCAACCGGGACTGACATCGTTCGCGGGCGGAGTGCAACAGGGTGTGCCAGGAACTCCGGCAGGACAGCCGAACTCAGCCTTCCCGCAACAAGGTTCACCGTTCGGATTTCAAGGATCCCAGATGTCGCCAGGCGGCATGCAGCCGGGTATGCAGCCAGGAATGGGCATGCAGCCGGGGGGCGTTATGCAGCCGGCGCCATCCCAGCAACAAAATATGCCACAACCTCAATTTCCACCCGATCAAGCTCCTCAATAGTTAGCGTGAAGACATGGGAACCAGGGCCCGCTCTCTGTGGTTGTCGGAGGGTGAGGAAACGAAGTTAGATTCGACGGGGGTCCTGGTCGGGGTAATAAAGCGAAAAGCCCCGCCCTAGAAGGCGAGGCCTTCCGATCAAGCGCAAACTAATCTTTAGACACTGAACGATGACCCGCAGCCGCAAGTACTCTTCACATTCGGATTTTCAAACTTGAAGCCGGCGCCTTCCAGAGTCTCCACGTAATCGACGCTGCAGCCCTGCAGATACATCACGGACGTGGCATCGACATAGACCTTCAAGCCGTCCATATCGAAGGTCTTATCCATCAGGCCGGCATTATTTTCAAAGGTCATGGAATAGGAGAAACCGGAGCAGCCGCCCCCGACGACGCCCACCCGCAGGCCGGCGGGAACTGGGTTCTGTTGCGCCATGATCTCCTTAACCTTCTTGATCGCGTTGGGGGTGAGGGTTACAGGAGCTGCCTTAGGTTTGGTGTCGGGAGTGGTTGGAGTGGTTGTGGTTGCCATTCTATCTCCTTGAAATCTTTAACTATTGTACCAAAGCCGGACAGGACCTGTCGAAGCTTAATTCCTGCCCGCTTCTCAGCGCTTTAGATGAGCGGGAAGGCCCAGAGGTCGCACTTCGAGGCATCGAGCCCAAGAAATGACAAAAACACTGCCGTGTTTGATCTCTAGAGCTATAATCATCGGTCAGGAGCCTTAGGCAAGTACCGGGTTTGTACCCACCGGCGCGGCGAGGGCTCCGGAAGTCACTGATCAGCACCGAGGTGGCATATGATGTCCACGCTGATGTGGCCGCTGATAGTCTGGGGTGTTCTCACCGGCGTCCTGATTATCCTCCTGATCTATCGCAGTACTCTCACGATGCATGAGGATGACCAGCTGTTTCTTGACGAGTCTGCTTCCGGGATGGCACAGGAGCAGGCGGAGATCATGCACAAGCTGAACAAAGTCACTCCCTTTGTGAAGTGGCTGGGTGCGGCCTCCGGAGTTCTGATCCTGGTGATTGCCGGGATGGCAATTTACCAGGGGCTCAATCAGGTTCAGTGATCCTCTGTTCTGATCTGTGCCCACCGCAAGTCTCGCCGGGTAGGGATTGAAGTTTATCGGCCAAGAGGAAGCTGTTCGTGCTTCGTGAGCCCGCCCTTCCCTCGGGGGGATAAGTGTCGAGCCTCCGAACGCGCTTGGCAGCTTCGAGAAAGTCGATTCGACTGCCCCGGCCAGCGCTCCCCTGAATTCGAGAATCTAAGCACCACACACCTGCGATCGGCCCCGGGATAGAATGCTTCGAAAGCTGCGGGGTGCGCTTCGGGAATTCCTGGCTGCGCTCCTCCTGGGCGGCCTCGAAAAATGCTGGGATCGCGTGAGGCAAACACCATCGCGATTGTGGGAGGGGGCCCGGCGGGTGCCCATGCGGCCGCTTCTCTCGCCCAAGCCGATCGCAGAGTCCTCTTATTCGATGAGAAGCTGGCGTGGGAAAAGCCTTGCGGCGGCGGTATCACCCACAAGACGCTCCTTGGTTGGCCATTCCTTGGCCAAGCGGCTGTTGATCGCAAGTGGGTGAGTGAATGCGAGCTGATCGCGCCTTCGGGTCGTCGGGTTGGGTTTGGTCTCGAGAGTCCTGTCGCGATTTTTTCCCGCTGCGCGTTGAATGGCTTTCTTCTGGACAGGGCAGCCCGCTCCGGCGCCGAGATCATCCGCGATCGCATCGTCGGCCTCAAGCGCGCAGCAAACCATTGGCAGATCCGTTCGCTCGGTTCTTCGTGGAAAGCTGCTTACGTGGTAATCGCAGCCGGGGTTCGCAACCCATTCCGCCAGCTACTGAGCCGGCCCTTCGTTCCGCCGGATCTCATGTCGACCGCGGGATACTTCATTCCTGGTCAAAGCAACATCATGCGAATTCAGTTTCTCGCTGGCCTTCACGGTTACATTTGGTTATTTCCACGTCGGGATCACGTCTCCGCTGGTATCTGCGGTCGAATGCAAGCCCAGAGTGCCGCCGAGCTGCGCCGAATTCTCGAGCACTCCCTGGCGGCTCTGGGCCTCGCCTACAGGAGCTGCCAATTCTATTCGCACCTTCTGCCGGCTCTACGGGCCGAAACCCTGCGCCGGGTTCCGGTGAGCGGTGATGGTTGGGCGATGGTCGGAGATGCCGCCGGTCTGGTCGATCCGCTGACGGGCGAGGGCCTGTACTATGCACTGGGCTCGGCCGAGCTTCTCTCGCAAGCTCTCGTCAGCAATCGGCCTGATCGTTACGCGGACTTGCTCCGCCGGCATATTCTGCCGGAACTCGAACTCGCTGCCGAGATGTCCGATCGCTTTTACGCCGGACGATGGATGGGAGAGTCTGTTCTCGAACGCACCGTTCAATTCACCGCAGGCAGCGCGAGTTTTCGCCGTTTGATCTCTGATCTGTTTGCCGGCACACAGGGCTACCGTGATCTTCGCCGCCGAGTCTATCGCACCCTGCCTGCCATGTTGGCCGAAAGCCTGGTCAACAGGTTTGGCGGCCGAGCGGGAAAGGCAGCTCCCGAACCGATTTCGGCGGGCAAGGAAGATGAAGATAACGAAGAGCAGATAAGAGGAACCGTGGCCTAGGAAGAGCATCTTGACTCTTCGCCGATGCGTTTTCTCTCGCGCATCTGATCGTTCTACCGCCATGGGCATTCGACCGACCCCAACGGAGCTGCCGCCATCGGAGCAGCTCTGGATGAAAATCATTTCACATTGCCTGGTACAGGGGATTAGTTGTAACTCAAACCGGAGCGTCAACCGCAACTCCGGAACCAGAAGTGCAAGAAGTGCAAGAAGTGCAAGGGCCTCTTGACAGCGGGCGACCAGGGAGAGAGACTTTGGTGGTTTCGCCCTGACCAGCGGAGCCTTCCAGCCGTCTTGTGCCCTGTTAGTGCGTGCGTCGCACGCGCTGCTGACGTAGTGGGCAGCGAAGAGATGACGTGGTCGAATCCTGGCGAACTAGAGAGGGAAGGATGAGGCCTAGAGTGAAGTTTGCAAGCACAACGGCCGTGTTGGTCTGCGCCATCGCAGCGACGGCCCAACTCAGAACTGGGCGGGGTACAGTCATCACGCCCGAATCCAGCATTGAGCGTGCGGGTGACATCGGCGTTCGCGCTCATACCAACACCAAGATATTCATTCCTGAAGGAGGCTTGCAACAAAGCGCCGTCAGCCCGTTTGTCGGGCCTCCGGTCTCAGGCCTTTTTTTCGAAACCCCGGCTTCGATCGCTTGCCTGTATTTTCTGGTCACCTCGCGAGTAGCGGGATGTAATCCCGTCACCGCGCGAGTCAACCCCTCGGGTGGCGCGAAAGCCATCGCCATTGTGGATGCCTATCACGACGCAACCGCCGCCAGTGATTTGGCGACGTTTTCCACCCAATTCGGGTTGCCAGCCGCCACGTTCACTCAGGTGTACGCGAGCGGAACCAAACCGCCAGTGGACCCCACAGGTGGCTGGGAACTCGAAGAGTCGCTTGATATCGAATGGGCGCACGCCATGGCCCCAACGGCACACATCTACCTGGTCGAGGCTGCGTCTAATAGCAACGCACCCCTCTTCGCGGCTGTGGTCAAGGCGGCCCAATTGGTGAACGCTGCTGGCGGGGGCGAGGTTTCCATAAGCTGGGGCGGCCCCGAGTTTTCCACCGAAACTTTGCTTGATACGGATTTGATAGAGTCGGGTGTGGTGTTCTTTGCTTCGGCCGGCGATTCGCCAGGGCCACCAGAGTATCCTAGTACGTCTCCGAACGCAGTTGCCGTGGGTGGAACCACCCTCAGTCGCAATCCGGCCACCGGGGCG
>DATJVZ010000351.1:0-41367 GCA_035501575.1 Terriglobales bacterium | reverse complement strand
GGAGAGCTCGAGGGCGTACGCAACGATTCCGGAATCGTGTTCGCCCCCCACCGGCCTTACGTGATCTGCGTGATGACAACCTATCTGACGAATGAGCGTGCCGGCGAAGAGGCGATCAGCAAAATCTCTGTGGTAGCGTATTGGATGTTCAGCCGGTTGGGGCGTGCTTCCGAGTATGGTCGCGTGGTTTCCCAAGCCAACAGCACCACGCCCTAGTGGTCCGCGGGGGATCAGGGGCGATCGCTAGAACGTGATCTTGCACACCATGCTGTCGGATGGTCTCGCTAGCTGTGACGCAGAGCCTCAGCGGCGTGAAATTTTGAGCGTAACCACCTGATTGCGACAATTATCATAATGGAGCTTTCATCCGGCAATGATAATGGCATGGTTGCTAACGTTTCTTTTTGGCTGCGTAGATGGTCTACGGTCGTTGACGCCTCCGGCACTGGTGTGTTGGGCCGCACATCTAGGTTGGTTGCATTTCGACGGAACGAGGCTCGCTTTCATCAACCATCGGTCCACGTTGATTGTCTTCACGTTGCTGGCAGTCTTCGAACTGATCGCAGACAAGCTGCCGAACACTCCAGCGCGTACGGCACCTCTCGGGCTGAGTGCACGCGTTCTTCTAGGAGGGGCGTGTGGTCTGGGAATTGCCACAAGTGCAGGTATAAGCCTCATTTTTCCAGTGCTGCTTGCCTCAATGGGTGCGCTCGTCGGGGCCTTTGTCGGATATCAAAGCCGTCGTTTAGTAGTCTCCAAAGCGCATGTGCCAGACTTCGCCGTGGCGGTTGTTGAAGATGTGATTGCGATTGCAGGTGGATTGCTTATCCTTCGCTATTTCGCATAATAGGTGATTTCTCAAAGCTATTTGCGGCTCGTTGCTGCAACCATCGCTGCCTTAGACGCTTCCGCAAACCTTGTCTGATGTGCGCCTCAGCATTGACGTACCGAGGCGTCGCCCCATTTGGCAAGCTCAATGAGTTCAAGATACAATGCTTCATCGACTCTGCTTTGATCAGACGATCAATTGAGGCGTGACATGTTTTTCCCTCGCTAGTTCGCCATCCTATTGCCCGCCACGCGCGAGGCGTTTACCCGATTTCACAGTTTATTAATCGGTGATACCTGCGATTCGACGCAGGGATTTCGCAGAAAGAACTCAGGTCCCGAATGGATGCGATTACTGCAATGGATGCCGCTGAGTTACCGCGCACCAGCCTGTGGCGCTCGCTGGTCGAAGCGATTCGCGGCTCACACCAGGACTACACCACGGTCGATTTGAACCGGGCGATTTTTCTGCTGGCCGTGCCCATGGTGCTCGAGATGGTGCTCGAATCGCTGTTTGCGGTCGTCGACGTGTTCTGGGTGGGGAGGCTGGGCGCCGATGCGGTAGCTACGGTTGGTCTGACCGAGTCGATGCTGAGCTTAGTGTTTGCGGTCGGCATAGGACTGAGCCTGTCGACCACAGCGATGGTCGCTCGCCGTATCGGAGAAAAAGATCAGGAGGGTGCCGCTGTGTCGGCGGTACAAGCGATCATTCTCGGGTTGATCGTCTCACTGGCGATCGGACTGCCCTGCCTGGCTTATGCGCCGCGCCTGTTGCAGTTAATGGGTGCTTCGCCGCAGATTGTCGCCACGGGAAGCGGTTACGCCCGTATTTGCCTGGGCGGGAGCTGCGCAGTGCTGTTGCTGTTTCTCAACAACGCGATCTTTCGCGGTGCCGGGGACGCGGCCATCGCCATGCGGCTGCTGTGGGTTTCGAACATCATCAATCTGATTCTCGATCCCTGTCTGATCTTTGGCTGGGGGCCATTTCCGCGACTGGGGGTGACCGGAGCCGCACTGGCGACTTTCAGCGGGCGCAGCATCGGCGTGTTTTATCAGTTCTACCGCCTGGGGCGCGGCACGGAACGCATCCGGGTTCTGGCGCGCCAGGTTCGTGTTCAGTTGGACGTTCTGTGGCGGCTGGTACGCGTATCCTTGACCGGAATTCTGCAGTTCGCCATCGCCCATACGAGCTGGATTGGCCTGGTGCGCATCGTGAGTACCTTTGGGGCGGCCGCGCTTGCCGGATATACGATCGCGATCCGCATTGTGATCTTTGTGATCCTGCCCTCGTGGGGACTGAGCAACGCTGCCGCCACGCTGGTGGGGCAGAACCTAGGCGCGGGACATCCGGAACGCTCGGAAACAGCCGTGTGGCGCACAGGTCTGTACAACATGATCTTTCTGGGTTCGGTCGGAGTGCTGTTCATCCTTTTCGCCGAGCCGATCGTGCGACTGTTTACACACGACCCTGCCGTCGTGCCCTTAGGAGCTGCCTGCCTGCGCATTGTGAGCTATGGCAACTTGGGGTATGCGTATTTCATGGTGATGATGCAGGCATTCAACGGCGCCGGCGACACGGTGACCCCGACAATCGTGAACTTCTTCGGCTTCTGGCTGTTCGAAATTCCTCTCGCCTACGTACTGGCAATTCCGTTGCACATGCGATCGAACGGGGTGTTCTTTTCCATAGCTATCGCGGAGAGCTCGATGGCGGTGGCGAGCGCGATTCTGTTCAAGCAGGGGAAGTGGAGAAAGAAGAGAATTTGAAGACCGGTTATCGCGGCTGCCGGAGTGTCCGATCACGTTTGGTCGCTTGAGGAAATTGCGAGGCTGGCGGATGGGGCGTTTGTGCCCAAGAAGCGCAGAGGGTACAAGCATACCCTGCTAGGAGAAAGGTTTTGATTAAACACAGCATGTGCCGCGACTGTTGGAACAAAGCTCATCCCGGCAAAAGCTCAGTCGGACACCCGTCGCCTTTCTTGACACCCTTCTCCCGCGGCCTTTATTCTTAAATATTGCTCCTGACGAACTTGCGACTCTGAGCGTCTTCCGCTCGTTGGCGGTATCAACAGGAGGTGCAGAGTCTCCATGCTCATTGAAATTCATGAGCTCGAACAGCATCCGATCGAGTTTGACGAGAAATTTCTTCCGGGTCGGATCGATCTCGGGGCAGACCTGCGGCAGCGCGGCCCGTTAGAGGCCAAAGGTCGTGCTCAACTGGTCGAGGAGCATCACGGTAAGCATAAGCTGATCCGGGATATCCGGCTTAAAGGGGAGTTGTCGGCCAGTCTGGAAATCGCCTGCGCCCGCTGCTTGGCGCCGGTGGTGCAGGATGTCGAGCGGGAGTTCGAACTGCTCTACCGCCCCCAGGGCGCAGATGCCGGGCAGGAGGAACTCAGCTTTTCTGGCGCCGAGGCTGAAATCGGCTACTACCAGGGGGCGGGGCTACTGCTCGAAGAAGCGCTGCGCGAGCAGGTGCTGCTCGCCGTTCCCCTGAAAGCAATTTGCCGGGAGGACTGCAAAGGACTTTGCCCGCAGTGCGGCGCGGATCTAAATCTTGCGCCATGCTCATGCCCGGTGGCTGTCGGAAACCCACGCTGGTCGGCCCTGAAAGAGTTTCGCAGTAAATTGGAAGATTGAGCGGAAAGCCCAGCGGCTCACAGTAGCTACGATCGCTTTACGAGGAATTGAAATGCCAAACCCGAAACGGCGCCACTCCAAAGCCCGCACCGCAAATCGGCGCGCGCACGACTCTCTCAAAGTCCGTTCACTTTCTGAATGCCCGAACTGTCACGAGCGTAAATTGCCGCATCGCGCCTGCCCTAAGTGCGGTTACTATAAGGGCCGCGAAGTTCTGGAAGTGGAAACCGCCAGCTAACTTTCTCGCACACCATGCCAAGCGTCATAGCCTTGGACGCGATGGGTTCGGATCGCCGACCGAAACCTGAGATCGAAGGGGCAATCCAGGCGGCACGCCACTTCCACGTACGCGTGCTGCTGGTGGGTCCGGAACCAACCTTGCGGGCTGAACTGGGACGCTATCCATCGGCTTCCGAGCTGCCCATAGAAATTGTCCATGCCAGCGAAGTCATCCGGATGGACGATAAGGCCGTGCAGGCGGTGCGCAGCAAGCGCGATTCGTCCATGCGTGTGGGCCTGCGCCTGGTGCGGGAACGGCGGGCCGCTGGTTTCGTGACGGCCGGCAATACCGGGGCCGCGATGGCCACGGCGAAGATGGTGTTAGGGGCGATTCCGGGAGTGGATCGTCCGGCGTTGGCGGCGGTTTTCCCTACCGCCATGGGAACTGCCGCGATCCTGCTCGATGTCGGGGCCAATGTCGATTGCAAGCCCCACAACCTCGAGCAATTTGCGGTCATGGGGGAAATCTACTTTCGCACCATGTTCGGTACCCGCGGCCCACGGGTGGGGTTGCTTTCGATCGGCGAGGAAGAAACCAAAGGAAACGATCTGACCAAGGAATCCTTCCAATTGCTGAAGCAGCTGCCGCTCAATTTTGTGGGAAACGTGGAGGGACGCGATTTGTACAACGGAAATGTCGATGTCATCGTGGCGGACGGGTTTGTCGGCAACGTCGCCTTGAAGATCTCCGAGGGACTGGCGAATCTGGTGCGCCATACGCTCAAGGAATCGCTGAAGGCTACGATCACGCGGCAAGTCGGTTATCTGCTCTCGCGCAGTGCGTTCGCCGATTTCAAGAAACGCTTGGACCACACCGAGTATGGCGGTGCGGCGCTGCTCGGGGTGAAGGGTGTGTGCTTCATTACCCATGGATCGTCGAATGCGAATGCCATCAAGAATGCGATTCGCGTGGCGGCTGAATTCGCCGAGAGTGGAATCAACGAAAAGATTGAGAAGGAGCTGGCAGGTTTAGGCAGCGCGGCCGCCCTTTCCCGGTAACCGTGGCGGTTCGTCCACGAAATCATTACATCCATGACAAATTCGTCCCCGATCGCATTTCTGTTTCCTGGCCAAGGCTCGCAGAGCGTCGGCATGGGCAAAGAATTGGCCGAGAAATATCCGATTGCCCGGCAAACCTTCGCCGAAGCCGACGAAGCGCTCGGCTATGAGCTTTCTCGGGTTTGCTTCGAAGGACCGGAGGAGAGGCTTCGGCTTACCGAGGTCACGCAACCCGCCATCCTGACGACTTCCGTTGCTGCTTGGCGTGTTCTCCGCGAGAAAGGGATCAAAGCCTCCTTTGTCGCCGGGCACAGCCTAGGGGAATATTCGGCCCACGTGGCCGCCGGTACGCTGAGTTTCGTGGACGCCGTGCGTGCCGTACGACTGCGGGGAAAGTACATGCAGGAAGCGGTTCCGGTCGGCGTTGGTGCGATGGCAGCGATTCTGGGCATGGACCTCGATGCGGTGACCGAGGTTTGCCGTGATGCCGCCCAGGGCGAGGTCTGCGAGCCTGCCAACATCAATTCCGGGGAGCAAATTGTGATTTCCGGCCACGCCCCGGCCGTCGAACGTGGCGCGAAATTGGCTGACGAGCGCGGCGCCAAACGCGCCAAAGTACTCCCCGTCAGCGCACCCTTTCATTGTTCCCTGATGAAACCTGCCCAAGATCGCCTGGCGCCGGATCTTCGCAAGCTGCCGTTTCAGCGCCCTGGGATTCTACTGGCATCGAATGTCGACGCCGCTCTGGTCGAGGATGCCAACGGCTCTCGAGACGCGCTCATCCGCCAGGTCACAAGACCCGTACAGTGGGAGCCATCGATGCGCCTGCTGATCGCTCAGGGTGTCGCCACCTTTGTCGAAATCGGTCCCGGGAAAGTGCTTTGCGGCCTTTTGCGGCAGATTGATCGATCCAAGGCTGGATTCAACGTGGACGATGAAGCTTCTCTGCAGAAGACCTTGGAGCATCTGGCGGTGCGAGCCTAAGGGCCCGCATTTTACTCTGTAACCCAGGCCCACCAATTGCCGCACTCGATCTCCTCGGGGGGAAACGAGAGGGTATGATCAGATTTCTGCACCCAGACGTAAGCGTGCTTGCTGCGTTGGTTGACCGTCACCTGTACGATGACCCCGCTCCCACCTCCCGGGCTTAACGAGCAGTCGACGTGGTAGGACTTCACCAGCCCCCATTCGCTGCCCGGACCCCAGTCGCGATAAAAATCGTTGAATGGATAACCGCTATATTTCGCAAGGTGTTGCTTCCAGTCTGGATCATGCAGCCAAATGGAGTATGCGTCCTCGTAATCCTGCTTCTCGAGTGCGGCAAAAAACCTGCGCACTACGGCCCGCTGGGAATGATTGCGCAGATGATAGGCAACCCATGACCCGAGCAGCAGGACACACACGATGGTGAGGATCAACCTTCGTCGCCTGCGCTCGCTCGTCGGGTCGTACTGCTGAGCATCCATCAAGGCCATGGCTTAAGCATAACGGATGGCCCTTGCCATTCACCATAGAAAGGGCCGCGCGCAAGGGTGGCGGAGGAGAGTTTCCTGCTTTTCCTCCGTTCTCCACGGCTCTTACAGGGTCCTCTTAAAAAGAGGGGTCGCTATGCCCAAGGTGACGCACGCGAAGATCGTGAGGTAAATCATGTCGGGAACAATCGAGCTCAGACTGGCCTCTTTCAGAAGCAGGGACTTGAAGCCATGCACCGCGTAGGTAAAGGGGTCGGCTTTGGCGATCGCCTGCAGCCAGGAGGGAAACGCTTGCACGGGATAGATGGAGCCACTGGGGAAAAACAATAGCGTGTTTAGGATTCCGAAGATGGCACGGGGTACCAGCGGGTCTTCGACGCGAACCATCAACAGGAACATGAACGTATTGAAGGCGACCGAGGTCAAAACAATCATGATGAGCAAGCCCACCATGGCCGAGGGATGAAACACCGTGCCTACGCCGGCCAGCAAGGAGCCGATCACGGTGATAACGATGCCGGTCAGCACCGCCTTGATCGCACCTGCCCCGTTGAGACCAAATACCAGTTCGGTCTTCGTGATCGGTGTGACCAGATAGCCCTCGTGGATGCCGCGCGCTTTGTCATCGATGTAAAGCATACCGCCGCCAATCATGACCGAAACAAACATCGCCAGCGTAATCGAGCCGGGAAGAAGGTATTTCATGTATTCGATATAGGGGTACAACTCAACCGTCTGGAGAGCGGTTTGTTCGAGAATGCGAGGAGAAACCGTGGGTTGATTGAGGGCGTTGGTGATACCCGTCAGTTCGTCCTGCAAGGTTGAGCTCATGAAGTTGTCACTGTTGTCGACTACGAGAGCGATGCGGGGCTGATCCTGTTCGTAAACACGCCGGGAATATTGGGGAGGAATGATGACCGCTCCCTGAATCTTGCCATTGCGAACGTCGTTCATCGCGCTTGTCGGATCGTGATAGTAAACCGGCTCGAAGGTGCGCATGTTGGAGCGCACGGAATCGAAAGCTTGGCGGATTTTCAGGGCCTGCGTGCCCCCGTCCTGGTCGACTACCCCTAGTCTCGCATCGCGAATTTTGCCGCCAAAGGCGTTGCCTAGCACAATCAGCTGCACCAGAGGAAAAATCATCGAGGCCATCATTAAAGCCGGGGAGCGGAAAAACTTCCGCATTTCGCGTTCGATAATGGCCAGAATGCGATTCATGGACGCAGCCCCGGAGCTTGCGGCATTACGAAGGCGTAAGCCTTTTGCAGCTCATCCCGCAGCTGCCGCCCGGTGTAGTGCACGAACACGTCATCGAGCGTGGTGTTTTGTACGGAGAGAGACTTCACGGCGACTCCCGCCGCAACCGCGGCTTCGACCAGTTGGGTAGTTGTCTCGGAACCATTTCCGGTCAGGATCCGGTAGGCCCCCGGAGCCTCCGTCTTTACCGAGGTCACACCCTTCAACGCGCGTAATTGTTTCTCCCAATCGGGGGGCATCGCCGTGAACTGCACTTCGATCACATTCGATCCCGGCACGCTCGCCTTCAGGGCCTGAGGGCTGTCGAGAGCGACGAGCTTGCCATGGTCCACGATGGCGATGCGGTCACAGAGGCGGTCGGCTTCGTCCATGTAATGGGTGGTGATGAGGATAGTAAGCTCGCGATGGGCCTTGATGTTGGTTAGCATCTCCCACACCCCGACGCGGGAAACCGGATCAAGTCCTGTGGTGGGCTCGTCTAGAAAGAAGATCTGCGGGTTGTGCACCAGGCCGCGAGCAATTTCCAGGCGTCGCCGCATTCCACCCGATAAGGTCTTGGTCTGGGCGGTGCGCCACTTCGTCAGGTCCACCAATTCCAGCAGCTCCGCGATCGAGGCTTTACGCCTTTTGGCCGGAACATCATAGAGCTTGGCGTAGATGTCCATGTTCTCTTCAACGGTGAGATCAAGATCACTGGTAAGCGCCTGGGGAATGACCCCGATGGCCCGCCGCGCGGCATTCGGCTCGGCGGTCACATCGTGACCGGCCACGCGGGCCCAGCCCGCGGTGATGGGAATCAGGGTTGTCATCATGCGGATGAGGGTGGATTTGCCGGCCCCGTTCGGGCCAAGCAGGCCGAAGATCTCTTCGTCCTTAACCTGGAAAGAAATGTCGTCGACGGCGGTGAAATCGCCAAATTTCTTGACGATGTGCTCTACCTCGATGGCGTTGGGGGATCGGCTGTTGTCATGCCCATTGCGCGACTTGCCCGCGGAATTTACGTCGGTCGAGGGCGCGATCACGGTTGCTTCTCCGCTGCGGTCTTGGCTTGTGCCGTAGCCTTGAGTTGCTCCGGCGTTATCAAAACTTCGGCGGTCATACCGGGAACGTAGGCACCCCGGGGGTTGTCCAGCCGCACCTTGAGCACAACGGTTCGAATATCGCGCTTGCGCCGATTGACGTCGCGCTGGGTGGCGAAATCGGCCTCCGCGGCCTTGAAGAAGACCTTTCCCGAGGTCAAGGTGCCGCCGGGAAGGCGAATGGGCAAGACGTCTCCCAGCCCGATGTGGTCGGCATTGGTTTCCGGAATGGCGGCTCGAACCCAGGTATCGCTCAGTTCGACCAGGGTGACAATGGGCTGTCCCGGATTCAACACTTCCCCTTCACGAGCTGCCCGCACGGAGACGGTTCCCGTGATGGGAGCATAGATTTTCGTATAGCCCAGCCGCACTTCGGCCTGCCTCAGGATTTCCACCGCATTCTCCAGCTGAGCCCGGGTAGAGGCGACCGTGCGTTCGGCGGCATGGGCGGTATGGGTATTGGCGACTGCCGTATTGAGATCTGCCTGCGCGGCACTCACCTGCTGCCCGAGTGATTCGACCACCGCTTGCTGGGCCGCCAAGTTGGTCTCCGCCTGAACCCGATCCTGATCGGAGGCCACCCCTTCTTTAGCCAGCTCAATGGTTCGCCGACTGTCACTCTGGGTACGCTCCAAGGTGGCTTCGGCCTGGGACAGCTGAGCCCGAACCGAAGCCAGCCGGGCTTGTGCGTTGGCCACGCTGCTGGTCGTAGATCCTGCGGTTGCCTCTAGGGTTGCCTGGGTTTCCGCGACCCTGTACTTCAGACTGTCAATGGTAGCCGCCGCCGCCCGTTCTTCGGCTTCAAGTTCGGAGGGATCGAGCACGGCGATCAGGTCGCCTTGCTTCACCGGGGTTCCTTCCTCTACCAGCAATTTTTGTATACGTCCCTGAATCTGGGGACTCACGATGACCTGGTTAGAATCGACGGTTCCGATGAGCACGAGGTCGCGATGACTGGGCGTCGAAACAAAGTAATAGGTCAGCGAGATCCCGAAAATGATCAGCACGATCAACAGAAATCGGTTCCGCACGCTCATGGACGGACTCTCCCGCCCTGGTTCTCCTCCCTCCGCTTCGTGGCGGCATCAGGGCTTAGTTGCTCCTCCAGGCAGGAGTCAGGGAGCGACAGTTTGGCCGAAGATGGCTGAGAAACGAGCACACGCAAGATCCCCAAGAATTCCTCATTGAGGCTCATGGCACTCTCTCTCCGGTTTCTGATTAGGCAGAAACAACGCCGCTGAAATGAAATCCAGCACCGCGGCCCGACGCTCCGCGACGCGTTCTGCCGACAATGGATCGGAGCCGATCACACTCTTGAGCACCGGAGCGCTGATGAAGTAAAACACCACCAAGGCAACCATCGAGGGAATAAATTGCAGCGGGTTCGTGGGACGAAACTCTCCCGCATCGATTCCCTGGCGAATCACCACACCCAGCCTGCGATACAGCGGCTGGAAGTACTGTTTGGCAATTCGTTTCAAATGGGGCGAACCCTGTCCCGAACGCATCATTTCCATCTGGATCAGGTCGCGGTTGAACTTGTGATTGGCGACGTAGTCAAAGTACGAGCCCACATAGGTCAAAATCTTTTCCTTGGGGGCAAGATCGCGATCGAGGACCTCGAGCAGCTGGGTTCGCATTTGGCCAAAGGCATGATCCAAGGAGGCGCCGTAGAGCGTTTCCTTGTCCTCGAAGTAGTAATAGAGCAGGGCCTTGTTGACTTTGGCGGTTTCGGCGATAGCATCGATCCGGGCGCCCGCCATACCTCTGCGGGCAAACTCTTGGATCGCCGCCTGCAGGATCGTAGCCCGACTAATTTCCGGCTGACCCCGGGAACCCAAGCGCGATGGAACCGCTCTCATTGCCATATTAATTAACCAGTTAGTTAGATTATACAGGTAGGGGCGGTCCCAGGCAAGCGCGACTCAAGAACCCTCACTGTATGTGGATGTTACCGCCAGCGACCGAGGGAACGAGCAGCACCTCATCTCCGTCCTGGAAGGTGTAGCCGTTTCCGCCGAGGAAGCGGATATCTTCTTCATTGACGTAAATGTTCAGGAAGCGGCGAACCTGCCCGGCCTCATCCCGCAAATGCGGTTTCAGCTCGGGGAACTGCTGATCGAGCACGGCAAACAACTCTCCCAGATTCGCCGGCGAGCAAGTCACCCTGGCGGTGCCACCGGTATGGCGGCGCAGGGCAGTGGGAATCTGCACGGTGATGGCCATGTCAAGCCTCCACAATTTCCTGGATCGGGGCAGAAAGCTGGTTGGCTCGTTCGAGGAAGGCTTCGAATTCCGCCAGTTTAGGACGAATGGGTTCGACGGCTTCGATTTGCCCCGAAAGCGCATCCGTGGTTTTCAAACCATTGCCGGTGATGCACAGAACCGTCGTCTCGTCGGGTCGAATCCGCCCTTGCGCATACAACTTGCCGGCGCAGCCGACGGTCACGCCGCCCGCGGTTTCGGCGAAGACACCTTCGCTTTCGGCCAGGAGCCGTATCGAGTCGAGGATTTCGCCGTCGGAGACGTCCTCGGCCCAGCCGCCGCTCGTGCGGATCGTCTTGATCGCATAGTGGCCGTCGGCCGGATTTCCAATGGCCAGGGACCGCGCCACGGTGAATGGTTTCTGCGGTTCAATTTCCGCATTCCCGGCCTTGACGGCGGTCGCAATCGGAGAACAACCCGTTGCTTGTGCGCCGAAGATCTTCACCGGCTTGGGCTCGACCAGCCCGAGAGCGATCAGTTCCTCGAAGGCTTTCTTGATCTTGGTGATGAGCGATCCGCCGGCCATCGGCACCACCACGTTGTCCGGAAGACGCCAGCCGAGTTGCTCGGCAATCTCGAATCCAACCGTCTTCGATCCTTCCGCATAGTACGGCCGGAGGTTGACATTCACGAATCCCCAATGATGCTCGTCCGCGATTTGCGAGCATAGCCGGTTCACCTGATCGTAATTGCCCGCGATGCGCACCAGTGCTGCGCCAAACACCTGCGTGCCCAGAATCTTTGCTGGTTCCAGATCGGCCGGAATGAAGATCCAGGCTTTCAATCCGTTGCGGACCGCCTGTGCGGCCACGGCATTGGCCAAATTGCCGGTAGAGGAGCAGGCAACGGTGTCAAAGCCAAGGTTGCGGGCTTGCGCCAAGGCCACGGCCACGACCCGGTCTTTGAAGCTCAGAGTCGGCAAGCACACCGCGTCGTTCTTCAGGAATACCCTTTTCGTCCCCCAAGCGTCGGCCAAACGGGGCGCCGCGAGCAGCGGCGTGAAGCCGACAGGAAGGCTCGGCTCAAAGTCTGGAGGCAGGGGCAGCAATTCCGCATATCGCCACAGATTCGGCGGGCGGCTGCTGATCAGCTCGCGGGTCAATTGGCCGCGCACGGCCTCGTAATCGTAGAAAACCTCCAGGGGAGAAAAACAGTCTTCGCAGATGGAGCGGGCTTGATTCCCCCAGCTTCTACCACATTCCCGACAACGCAATTCGTAGTGTGCCATCCTGCCCCTCGCCTTCCGAGTAGCTGCGGACGAGCCAGGGAAAAGAGTCCTAAAATGCGAAGGCCTCTTTTTCCAGGAATAGGAAAAGAGGCTGCGGAGGCAAAAACTAATCGCATCCGAATCTCATGTTCCCTGTTTCCAGGAGAGAGTTGGCACCTGACGGTCAGAATTGATTCTGATCCGGTTGCCGTGGCGTCAAAGGGCTCGTCCCTCAGCCACTCTACATGAAATCCCGGTGTGCTCCGAGGAGCAACCGTTACCCAGCCATCCTACACAGGCAACCGAAGGCGCGTCAAGAGTCGATCTGCGGCTCGGCTATGCCAGTTTCTTCTTGGCAAGCGGGACCGCGTAGGCGGCAGGGGGATTGTGCGAACTGGCCGTGGACGCTTTGCGATAGTACGCGAGCGCCTTCTCCTGATCGCCCAGCTTTTCGTAGGTTTCACCGAGCATGCACTGGATGAAGGCGTCGTTCTGGTCCGCTTGCTTCCAGTGTTCGAGAGCCGTTTTGTAGTCTCCCCTGTAAAATGCGACGTAGGCCTCGAGGTAGGGAAAGAACCGTGCCTGCTCGGGGATGGTGCCCTTGTCAAGGATGGCCTTGGCCGCGGCCACGTGTTTCTGGGCTTCGGCTTGGTTCGCTCGCCGGGCCGCGATACGGGCTTGGGCATGCTCCCAGCGGAAGTTCCATAGGTCTTTCCGGTCGGGTTTGATGTCCGGTTCCTTCAAGCCTGTTTCGTGCCCGAGTTTGTACCACTTCTCGGCGGCATCCAGGTCTCCAGAATCGAGGCAAACACGTGCGGCCTCGTCGGCCATCTCTCCTTGCTGAAAGAAGTTGTTGACCGTGGCGTAGAAGTCGAAGACCTGTTGCTCATAGGCGGCCGCTTGGGTGCAATTCCTCTCGAAGGCGTACGACATCGCCATCGCTCGTTGCGCTCCAGCTTTGTGCTCGGGGCTATCTGCCACGGCAACAGCCTTCGCGAAATATTTCCGCGCTTCCTCGCCCTGTAACATCAGGTCGAGCACGCTGCCGGCCGCGATATTGGCCGGCACTGAATCGGGCGACGTCCGAAGCACTCCTTGATACAGCTCGAGGGCTTGCTGTGGTTTTCCTTCGCGGATCAACTGCTGGCCCTGTCGAATGAACTCGGGTGGTTGCTGCTGGCCAGGGGTTTGCGCAAATAACGCTGCCGAAAAGGCGAGCAACAAAAACAGCCGCTCTGCGAAGGCACCGTAGCTGGCTTGCATCGGAGGTGATTATATATCGCTCTTTGCTTCAAACCACGAGACAGCAAACTTCGGAACGCAGCCCAAATCCGACCAAAAATTTCAGCCGTGACCCCGCATCGGCGGCTTAGGCTGCGTTAGGTAGAGCCCCGCTCGAAGCCTCCGGTTTTAGCTCGACCGTGACTTTTTCGATCTTGCCCGTGAACTCAAAAGGCATCTTGTAAGTGAAGTCAACCGGTGACCCGACATCCCGGCCGATGTCCAATCCCTCTCCGAGCGAGAGCTGGATCGGAATCGTGCGCTCGAGTCGGTCTTGGGCAATCTTTCTTTCCGTTAGCGGTCATCGTGATCTGGCCGCCCTTTCCCATGCCGCCGCCGTAAACGAAATCGACCACCAGCTGCACCTTTCCCTTGGGCAAGGCGTCTGCACCCGTGAATGTAGGTCGCTCCATCGAGAGGAAGTTGTAAACAAATGTCGGCTTGCCGTTGCGCAGGTAGAGGCCGTAACCGCCTTCCAGACCCCCATGGGTAATGATCATGCCGTTCGTGCTGTCATCGGTCAGCTCTAGGTCGGCAGTGATGGTCCAGGATTTGTTGCACATCGGCGGCGAAGCCGCGTCAGGAAGGCCGATGGTGCCGGCGTAATAAATCATCTTGGTGCGTCCCGCGATCAAGCTCGGACGGCCCATCAGCTCGGCATTCATCCGGATCGTGGCGCGCCAATCAAGCGGCAGCACGTTATACTTCGCGGCCTCAACCCACCATAGATCCTGAAGCTCCCTTAGCTTTTCCGGGTATTGTTGGGCCAGGTCATTCGCTTGCGAGAAATCCTCGTCAATCTTGTAGAGCTCCCACGGAGCTTTGTCGAGATCGAAACCGCTACGATTTGGGTCCCAAGGCACAAACGATGGGCTCGATGCCATCCAACCGTCATGGAATAGGCCACGGTTGCAGCCCAGTTCGAAATACTGCGTCTTGCGCAGGGTCTTCGCCTCGGCATCATCCAGGGTGAAGGCGAAGCTGATCCCTTCAATCGGCTTTTGCTGGATGCCGTTCAATTCCGTAGGCGCGGCGATTCCGCAGAGTTCGTATAAGGTGGGAACGATGTCGATCGTATGCAGGAACTGGGTCCGCAGTCCGCCCTTGTCCTTGATGCGCGCCGGCCAGGAGACAATCATCGGATTGCGGGTTCCGCCGAAATGACTGGCGACCTGTTTGGTCCACTGGAACGGTGTGTTCATGGCATGCGCCCAAGCGGAGGGAAAGTGGTTGAAGTGCTTGGGGCCGCCTAGTTCATCGATCGCCTTGATATTGTCCTGCCATTTTTCCGAAAACCCATTGAAGAACATGTTCTCGCAGAGCGAACCTTCCAGCCCGCCTTCGCCGCTAGCGCCGTTGTCTCCGGCAACATAGAGGATGAGCGTGTTGTCGGCGTTGGGGAGCTCTTTCACGGCATCGACAACGCGGCCCATCTCGTGGTCGCAATGGGCGCCATAGCCGGCGAATACCTCCATCATCCGGGCATACAGACGTTTCTGCTCGGCATGCAACGAATCCCACGCCGGCAAACCCTTGGACCGAACCGTTAGCTTGGTGTCCTGGGGAACAACCCCCCGCTTCTTTTGCCGCCCCAGTGTCTCTTCGCGATAGGCGTCCCACCCCTGGTCGAATTTCCCCTTGAACTTGTCGATCCATTCTTTCGGGGTGTGATGCGGAGCGTGGGTAGCGCCTGTCGCCACATAGAGGAAATACGGCCTGCCGGGCGAAATGCTCGTGGTCTGGCGCACCCAGGCAATGGCCTTGTCAGCGATGTCGGTGGTCAGATGATAGTTCGGGTCGGTAGAGGCTGGCACGAGATCCCGGTTTTGGTAGAGAATTGGATTCCAGTGATTCATACCTCCCGCATTGAATCCGTAGAAATAGTCAAAACCAAGCCCGTTGGCCCAGCGATCGAAAGGTCCCGCTGCGCTCGTTTCCCAGGTGGGCGTGTTGTGGTTCTTGCCGATCCAGGCGGTCATATATCCGTTTTGGCGTAAAGACTTCGCCGATTGTGCCGCAGCTTCTCGGCAGAATGCAGGTGTAGCCGTCATATCCTGTGGCTAGCTCGGTGATGCCCGCGAACGCCGCCGAATGATGATTGCGTCCGGTGATCAGGGCGGCACGCGTGGGGCTGCACAGGGCGGTCGTATGAAAATGGTTGTAGCGCAGCCCTTCGGCAGCGAGCCGGTCCATGGTGGGGGAGGGAATGCCACCGCCGAACGTGCTGAACTGACCAAACCCGGCGTCATCGATCAGAATCAGCAAAATGTTGGGCGCGCCTTCGGGCGCCTGTACCGGTTTTGGAAACTGCGCCGGGTCGGAGTCGAGATAGGTGCGGCCGATCTCGCCAGGAAAATGAAAATCGGGGCGGGGCAAGACACTTGGCGTGCCGCCTTTCTGTTCTAGGGATTTTTGTGGAGCTACGTTTTCGACCTTGGCCATTGCATTCTCCCTGGGAATATTTTTTCGTACCCTGGGGAGCAGCCTAAGGAAGGGAAGTCCGACGAAACAACTGTTACATGTGACAGGCGGAGAAGGATAATCCGCGCGGGTTTACCGGCTTTTTAGCGGCTGTATTGGTTCTTCTTCTTCTCTCGGTGGCGCTCCATCCCGAGCTCGATCAACCGCTCGATCAATTGCGAATAGGGGAGCCCAGAGGCGGCCCACAGCTTGGGATACATGCTGATCGAGGTGAAGCCCGGCATGGTGTTGATCTCATTGATGTAAATTTTCCGCGTCTTGGGCTCCATGAGAAAGTCGACGCGCGCTAAGCCGGAGCAGTCCACGGCTTGGAACGCGCTAATCGCGAGCTGGCGAACTTTCTTGCTTTCGCGCTGGGTGAGTTTGGCCGGGATAATGAGCTCCGAGCCTTCATCGAGGTACTTCGCCTCGTAATCGTAGAATTCCTTGCTGGGCACGATTTCTCCCGGCAGCGAAGCTTCAGGGTGGTCATTCCCGAGTACGGAGCATTCGAGCTCACGCGCCTTTTGTTTCTTTCCGCCCACTCCTTGTTCGATCACGATCTTGCGGTCGAACTTTGCGGCTTCCTCAATACCCGAAGCGAGTTCGCTCGAACCGTGCACCTTCGATATGCCGACCGAGGAACCTAAATTGGCCGGTTTCACAAACAGGGGATATTTCAATTGGCCTTCGATCCGCCTGCGAATCTCCTTGGGTCGGGCCGCCCAATCGCTGCGCAGGATCGTGACGTGTTTCACCAGGGGCAATCCGGCAGCGCGAAACAGCGCCTTCATGATGTCCTTGTCCATGCCCGCGGCCGAGCCCAGAACGCCGGCGCCGACATAGGGCATATCCGCCAGCTCCAATAACCCCTGAATCGTTCCGTCTTCGCCAAAGGTGCCATGCAGAACCGGAAAGATGATGTCGACGTTGATGGCGCGGTCGGCAGCCCGGCGGGAGAGGGCATGGGACGCCGCATCGGTCTCGAACGGGTTGAGCGGACCTCCGTGGGATTGCGGCTCGGGCGGCACGATGACGGCCTCGCCCTTGGCCAGGACGGCGGCCGCCGGCGTCGCCTCCGGATCCCCGGCGCGGCGGTGCGTTTGGGCCGCGGGAAGCCCCTGACCTGCCAACAGCCGCTCGGCGTCAGAAGCCGTGACCCAGTGCCCTTCCTTGGTGATGCCAATGGGAACCATTTCATACTTGTTCTTGTCGATGGCGCTAAACACGGAAGCAGCTGAAAGTAGCGAAACTTCATGCTCCCCGCTGCGCCCGCCAAACAGAATGCCGACCCGAAGCTTTTTCATCGCTTTTCAGTGTGGACGGTAGAAAGGGAGGCGTCAATCGCAGGATTGATTCCCAAGAGCCATTAGGGGAACGAAGAGGCCGCTTAGTTGGCGAGAAAATCAAGCACCGCGCGATTGAACTCGTCGGGTTTCTCCAACTGGGGCAAATGTCCGCATTGCTCAAAGATGGCCAGTTTGGCGCCCGGAATCCCATCGCGGAATTTTTCCGCCCGGGCCACAGGAATCAAATTATCCTCGCGTCCCCACACCACGAGCGTCGGGGCGTGGATCGACTTGAGCTTGTCGTCTTCAAACTGAGGTTGCGCGAAGCCCGCCACGGTGCGCTCGATCGTATACCCGTCGTTATTGCGCATATGGTCGGTGAACACACGCTCGACCAGTTGATCGCTCACCATCTTCTTGTCATAGAAGAGGGATTCGAGCAGTGTCCGCCAACCCGCCAGGGAAGAGGGATTGAGATCTACCACCGACCCTCCCGCCCCCCAGGCCAGGCCCGCCGCATCCACCAGCACCAATTTCTCAACCATCTCGGGATGCTGTGCCGTGAACTCCAAGGCAATCCATCCTCCCAGCGAGTTCCCTACCAGGGTTGCGGTGCGAATGTTCTCCGCCTGCATGAAAGCTTCAAGAAAGTCGACCCAAGTGGCGATCTTGTATTCGAGCAGCGGCTTGTCGGAATGACCAAAGCCAAGCTGGTCGAGAGCATAGACGTGATGACCGGTGGAAAGAACCGCGAAATTGGCCATCCACATTTCTTTGACCCCGCCCAGGCCATGGAGCAGGATCACCGCTCGGCCTTGGCCGGCTTCGATATAGCGAATGCGTTGTCCGTACACTAGAGCTTCTTTCTCCGCTGGCGGACCAGGTTGGGTCTGGGCGAAGGAAACGATCGAGAGCAAGGCGGCCGCAAGCATGAGGGTGTGGCAGGTTCTCATCTGCCACCTCGGGAATCGACCGCCGATATTCACAGAATCTTTTTGCCAAAGGCCGAGAGGGCCAGCTCCACGGCCAAATCCGCCGTGCGGTTATGCTCGTCGATGACCGGATTCACCTCGACAATCTCCAAACCGAGCATGCGGCCGTGATCGGCGATGATTTCCATGGCCAAGTGGGCCTCGCGATAGGTAGCGCCGCCGCGTACCGGGGTCCCCACTCCGGGTGCATCCTCGGGGTCCACCCAGTCCATATCGAGCGAGACGTGGTATCCGGCCGTGCCCCGTCCGGCCCTGCGCAAGGCCTCTTCCATCACCGTGCGCATGCCTCGTTCGTCAATGTCGCGCATGGTAAAAACTTCGATGCCGGCGCGGCGCACGTTGAGTTTCTCAATGGCGTCGATGTCGCGCACTCCCACCAGCACGCAGTTTTCCGCCTCCACTTTGGGGGAAAAATCAAAGATATTAGCCAATTCCGCTGGGCCGAGGCCCAGGATCGCGGCCAGCGGCATCCCGTGCACGTTGCCGCTCGGAGAACTTTCCGGAGTGTTGAGATCGGTGTGCGCGTCCATCCAAATGAGGCCGATTTTCTGCTGTTGCCGTCGATAGTATTGCGCCACCCCTGAGACCGTGCCGGCGGCCATCGAATGATCGCCGCCCAAGGCCAGCGGCACTTGCCCGGACTCAATGGTTTTCAAAACCAGCTCGGCATGCTTGGTGCAGGTGGCGGTAATCTCCTTCAGGTATTTAGCGTTGGCCTGGCCTTCCGTCTTTTGCTCGGGGATGGCTACCGCTACATTGCCGCCGTCTTCTACGACGTGTCCCAACCCTTCCAGGCGGGCTTCAAGGCCGGCGACGCGCACCGCCGAAGGACCCATATCCACGCCGCGGCGAGATTGTCCGAGATCGAGCGGAACACCAATGACGCGTATTTTTCTGGGAGTGATTGTGGAAAGCGATGGCGTTGTGTTTGTCATCGGACGGCCAGCATAACCTACACAGAACCCTTGCGCTTCGCTTCTAGGGATAAAGCCGGTGCAGCATTCTGGGGAACGGAATGGTTTCACGTACGTGTTCTAGACCGCAAATCCAGGCCACGGCGCGCTCAATCCCCATGCCAAAACCCGCATGCGGAACGCTGCCGTACCGCCGCAAGTCCAGATACCATTGAAACGCCGCCTCCGGCAAACCGTGCTCGCGAATCCGTTCGCGCAAAAGATCATAGGAGGCAATACGCTGGGAGCCGCCAATGATCTCCCCGTATCCTTCCGGGGCCAATACATCCACGCACAGCGCCAACTCGGGACGGTTCGGGTCCGGTTCCATGTAGAAGGCCTTCACGCTGGCGGGGTAGCGATGCACCAACACGGGCTGGTCGAACTGCGATGATAGAAAGGTCTCATCGGGAGAACCAAGATCACCGCCCCAGGCAAAATCGTTTTCCAGAGCGCCTTTGGCATGAGCTTCCTGCAGAAGCCTCACCGCCTCGTCGTAGCTGATCCGGGGAAAGGGCGGTACGACCTTCTCGAGCTTTGCAACATCCCGGCCAATGGTCTTGAGATCGGCACGTCGGCGTTCGAGACATCGTGCTACCAGGAAACTGATCAGCCCCTCCGCCAAGTCCATGATGTCCTCCAGGGTGGCGTAGGCGACCTCCGGTTCGATCATCCAGAATTCCGTCAGATGTCGTCGAGTCTTGGATTTTTCTGCACGAAAGGTGGGCCCAAAGGAATACACCTTACCCAAAGCCATGGCCGTCGCTTCGATGTACAGCTGACCGGACTGGGTGAGAAAGGCTTGCTCGTCAAAATAATCGACGGGAAATAGAGTGGTCGTACCTTCGCAGGCGGCGGGAGTGAGGATGGGCGGATCGGTCAGAGTGAATCCCCGGTCATCGAAGAAGTCGCGGGCGGCCTTGATGATTTCCGCGCGCACCCGCAAGATGGCTGCCTGTCGTGGGCTGCGCACCCATAAGTGGCGATGCTCCATAAGGAAATCGACACCGTGTTCTTTCAGAGAAATCGGATAGGGATCGCTTTCGGGAACGAGCGTGATTACCCGGACATGGGAAACGTCCAGCTCGTATCCCCCGGGAGCGCGTTGGTCGGCTCGAACCTTGCCTTCGACGATCACGCTCGATTCTTGGGTAAGGCCTCGTACCGATTCAAAGATCTCCGGGGAAACCGCATTCTTGGCAACCACTCCCTGGATGATGCCGGTTCCGTCGCGAAAAATCGGGAATAGAAGTTTGCCGCTCTCGCGCAGATTGTATAGCCACCCTTGAATGGTCACACTTTGGCTTACATGTTGGCCCACATCGGCGATGGAGGTTACCTGCGATGGCATATTCGAGGTTCGAAACCGTGGAGGCGGCGAGCTCAAAAGGGCGCTTCTGAATCGGATTGCTTGGCTAAGCCCGATCCAACTTCTTGAAGGTTTCGCCCATTCTCTCTGCCGGGTTAATTTTTTCGTTCTCCTCCACCTCCAGCATCAATGGCGGCTTGTGCGGAGCCTCCCGCAGCAGATCTATAGCCTCCTTCCAGTCGATCGAGCCACTGCCCGGCCAAAGGTGCGAATCGTGATCTTTGTCGTTGTCGTGGACATGGGTGGATCGTATGTAGCTTTTCAGGATGGCGAAGGCTTGCGGGATGCCGCTCATTATGTGAGCGTGCCCGAAATCAAAACACACTCCTACATCCTCGAAACGCATGGCGTGAATAAATTCAACCAGTCTTTCCGGAGTCGACAGTTCATTCGGAATGTTCTCGAGCAGAATCCGCACACCCAAGGGCTTGGCAAAAGCGCGTAGGTGCTCGATCGAGGTCATCGCCGCTTCGAGCTTGCGCTCATCGAACGACTCGTTAAAGACTCCCAAGTGCTGGATGAGGAAGCGGAAGGGAATTTGCTCTGCCAGCTCTAGGGCGCGCTTGATCTCGTCCATGGCTTCGACACGGTGCGCACGATCCGTAGAGGTTACGTTTACCGGAGGCGCCCCCGTCCGCCCCCATTCATAGTCTCCGTACATCGGGGCGTGCAGCGAGTGCAGGGGAGCGCCGCTGGTACGAAACCACTCGGCGATTTCACGCACATGCTGCTTGCGGTTGGCGTAATCCAAATGCTGGCGGGCAGCGAAGATCTCAAAAGCCTGGGCGCCCCCGCGCAGTAAACCATCGAGCAGGCCCGGGTGTAACCGCTCTTTTACGTAGACGTAGGTGGAGATGGCTTTCAACATTCAGTATCCGATCGCCTTTCCGTTGTTGCGGCCGTCACTGGCGCCTAGGCGTTCACCCGACACCGGATCGATGGCAATGCATTCGGCGTCGCCCCAGTAAGGACGCCAATCCTCTCCATGACCGACCCCGATCGAGATCTTGTAACCCATTTGCTCGAGTAAGTGCAGGGCGTCGGGAGAGAACCACTTCTCGACGCTCAAAGTGTCGGGAAGCCACTGATGATGAAACCGCGGTGCATTCACCGCCTCCTGAATGTTCATACCGTAATCGACAACGCCAATCAGCACATTGGCCACTGTGGTAATGATACGGGAGCTGCCGGGAGAACCCAGCACCAGAAGCGGTTCGCCGTTGTGGAGAACGATCGTCGGCGCCATCGAGGAAAGTGGCCGCTTCCCCGCGCCGACCGCATTGGCCTGACTTTGGATCAATTCATCGGCATTGCCGACGCCCGGCTTGGCGGTGAAATCGTCCATCTCATCGTTCAGCAGAAATCCCAGTCCTGGCGCGGTGACCCGCGATCCAAACCAATCATTCAAGGTCGTGGTTACCGCTGCCACGTTTCCCTCGCCATCGACCACCGAATAGTGCGTGGTGTGGGGCGACTCCGGCCGGGCCGTAGGTTGCGGGTGTTCGACCGCATATTGTTCCAGGGCACCGAAAATCGAGGGACGCTTCAACTCCTTACTCCCCGTGGCATGGGCGGGGTCAATCGACTCCCGCCAAGCCGCGCCGTAGCGCTTATCAATCAGCTGGGCCACCGGAATCCTGGCAAAGTCAGGGTCGCCCATGAATTCCGCTCGGTCATAGAATGCACGCCGGAAAGCTTCCGCAATCAGGTGAACCGATTGCGCCGACCGGTCCCCCGCCTTCCTCAGATCGTAGCCCTCCAGAATGTTGAGAATTTCGATCAGGGCGGTTCCGCCCGAAGATGGCGGAGGTGCGCTGAGGATGTCATAGCCCCGGTAGGTGCCCTGAACCGGAGCGCGTTCCTTCACTTCGTAGCTGGCCAAATCATTGGCGGTGACCAGCCCGCCGCCTTTCTGGATCGAGGCGGCCAGCTCACGCGCCGTGGATCCGCGATAAAAATCGTCGGGATCACTGGCGATGCGCTCCAGGGTGCGTGCCAGCTCCGGCTGCGGAAAAATTTCGCCCGGCTTGTAGTAATTTCCGTCGCGCTGAAAAATGCGGCGTGATTCCGGCATCTCCCCCAAATGCTTGTCCTTCTCGAAGGCGTGCGCCTCTTCCCAGCTTAGCGCATAACCGTCCTGCGCCAGCTTGATAGCGGGAGCCATCACTTGGGCGAGCCGCAGCTTGCCAAAATGCTTTTCCGCGTAAACCAGGCCGGCCACCGAGCCCGGCACGGCAATCGCTTTATAGCCGAACTCACTCGCGCCCTCGATCACATTTCCCCGAGCATCCAGATACATATTGGGCGTGGCAGCGGCGGGAGCCGTTTCCCGGAAGTCCACAAAATGGGCCTCGCCGTCCGCCAGGCGAATCAGCATGAACCCCCCTCCGCCGAGGTTTCCGGCAGCGGGGTGCACCACCGCAAGCGCAAACCCGGTCGCGACCGCCGCATCCACCGCGTTCCCACCCGCTCGCATGATCTCCACTCCCGCTCGCGACCCCAGTTCGTGCACACTGACCACAAGGGCGTGGGCGGCATGAACCGGCTGCGTGGCTGCGATCAGGGGGGCGCAGAACGCGAGTACTGCAAGAGCAAGGAGTAGTTGATTGCGGGCGGTACGCATCGAAATCCGGATGGACTTTTGAGGCTAGCGTAGTAGGTCGCGCATAGTCAAATGTGAACGCGCCCGTTTCTTCTTCGTCGTCCACCGCAAGCACGAGAGGTTAACTCTTCTTTTTCGCCGGCTGGCGCGCCCTCACGGCGGCGGACGCTTTCTTTCGCTTGTTGCCGGGGCGCCCTCGAGCGTCTGAGATTTTCGCTCGGGATCGAACCAGGCGATAGGACTGCTCGATTAAGTCCCGCAATTGTGCATCCGGCGAGGCATCCAGCCGATCGAGCACCACCCATGAGTAGCGGCCTACGTAGGGGGCAGGACGAACGTCTTCGAGTTCACACAATTCCGCGAACCTTTCCGGCGTACACTTGAAGCACAATCCCTGCGGCAGGGAATCGAGCCCCCGCATGGTCAAGGTTTTTCCCCCTACCTTGGAAACAGAGTTCGTCTTCCCATGGCAAGTTTTCGATTGCATCCGGGAACGAAAGGCAATATTTGCGTCCTGCAGGTGCGTCCATTTGCATCTCATACGCGTGGCAGCGAATCCAACCATCCCGAGGACATTGAAATGCAAACCAAACAGCTTGGCAAGTCCGCTCTTGAAATCACCCCCGTCGGCTTTGGCGCCTGGGCTATCGGTGGCTCCGGCTGGCAATTCTCCTGGGGAGCTCAAGCCGATCAAGACTCCTTGGGCGCCATCGAGCGCTCTCTGCAACTTGGTGTCAACTGGATCGACACGGCTGCAGTTTACGGTTTGGGACACTCGGAAGAAGTCATCGGTCGGGCAATCAAAAACTGGTCGGCTCCCAAGCCTTATATCTTTACCAAGTGCGGCCTGCGCTGGGATGCCAAGGGCAACATCCAAAAGGTGCTCAGGCCCGACTCCATCCGCCAGGAGGCAGAGGATAGCCTGCGGCGTTTGCAGCTCGACATCATCGATCTCTACCAGATCCACTGGCCACCCGATCCGGACTCCCCCCAATTGGAGGAAGCCTGGTCGACTTTGGCCGACTTGCAGAGGGAAGGTAAGGTGCGTTGGATCGGCGTCTCGAATTTCAACGTGAGCCAGCTTCGTCGAGCGAGAGCGATTGCGCCGGTTACTTCTTTGCAGTCGCCGTACTCGCTTATCAATCGCTCGATCGAAGAAGACATTCTGCCCTATTGCCTGCGGGAAGGTATCGGGGTGATTGTGTACTCCCCCATGGCTTCGGGCCTTCTCAGCGGCGCCATGACCCCGGAACGGGCCGCCAAGCTGTCCAAAGATGATTGGCGCCACAACGATCCCGAATTCCGTCCGCCCAAATTATCCCGCAATCTCGAATTGGTGGAGCGGCTGCGCGAGATTGCCAAGCGGCACGGCCGTTCTCCGGGCGAAGTGGCCATTGCATGGACGCTGCGCAATCCCGCCGTGACCGGAGCAATTGTGGGGGCGCGAAATGCCCGCCAGGCGGGGGGTGTGATGCTGGCCGGCAATCTTCGGTTGAGCGATAAAGAGGTCAATGAGATCGAAGAGTTCACCGAAGAGAACGCGGCCTGACTTTCTGCCGGTCTCTGAGATTGCTTAGCGCCCGGTGCTTTATTCGGCGCACTTTTCACCGCACGGGAATCGATTGTGACGAGGACGGGGGGTCCGAGGATGGATTCCACCTTGCTAATCACCCTAAATTCTGTAAAAATAAAGGTTTGTCGTGACCTATTCAGGCTAACCAGAAAGGGAAACAAACTTCTGTGTTGATGATTCGCTTAACGCGTACGGGTGCGCGCAAAAAGCCGCACTATCGGGTAGTGGTCATTGAAAAGGCACGTGCCCGAAACGGCCGGCCGGTCGAGGTCGTGGGAACCTACGACCCCCGCGCCAATCCTGCCAGCATTGATCTGAAGCGCGACCGCCTGGAGTACTGGGTATCGAAGGGCGCGAGGCTTTCCGATCGCGTCAGCAAACTTGTGTCCAAACCCGTTCCCGCCAGCACCGAGTCTGTTGCCTGATTACGGCATAAAGCGTTCCAGCCGATAGGAAGAGCCATGACGGAGCAGCAAAGCGGCGATGTGCGCGCGTTGGTGGAGCAGATCGCGAAGGCGCTGGTCGATGCGCCCGATCAGGTGTCGGTCAACCAGGTTGACGGCGAGATCACGGTTTTTGCCGTGAAGGTGGCGCCGGGCGACGTCGGCAAGATTTTGGGAAGACAGGGACGAGTGGCGCGGGCCATGCGAGCTTTGATCAACGCAGCGGGAATTCGGGCACACAAGCGCTTTGGGCTCGAGATTACGGAATGATCGCGGTCGAGGAGTTCATCACGCTCGCGCGCGTGGTGAAGCCTCAAGGGCGGCGCGGTGAAGTAGCGGTCGAGGTGCACAGCGACGTGCCGGGTCGATTTCGCCCAGGCATGAGCCTCTGGGCCCTCGCAGAAAAAGACCGCGGCCGGCGCCAGCTCGAAATCAAAGAAGCTTGGCCTCACAAAGGCTTCTTGGTACTTAGGTTCGCCGGCGTCGATTCGATTTCTGACGCGGAAGCTCTGGCCGGCTGCGAATTGCAGGTTCCGCGCCAGGACCGTGCGCAACTCGAGCCCGGCTGGACATACATTAGCGATTTGGTTGGTTGTACGGTTTTCGACGGTCCGCGCCAGATTGGCCGGGTCGAAGATGTTCGGTTCGGCGCGGGTGAGGCTCCGCTGCTCGTCGTCAGGGAAGGCAACCGAGAGCTTGAGATTCCCTACGCCGAAGCGCACCTGGAAAGCCTCGATCTCGAGGGTAAGCGCATTCGAATGCGGCTGCCCCAAGGAATGCTCGAGCTCGATGCTCCGCTGACTCCGGAGGAGAAACAGCAGCAGCAGAAGAGAAGAGGTCAGTGACACGTACCTTGCGGTGGACGACTGACCCGGCTGGCAACTGAGCTCTGTGCTCATGAAGATCGACATTGTTACGATCTTTCCCGGGTTTTTTGGCGGCCCCTTCGATTACGGAATCATCCGCCGGGCCCAGGATGTTGGTCTGGCAGGGATTCGCTTGCACGACTTGAGGGCCTTTGCGGCGGATCGGCACCGTACGGTGGATGATCGCCCCTTCGGCGGCGGCGAGGGAATGGTTCTGAAGCCGGAACCGATCTTTGAATGTTTGGAGGCGCTCGAGGTTGCCCCTCGTGGAGAGCGTCTGGCGGGTCGGGCCCGGCAGAGCGTAATCTTGCTGTCGGCGCAGGGCAAACGGTTCGACCAGCGCCAGAGTCAGGAGCTTTCCAGGCGGGATCGACTGGTTTTGATCTGCGGCCGCTACGAGGGCGTGGATGAGCGTGTGAGCCAGTCTCTGGCGGACTGCGAGCTGTCGATTGGGGATTACGTGCTAAGCGGTGGTGAAATTGCAGCCGCGGTGGTCGTCGATTGCGTCACCCGTTTGATCCCTGGTGCAGTGGGGAATGAAGCTTCTACTCGGCAGGAGTCCTTTACAGCGGAGGAGCCGAAGCTCGGGGGCAGCGGTCCGACTGCGACCTGCGGATCGGGTGGATTGCTGGATTATCCCCACTATACGCGGCCAGCGAATTTTCGAGGAATGGCGGTTCCCGAAGTTTTGGCTTCTGGCAATCACGACGAAATCCGGCGTTGGCGTCGTCGCGCGGCGCTCGAAAAGACTTTGCGAAACCGGCCCGATCTCTTGCAGCAAGCCACTTTGAGCGAGGAGGACAGAGAATTACTGTCCCAGATTGCGGCCAAGAATATTTAGAACGAAAAAGGGAAAAGCATCATGTCGAATCTCATCATTGACAAGCTTCTGGCCAAGACCAAACGTACGGATTTGCCCAACTTTGGTCCGGGAGACACTGTGCGCGTCCACGTCAGGATCAAAGAAGGGGATAAGGAGCGCGTGCAGGCATTCGAGGGCATTGTGATCGCCCGCACTCGCGGGCCGCAAGCCAGCTTTACCGTCCGCAAGATGAGCTTCGGTCACGGAGTGGAGCGCATCTTTCCGGAGAACTCACGCGTGATCGACCGCATCGAATTGATCCGCTCCTCGAAGGTGCGTCGCGCGAAGCTCTATTATCTGCGCTCGCTTCGCGGCAAAGCCGCTCGGCTACGAGACGTAGAGCGCGAACACGTTCTAGCGGAAACGGCGGCGGTGAAATAGTCCCCGGCTGGCGAACGCAACCCATCCTCGGTTCCAGAGACTACACCTTACCGGGGATCAGGGCGGCGAGGAGTTCGGCTGGTTCCGGTCTTACACTGTAGTCCGCGTCTAGGGCAGCGTACCGCACCATGCCATCACGGCCGACAATATAGGTAGCCGGGATCGGCAACTCCCAACTGTCATCTCCGTTGGCCACAGGCAGGTTGACAAAAGCTCGTTGATAGACAGAGCGCTGGTACTCGGGGACCTGATACACCAGCCCAAACCGGCGGGCAACCTGGTTTCTGCCGTCGCTGAGCAGGGGAAATCTGAGTTTGTGTTGATCGGCCATGAAAAATGATTGCCGTACGGTTTGAGGGGAGATCGCCACCAAAGTCGCTCCCGCCGCCGCAATCTGCGGCAGAACCAAGTTCATGGCCTCGAGCTGACCCACGCAGAACGGACACCAGCGTCCACGAAAAAAACAGACGACAAGACCACTGGTCGCCAGTACTTCCTGGGACGAGAGGCGCTCGCCGTCTTGATCATGCAGTTCGAATTCCGGCGCAGGTGCTCCTCTTGCCAGAGCGCGCTCGGCCGCGCGCTGCTCCTTGAGTTCCTGAATCACCCGCGCGTGAACCGCTTGCACTTCCGGCACAACATACTTGGCGATCAGGGCTTTGCGTTCGGCGAATTGCTCGCGCAAACTACGAGTATCGACACCTGTACTCGATTCGTCGAGCGAACGCCACTTCATAGTTAGGCCATTCCAAGAAGTTGTTGAGCCGGGCAGGAAGGGAACCCCCGTACGTGTCTCCGCGTGGTGCCCGCGAACATCTCTAATGTGAGCGCTTCGCCTTCAGAATCCGCTCGTCAATCGGCTTGCGTCCGGCGAAACCTTCGCTGACCCCGTGCCAATGAGTAATTCGCTTCTCTCCCAGCTTCCAGCACAGGAGCACGGTCTGCCCTTCTACTTGACAAGGAAAGTCCAGCAACCCGATGTCGAGGTCCTTCACTTGCACCCCGGTCGCGTCAATCTCGGCAATCGCATCTTGGGCTCGCTGAGAAGCCTTCTCGCGTTCAGCCTTCCGCCGAGCCATGGAAACGATGTTCACCAGAATTCCACCACGCAGGAATACGCGGTGTGCCAGCTCCTGAAATTCTTGGTCCGCGGATTCGACCAACTGCTTGCCATCAATGGCGGTGCGGAGAAGAGATTCCAGTACGGGCAACAACGCCTGTGCTTCTTCTAGGGTAAAAGTACGATCGGCCATGGTTGGTATGAACTTATTTTAATCGATTCTCGCAGCTGCATCGCAGAGTCCAGACAAAAAAAACTGTTGATCGCACCATCCTAGTTCTGAGCCGCAATCCGAGTTGCGGCGCTTTGATCCCGTCATTCCGTTAGGGATTGCTTCCCCGCGAGGGATCTGGCGTACTGGCGGTATCAACATCCACATAGAGTGCTTGTCGAGGGGTGATCCCGGGGGGGTAACAGCTTCCGTCAGGGTTGTAGTTCGCAGGGCAGCCCGCTGCTACATCCCGCCGCTTCGGAGATTGGGCAAATTGCCAAATGTCGGCAAAGCGAATTCCGCTGCCGGAGGGACTTGGTGGTTGGCTCGGAAAGGCACATCCCGGCGAAGGCGGACAGGCGTCATCGCTCACGAAATAGACAATGCTGCGGCCTCGGGCGCTCTCCCGAATATCATCGGCAGTCACGACACTTACTCCCGGCGATTCCTGGTGGGCGATGCCGGAACAATAAATGCCAGCTTGGAACCCGGCAGAGTTGACTTCGTCCACCCAGGAATAAAGATAGGCTTTCTGCTCCGGCAGCATCCGTCCGCCTTGTTCCTGGTCGAGAAAGATCACGATTTTCTGAGGAAATCCCTCGCGGCGCGCGGCAGCCACCGCCGCCTGCCCATCGGATCTGCCTAACGAGTTGGCTCTGGACACATTCTTCAAATTGGCATAGAGCCGGCCGTTGAACAGCACGAGAAATCCGAATCCCGCGGCCGCGACAGCTTTTCGCTTTCCGATCCACGAATTACTGCTCTCGCCCGGAGGATTATTGAGCCAGAAACCGGCGAAGGAGAAAGTTTGGCGCAAAATCTTCAGGTTGTCGTCACCCGGGTAGTCGTTACGATCGAAGCCGAGATAAGAGCCGGTTGGAGAGGAAGCGAGCTGCGCGAACGACAAACTTGTCACGAGGGCGGGGATCAGCAAAAGCCAGGATGCTCGCTTCCGCTTCATGTTCTTAAAATCTCTCATCCCCCAATATGCACCATGGTCCTCGAGGCGGGCACAAAATCCGGTTCTCCGATGTGGTGCCGCTGTTCTTTCCGCTGCACCACACCACGAATGAACTCGGCCAATTCCGCATCGGATGCCCCGCGGCGCATCAGTTCATGCAAGTCATGGTCCCAGACAGAAAATAGGCAAGTGCGGATCTTTCCGTCCGAGGTGATCCGGACGCGGCTGCAGTGGCCGCAGAATGGGTGGGAAACGGGGGCGATGATTCCGATCTCGCCAATCCCATCGTCAAACCGATATCGGCGCGCTGTCTCACTCCGGGCGTGTGGAATCTCTACTAACGGCCGATACTCCCTCATACGTTCGACGATCTCATCCAGGCTGACAACGGTTTGGGGCGACCAGACGCGGTCCTCTTCGAGCGGCATGAACTCGATGAACCTGACGATGACACCCTCCTCCCGAGAGAACATGCCAAACGGGATGATCTGGTCCTCATTGAAGCCGCGCATCAGCACGCAGTTCACCTTTACCGGCCACAAGCCAGCTTGCCGGGACGCACGGATTCCGGCAAGCACTTGGTGGTATCCATTGGGGACACGCGTAATGCGCGCGAATCGGTCGGGATCAACTGCGTCCATGCTGACGGTGACGCGCGCGAGGCCTGCGTCCTTAAGCGCGCGCGCCGACTCGGCCAACAAGTGACCGTTGGTCGTCATGGCGAGCTCGAGTGGCTCGCCTTCGGCATCCCGCAGCTCGGACAAACCGTCGACGAACTCGACGAGTCCCTTGCGCAACAGCGGTTCACCACCGGTGAGGCGCACCTTCTTGATTCCGAGGCTGGCGAAAATACGTGCCATGCGCAGGTAATCGGAAAAGGGCAGATCCCCGTAGAGCGTGCCCTCGCTGCCGGTACGGCAGTAGACACACTTGTAATTGCAACGATCGGTCACGGAAATCCGCAGATCGGTGATCGCTCGGCCGAATTTGTCAGTCAGGACAGCCAACAGTTCGTTCCTATTCGCCAGTTCGTCTGAACCGCAACCGCATCGCCGCTTCACCGGAAAGCAGCTCACTTTACGTGCGGCTGCTGGTGGCCGGGACTATTCTCCTAGACCCCGCAGTCAATCGGCTCCAACTTGAAAGGAAACACGCAGGCAGGCTGGGACCCGTTTCCTTTCCAATGGCTTCTCGCGAAGCCGGGAGGCGCCGGCGTTTCCACCTGCACCCTCGGGGGCTTGTCTTACTGGCGTCGCCATCCTGCGGTTCAGCCAAGCTGCAGGGGTGCGCACAACAAACCATCCCACGCCGCCACGGCCAGGTATGCCCGAAGACCGCGGTCGGTCGGAAACTCCTCAATTATATGCTGGATGGACGCCTTCAGTTGCGCCCTATTGCGCGGAAGTGCTCACATCCCGTCGTAATTCGGTCCACCACCACCCTCGGGCGGCACCCAGGTAATGATCTGATAGGGGTCAGCAATATCGCAGGTTTTACAGTGCACGCAGTTCGAGGGATTCAGGCTGATGCGCTTGCCTTGAGGTTGGGCGGCGTCATCGATCATTTCGTAAACATTCGCCGGGCAGAAATTCTGGCAAGGGCTGCCGAACTCCTTGAAACAGCGGGTATTACAGATATTGGTGTCGTGAATGATCAGATGTGCGGGCTGGTCTTCTTCGTGTTTCGTCCCGGAGTGATAAAGATCGGTCAGCTTGTCAAACGTTAGACGGCCGTCGCCTTTGGCAGGCCCGAGCAAGCGGGTTTCGCGTCCTCCGTCGCGCGGCAAATCTGCAAGCCTCTTCATGTGCTCGTAGCCGGGTGCTCCCGGGTAGCGGCTGCGCAACCCGCGCCCGCCGGTAAATTGCTGAAGTCCCGCGTGGAACATGCCACCCCAAAGTCCATGGGCGAACGCCTGATGGAAGTTGCGCACCTTCCAGAGTTCTTGTTTGATCCAGCTCGACTCGACCTTGCTCGGATACTGTCGGAGGCTTGCGGCCGAGAAGTTGTCCTTCTTCAGCGCCTCGATCGCCGTTTCAGCGGCCAACATTCCGCTCTTGATCGCCAGATGGATGCCCTTCAAGCGCGCGGAATTCACGAATCCGGCGGAATCTCCAACTATCATCCAGCCGTCCCCGGCCAGGGGCGGGATCGCCCACCAGCCACTGTAGGGCAACGATTTCGCGCCATAGCGAATCATCTTTCCGCCCTCGAGCAGCCCGGCTATAAAGGGATGCTGCTTGAAGTCCTGCAACACGTGCTGCGGGTCCAGGCGGGGGTCGGCGTACTCGAGCGCCGTGACGAAGCCGAGGGAAACGACGTTGTCTTTGCCACCGTAAATCCAAGCTCCCCCGTATTCTTTGCTGGTGAGGGGCCAGCCCAAAGTGTAGAGGACTTCCCCAGGCGCGATCCTTCCCGACGGCACTTCCCACAATTCCTTGATTCCCTGGCCGTAGGTTTGCGGGTTACGGTCTCGCATCAAATCGAATTTCGCAATCAACTGCTTGGTGAGCGAACCCCGCGGGCCTTCCGCCAAAATGACACCCTTGGCTCGCAGATCATAGCCCGGCTCAAAATTCGATTTCTTCTGATTGTGCTTATCAACCCCTTTGTCATCGGTGCGGACTCCGACGACACGATTGCCATCGAACAACAATTCCGAGCCTGCGAATCCACTGAAGATCGTGATTCCAGCCTCTTCCACCTTGCCGCCGAGCCACTTCACGAAGCGGTTCAGAGAGATCACGTAGTTGCCGTGATCGCGCAACGGTGGCGGCGTAATGGGCAACTTGAACTTGTGCCTCTGGGTGAGAAAGTAAACCGCCTCCTGGCTGACCGATGCCTCGATCGGAGCTTCTTTCTCGAAGCCTGGGAGTAACTCGCGCATGGAGCGCGGGTCCAGCAGGGCTCCGGAGAGACAGTGCTGACCGACCTCCCTCGCCTTTTCGAGCAAGTAGATATTCTCTTTGCTCAATGGCGAATCGGGGTGCGCGGAGTTGTGTTGATCGATGAGTTGTGAAAGACGCAGGGCACACGCCATGCCCGCGGGACCTCCGCCGACGATGACCAGATCGGCGGGCATCTGGGGACGTTCGACGTCCGGAAGCGGCTTGCGGAAAACAAGGCTCATGGTTTCATCACGGACAGGTGCCGGAAATGAAGGGTAGAGCCGCGCCCAACTTCCCGAAATGCCAAGATCGGCGGCGGCAAATTCCGAATCCGTTTCAAGGGAAACTCTAACTGCCTGCCTTTGCTTTCTTTACTTCCTCGATCAGGGGCGGAACGATGTCGAATAAATTGCCGACGACGGCGTAATCCGCAATCTCAAGAATAGGCGCTTCCGAATCCTTGTTTACGGCAACGATGGTCCGCGAGCCCTTCATCCCAACGATATGCTGAATGGCACCACTGATGCCGAGCGCCAGGTAGAGCTTGGGGGCGACCGTCTGTCCGGACGATCCGATTTGCCGATCCATGGGCAGCCAGCCGGCATCGCAGATCGGACGGGAGGCGGCGATTTCACCGCCGAGCGCCTCGGCAAGCCGCTGGGCGAGCTGTATATTTTGTTGTTCTTTGATTCCGCGCCCAATCGAGACAATAATTTCTGCCTGGGTCAGGTCGACGGCTTGCTTGGCTTCTTTGAACACGGGCTGCGGCTTTTCCCGGATTACGCCGTCGCCGATTTCTATCTGCACCGTTTCTACAGGAGCTGCGCTGGCTCCGGCTTCGACCTTATCGCCGCGGAACGCCCCATTCTGAAAGGTCACAAACCAAGGCGGCGGGCCGGTGAAGGTGACGTCGGCTGCGAGCTTCCCCTGAAACATCTGCCGGGTGAAGAGCAGTCTGTCGCCTTCCTTCTTATAGCCAATGCAGTCGCTGATCACGGTGCGGCCCATGGCGGTGGCCAGCTTGGGCACAAAGTCGCGCACCTGGTAGGTATGCGGCATCAGCACCAATTTCGGCGTCTGTGACTGGAGAAATTGCTTAAGGCCGAAGGCAAACGCATCCGGCGTATAAGGTTCGAAGCTCGGAGATTCTATGGCGTAGACCTTCCTCAGCTTCTTGCCGGCAACTTCGTGGGCCAGACTCTCCACATTCTTGCCCACGACCGCGGCATCGAGCGCCCAACCACTCCCTGCCAGCGCTTGGCCCGCGGTTAGTGTCTCCCAGGAAACACGATTGAGTTTCCCGTCCCGTTGCTCAACCACGACAACTATGTTGTCCGCCATAGGCAATGTGCTCAGTTATAAATTCTCGTTCGCGATCGACGACATGGCGATCGGACGCGGCCTACAAAACCCGAACTTCGTTGCGCAGCTTGTCTACCAATTTCTTGGCAATCTCAGCCGCCGAGCCTTCCAGCAGCTCTGTCTTCTTTGTCTTTTGCGGCACGTACAAGCGCTCAATCTTTTGCAGGTTCCCGCTCACCGCCGACTGCACGTCCGCCAGAGTGACTTTCTGCAACGGCTTTGTTTTGGCTTGCTTGATCCCCATCAGGGTTGCATAGCGCAGCTTGTTGATCCCGGATTGAATGGTAAGGACTGCCGGCAATGGCATGTCCACAAACTGGAAATAGCCCGCCTCGAGCTCGCGTTTCACCCGAATTCCCGTATCATTTTTCTCGATCTGCATGATGATGGTCGCGTGCGGCCAACCCAAAAGCTCGGCCAGGATCACCCCGGTTTGGGCATAACCGTAGTCATCGGACTGCAGACCAGTAAAAATCAGATCGAAGGATTCACTCTGAATGGCGGCGGCAAATGCCCGCGCCGTATTGAAGGCATCGAGCCCAACGAAGGCGGGGTCTTCCAAGTGAATAGCTCGATCGGCGCCCTTGGCCAGGGCCTCTCGCAGGACTTGCTGGGCGCGGGCCGGACCCGCGGTGATCACGACCACGGTGCCCCCATGCTTCTCTTTTTGGCGCAGTGCTTCCTCGAGCGCGTAGGCATCCGGTTCGTTGACCTCGTATGACACATCCTCCCGAATCCAGGTGCCGCTTTCGTTGAGCTTTAAGGGTGCATCCTTCTGCGGCACTTGCTTCATGCAGACCAAAATCTTCAAAGAAGGCTCCTCGTTCCTGGGGGTTTCACTGAACGGGTGGATAAACGCGTAAGTATAAATGAGCAGCGAGCCATTCGCACGCGGCATTTCCTCAGAACTGGTTTAACCCTGGATTTTCGAGGATTGTACCGGACCTGCCCGAGCCGGAGGGCAGCGGATCCGTTACTCCGTGAACACCACCGACTGCACGCCCGAGATCTCGAACCGTTTGCGGCAACGCAGGTTCTTGCAGGCCATCATATCGTCTTTGCGCAGCATATACGAGCGCGCCTTCGAGAAGCGTGCACGATCTCGTTCATCAGCGCGGCCGGTCAGCTGTCTTTTCTTAGTGCGTACCAGCCACGTGATCTCGTATTCCCCCGACTGCTGGCAATGGGGACAATTCAACTGGGCTGTCTTTTTCTCTTGCCGCTCGTCGAAAAAGTCTTTTTCGTCCATACCGGCTGTGCGTCTCTGCTCCGGGGATCCTGGATTAGCACCTCTTATGATTATTGCACGCCGAGAGCGCGGATAGCTTCTTCGTTCATCGACTCGCGATAACCCCTGCTCTTGGGAAAGGTTACTGGTGCTATACTGGCGGCAATCGCGTTAGCTTCGGGGGAAACAGGATGAAAAGCTCCCTTGAGGTGACTCTCCCCTTTCAGCAGGTGGAGTTATGAGAACTGCCATCTCCACCCTCCCCTTTGCTCGCACCTCCACCTTGATACCTGCCCATCGCAATGGTTCTGGCTATTGCTGGAAACACCAGTTGCAGCTCTGGCGGTGCGAATGCGTTGATGACATCGCCGACCCGAGACGCGCAAGTCACGGTGGTATTGACAAGCACGGCCAATGATCAACTATTGCAATTCGACCTTAAGTTTAAGGCCCTCGGCTTGACCAGCCAATCGGGGAAGACTGTTAATCTGTTGGCTGTTCAGCAGCCATCTGAGTTTATCCATTTGAATGCCGCTATCGACCCACTGGTTACTACTGCTGTTCCCGGGGATGTCTACACTTCGGCAACGGCAACCATTGCTTACGGCACGTTTGTTTGCGTTGCCAACGGCCTAGTGGGTGGGCAACCGGCGTTAAGCTTTGCCTACTACAACAACAAAGCAGAATCCTCGGTGACCGTAACCTTGCCCTCGGCAATCACCGTGACGGGCAACAGCATGATCCTCGCACTAATCTTCATGGTCTCAAATTCCGCGGCAGCACCCGATTGCTTGAACCCCAATGGATTCGCAGGGTTTTCAATGACGCCAACCTTTAATCTATCTCCACTCGTGTTAGCGTCCACACCCACGAGTCCTGCGAACGGGAAATTGTCCGGACTCGAAGGACGGTCCGGCCTACAAACACAGACGATAGGCAGGGCTGCTACAACACCCGTGCCCCGGTGTAAACTTTTGCGCGTCAATCGACTGGAGGTGTTTCTTGCGAATCCATGTTTTGCGGATTTTGGCATTTGTGCTGGCCTGTGTGGCGGCAGCTCCCTGTCGGGCACAGGATAAGGTGACGATTCTCTATGATGCTTTTGGGGAGTCGAAAGAGCTGACAAAGGATTGGGGATTCTCCGCTTTGGTGGAGCATAACGGAAAGCGGATTTTGTTCGATACAGGGAATGACTCCGCGAAATTTGAGCATAACGTGAAGGCGCTGGGCGTAGACCTGACGAAACTCGATTTTGTGGTTATCTCGCACCGGCACACCGACCACACGACGGGGTTGAAATATGTGCTCAGTGTGAATCCGAACGTTACGGTGTATGTACCTGCGGATTTGGGAAATGGATTTGGGGGAGCGCCGTTTCCCAAGACGTTTTTCCGGCCGGATGAGAGCTTGCCGTCGGAGATGCGTTATTTCGGGGGAACGGAGCCGGAACAGCTCACATGGGGCAAGCTGTATGACACGGGAAACTTTGTGTTGGTGAATCAATTGACGGAAGTATCGCCGGGGATTTTCCTGGTGCGGACGGTTTCGCAGAAGAAGGGGACGCTGGAACTGCCAGAATTGACGCTGGCGATCAAAAGACCGAATGGATTGCTGCTTGTGGATGGGTGCTCGCACGCGGGGATCGAAGCGATTCTGGAAGCAGCAGGCGCGGTGGATCCGAGGACGGAGATTGTGTTTGGGGGGTTGCACCTCGTGACCACGCCAGTGGAGGAGATCGATTTGCTGGTGGAGAATTTGAAGACGAAGTGGAAGGTTCAGCGGATTGCGCCGGGACATTGCACAGGGGAGTCGGCGTTTGCGCGTTTGAAGAAGGCGTATGGGGAGAACTACTTGTATGCTGGGTTGGGGACGAAGGTGGAACTTCCTCGACCAGCGATGTAGCTGGACTTCGGATCGTCGCAGCACCTGGGCCAAGCTTGCGCCGCTATTTCTTCGCTTATGCGCGGGGTTAACGGTTTCGGGAACTTCCGAGCCTGAGCTTGCGTAAATTGTGGAAGGGGGCTGGTTATGCTTACATTGTTGCTTTGGTGCCTTTTGTTTGTAATATGCTGGCCGCTGGCCCTGTTGGCTTTAATTCTGTATCCGCTTATTTGGCTTCTGCTGTTGCCGTTTCGTCTGGTAGGAATCGCAGTCCACGGCGTGCTCGCGCTTGTATGGGCGGTCGTGATGTTGCCAGCACGGTTGCTTAGCGCTCCTTTCCGGCTCGCGTAGTTTCCCTCTGGTCCCGAGAGACGCCAGCGACAGGCAGCAGAAGCGGCGGGGTCGAAGTAGCCGCCGGACGGCGCAGCAATGGCCCGCGATCACATCGTTTATGTTCTACGGTGTACTGCCTGTTTTCGTCGGTTTCGATTGAGCGTTGAGACCTACCATGGAAGCGGCGGAGCTTGGGAGGTCATCGTGTCTCCTTTGTCCTCTGCACACGAAAGTAGTCAATGAAGAGTAATTGGGGTTTTCACCAACTGGGCAGATGGGTTCTTCGAAACATCGTCAGCATCTCGGACGGCACAGCAGAGGTACAGGACGATGCCAGCCGCATAGGCATCAATCTCAACACCTTCGGAGCTATCAAGGTGTTTGGCACGGCGGAGTCGGGGCGTGAATCTCGTTCAGAGCGAAACCAGTTTGAACGCCGGAGCGACCACCTCCTCGGGCTTTCGGCACGGTGAGCACGGTGACCCAGCCTGTGTTCGGCGCGCGACTCGGCTTTATCGGCGTTTTTGGTCGGCGCGGCCCGTCCCCGATTGACCGCCATCCGCACCGGATGATTTCGGCAAGTTTGGGCGTCTTTCTTTTGGGAAGCAGAACTCCACCCATTATGACGTGACAGACTAGACCGATCGCTTCAATGTTTTCGGCGGGCAGTCCACCGCAACCTACGACCTAAGTCCTCTTATTAACCCGAATTTCAAGACGAGATACGGCATCGTTGGTGCTGAATCCTGGGCGATACGACTGACGCTGAAGGGCACGGAGGATTCGACGCCGGTGCGATCGGGTTTCGCTACGACTTTAGTTGGAAGACGCCACACACGGAATGACACAGTGATGCTTGTCAAATAGGTGCGAGCGGAGGCACGGCTGACATTGTTGTCACAAAACCGTGCGGTTGCGGACCAGCCGCTGCCCAGTTCTCGCCGAGCAGTACGGCCGCGCAAAGCATTTTCGAACGACATTTCGGGTTGGGGCCCATCGGTAAACCTCAGTGGAGGGCACCTGGTTATGCAAACTGGAAAAGCTGCATTGTTGTGGGTCTTGGTTGTTTCCTCAATTCTGCTGTTCTCACCGACGTGTTTGGCAGAAAACCCAATCCAGCCGGACATGTTGTCGCCGCAGGCAGCAATCACCGACATAAACTCGGAGACCGCTTTGGCTGCGATTCGGGGAGTAGTCTCGGCGCTCTAGCGACTCCTGACTCGTCCACAGACCCAGCAGCGGGGCCTAATCCGGAAGCTCAAGATCGTGATTTACCCCATCGAGGGATGGGTTCCAATAATGGGCGCGAGCTTCCATATTCCAAACATTCCAAACACTCCCTCGAACCCAGGGACGGTAGCGGCACTACCGATATTTCAATCAACCGAGCAGCGATGTTTGGGCTGACCATCCAGAAGTCGCGATGGTATGGGGACTTCAGCTTCGAGTACGCCGGCCTTCATGGGTCGCACTCGAATCCGCGTGTTCATTTGAACGTGAACGGCCAGTTTGCCGGTGGGCTCGTCGGGTATGACGTCTAGAAGAACATTTACGTGACGGGTGGGTTTCGCTATCTCGGCTTGCCCTACAACATCACGTTTGAGAACTTCCCGACTTTCCTTCGCCGTCCATCAGTCACCGACCCCTTGGTCGGTCTGATGTGGAATCGCCAGGTTGCGAAGAAATGGACGTTGAATCTAAATCTCCAAGGCGGAGGGTTTGGCGTCGGTAGCGACGAGGATGTTTCGGCCGTGGGCAAGGCCGATTGGCAGTTCGCCAAGCACTTTGGATTGATGTTCGGCTACGGAGTAATTCATTTCCAGATCAGTGACACGAAACTCGGCAAGACCTTCAAAGTGAGCCAGACGCTGAATGGTCCGCAGTTCGGGTTCGGCATCTACTTCTAGACTAGACTGGCGCCCGTTTGAGGACGATCCGACGCCCCTGCATCGAGGAGCGTCGATGCCTCATATCGATCGGCGCGCGGTGTTGAAACAGAGTTCTCGCGAATGAGTGTAATGGCGCTAAGATTTTACGTCACCTCACGTTCAACGTTTGGCATGCATTAACGCTATAGGACTGGCATTTTTCCCAGTTGTCGACCTTAACCCCATTACGAAACAATTACGCGACGTTTTACGGGCTGATTCCGCTTCTTGCATGACGAGGTCAATCGTGCCGGCTGCCCCCGAATTGGTCGTATTCATCATGAAAGGGGGAACTCCGATGCTGAAGTATGTGCTGTTTCCTGCCTGTCTATTGCTTGCCCTCTTCTCCTTCGCCACCGACGCGTCGGCAGCTAGTGCACAGGGACTTCGCAAACTGTATGGCGAACCAACTATGGAAAATTTCGCAGTGCGCAGTGGGATCACTCTGATAATCCAGTACGGTCCAGATCGCACGGCCTGTCAACTTTTGATTGCCCCTTCGCAATTGCTCGTTGAGGTGCAGCAACCAATTCCTCCGCATATGTCGTCACCGTGTGTTTCTGATGTTCTCCAAGAGGTGATACCTGTAACCACAAGGGGAAAGCAGATCGACTCAGCTACTATTCAGGTCAGCGGCAATGCGCTATTGAAGAGTGACTACGAGAATGTATCCATCAGGCAAATTTGTTCTTCGCAGTCCTGTGCTTCTTCTAACGAAAATCAGGACGCTCGCACCTTAGTTGCCTTCAAACGGGGTACCTGTCCGAGTCGTGCCGAGTGACTTCCGGACAATGCCAACATCGAGAACAAGGTTAGGAAATGTGCCATGAAAAAACTGCGACCTTTCCTGCGGTGGATCGTGCTGAGCCTTCTTGCGACTCTAGTTTTCTCCTCCATAACTCAAGCACAATCCTCGGAATCAGCTCCCGTTTTCCAGATCACGCCGGTGGTGAGCAAGATCACGTTCTACGTGAAGTCGTCAGTCAAGCTAGAGGGAACTTTCGATAACTGGAATGCCACGCTAGTCTTTACGTCGACGGATGCTTCGACAGGTGTTCTCGATGTCAAAATCCAGGCGGACAGCGTGAATACGGGAAGTAAGTCTAAAGACAAAAAGCTAAAGGGAGAGCATTGCTTCGACGTGGAGAAAAATCCGTATATAACGTTTCATTCCACGAAGATCACACAGACAAGTCCCAATACTTTCGATGTTGCAGGCATATTTACTCTTCGTGGCATCTCGAAACCCGAGCCCTTAACGTTCACCGTTGATCGAGATCAAGGAGGGGCCGCCGGAGAGATCAAAGGCGTACTAACGATCGACCGCAAGGATTATGGGTTGGGTGGTGGAATTAAGTTTGTAACCATTGCCGACCGTGTGGACGTCACTATCGCCTTCAAGGCAACACGCGTCGGACCTCCTCTGGCCTTTAAGCAATAACCCAAGGGGCCAGGCCCGCCTCGCTTAGTGGGCACGAATTCCGGAACAGACCGGCCCTACATTCACATGTTCTCCTCCGATGAAGAAATCTCAAGTATTTGGAGGTGTCCATCCGCCAGCGGGGCTGCAGAAATACTCCCACTTGCCCGATGGACGGCCTCACTGCTTTCTCCACCTCCACCGGCGGGTGGTTGCGACCTGAGCCAGGCCGGGTTCTGACCCGTGAGCGGGGAAAGGCAGCGCTAGGCCAAAGATAGTCACGTGGCTGGAGGCAGTACCGATTCGCGAGGATGCGATCTGTCCGGCATGCTTTGGTGGTGACGCCGACCCAAAGTCATAGAACTCCCAACATGGCTTGAATTCGTACCAGAACTCCGCCCTGAGGAAATCTCGCAAGTTGTTGAATTCAAGGCCGTACAAAGTTTTGGCGAACGACAAGTCAGTAGCACGGCCCGCTAAGGAACTTCTACTGCCCACGCGATGACCTTCCACTGTTCCTTCTCTTTTGTCCACAGCAGCAACAGTGCAGGTGATTCCTCCTCCCCATAATTGAGCCGACTGGCAGACAGGTAATATGTTCCGTATTTTGCATCATCCGGTTGCAACTCCAGGGTCTTTTCCGGAAGATGACGTTGTTGGCAGAGAAAACTCTCCGACATCTGGTCCGGTACCGCCATGATGGCAAATGCTTTGGAGTTTTCCTGTTCAACCGGACGAACGAGTTCATTCACGGGTTGAACACTCGACATCACGTCAGAGAGACTTGCCCCCTGCGGGACTCTCCCGAGAGGCTTTTCCAAGCCCTTTTGTATCCGTTCCTCAGGCTTGAGCTTTCTCTCCGATTCGGATGGCGCCGCCAGGCACTGGTACGACTGTTCTGAGGCATAGCGCACCGCTCCGGCGGTATCCCGTTTCTCGACCCACGATTGGTAGAAGGAGGTGACGTCCTTCACCAGGCTGGGATCACCGTCAATCTTAGT
>DATJVZ010000350.1:0-15514 GCA_035501575.1 Terriglobales bacterium | reverse complement strand
CCGGCAAGGAGCTCGCGAACAGGCGGCCATGTATCTGGCCAACAAAGTCGAGAACATTGGCAGCGCCGCCGACGTCCTGCTCGAGTGTGCGGGATTGAGCCTAAAGGAATTGCGCCCCGTGGCCGATGCCATGGAGCGCGGAGGCCGTACCGCCGCGGCGCAGGCGGTCAGCGAGGAAGTTCTCGACAAGGTGTGCCCGATTGCGGGCACCGCGACGGAATGCATCGAACGTATCCAGGAATATCGAGAGGCGGGATGCACACACATTCTGCTGGAAATCTGGGGGGATGATCGGGTTGGTCAAGCCAAGTTGTTTGGCGAAGCAGTGCTGCCCTACATCCGGCCCTAGGGGCGCAGATTTTTCCAACCAGCGCGGAATCATGGGCGTATTCTGGTATGTCGCCGGGGGGGATCGATGAGATGGCGTGGGCTCGGAATCTGCTGGTTGTTTGTTGGAATTAATCTCGGCCTGGCGCAAAACGTCGCAACCGGCCGCGATAGTTTCGATGCCGACTTCCCGTCTGGCGGTCGGTTGTGCATACACATCCGCTCGGGTGACCTGAAAATTGTGGGCAGCGATGAAAACAAGATCAAGATTCGCTATTGGGGCAAGAATGCCAGCCGCGTCCAGGATGTCAAGATCAGTTTAAGAACGGAGGGCGGTACGGGAGAGCTACGGGTTCAAGGCGGCCCACGCAATGACTTTCAGATCGAGATCCTTGTTCCCAGAATCTCCGATCTGTACCTCCGAATGCCCGCGGGGGAAGCGCAAGTCGACGGCATTGTGGGAAACAAGAATGTGGAAATCCATGCTGGTGATCTGAGGCTTCAAGTAGGCCCGCCTGAGGGGTACGCCTTAGCGAATGCTTCCGTTGTGGCCGGTGATCTGGATGCCGGCCCGTTTGGGGTCACCAAAGATGGGTTGTTTCGTTCTTTCCATCATCAAGGCCCGGGCAAGTACACGTTGTATGCTCACGTGGGCGCCGGGGACCTGACGCTCAAACCCTAGTTCGAAGTCTTAATGCGAAGGCAGAATACTAGGGTGCAGTCTGGGTCGAAATCGCGACTGGTCGGTGGCCATAGGCTTCGACCCAGGAGATGACAGGGTTGCGCAACACACCGATGTGCTCAATTTCGCATTCCATAACATCTCCCGGCTTTAAGTACCAGGCTTTCGGATCGCCGCTGAACGCAGCCACCCCGGATACCGTGCCGGTGGAGACTACATCGCCGGCATGGTATCCCATCGGCGAGTAGTGCGAGAGGATCTCGGGGATCGTCACCGACATTCTGCTCGAATGCGAACGCTGCCGGGGCTCTCCATTGACTCGCAACTCCATAGACAGGTTGTGCGGATCCGGAATCTCATCCGCGGTAACAATCCACGGTCCCAACGGGCAGAACGTGTCGATACCCTTGCAGAAGCTAAACACACCGGATTTCATTTCGCGGCGTTGCAGGTCGCGTGCGGTAATGTCGTTGAAGATGAGATATCCCCCGATATAAGGCTTGGCTTCTTCCGCATTAAAGTGCTTGCCGCTCTGCTTGAGAACCACCGCCAGTTCGAGTTCATAATCCAATTCCTGGGTGAGATGCTCGGGATAGATGACGGGTTCATCGGGCCCGATGATCGCGTCCACATTCTGAAAGAACATGATCCAGGGCAGCACGGGATGGGAAAACCCAGCCTTGGTGGCTTCTTCGTGGTGCTCGCGAAAATTCCCGGCCGTGTGGAAGAACTTGCGGGGAATAATCGGAGCTTTGAGCCTCACGGCAGCGGTTGGGTAAGCAACGGCTTCACCTCGGGCGCCCACGATGCTGTTGCCCAGGTCCTGCGCATGGGCGAGAGCTTTGCGTGCCGCTTCGAGGCTGGTATCACCCCCCTCAAATAACGCCAGCATATTGGCCGGCACCAGGGCGTCGGCGAGGCGGTCATAGGCGCTTTCACGCTCTACATCGCGTAGATAGAGGGCGCACGCGGAGTTCAAATCCACGATCTGATCGTTGGCGGTGAGAGCGCCGATGCGAGACCGTCGCCCGGGGTCTTCAAACGTGAGCAATCGCATAGAGATAGGGGAAGGCCGGCGACAAAAAGTCTATTCGGGGCGAAACGGCTTGTCCACTTCCCAGGTAGCTGCCGAGGTCGCGTCACAGATCAGTAGCTTCGGGCTTTCAGGGATCAGGACTGAGCAGCACATCTGATGGCAGAGCGGCTCTATTCAAGCACACTGTCGTCCATTTTCTTTCTGCCCCAGTCCGCGGCCGCCTGCACAAAGGCCATCACCAGGGGATGCGGGTGGTCGGGTTTCGATGACAGTTGCGGCTGAAACAAAGTCGCGACAAAAAAACGGTGGGTGGGCGACTCGATCGCACGAATCTCGCCTTGAGAGCCGCGGGCAACGACTGGGAATCCAGCTTCCATCGCGATCCACTCGTATTCCGGATTTACCTCGAAGTTACAGAAGAACTCTTCGCTGATCGTTTCCTGTCCGTAGTACGAGTGCAGGTAGGATCCGGGGCGCAACTGAATCTCGGGAATTGCGCCCGACAACTTGGGCGCGCCTTTAGCCTGTCCCGGCACCGCGCAGGCGACGGGATAAATGATGATGTTTTTGGAGCCGGAATTGTTCTCGGCGGAATCGGCATCCTTGATGCCCAAGACATTCCGGGCGCACTCAATGAGCGTGTATTGAAAGCCGCCGCAGGTGGCGAGAAAAGGCCAGTCCCGGCGCCGCGCGAATTCAATTCCCTTCAACATGCCGTCGAAGCTTTTGTAGGGGCTACCGGGGGCGGCCCAGATCCCGTCGAAACTTTCGAGCCGCTTGAGAGTATCGGAATCGAGGAGCGAAGGGGTTGGCAGCCATTGCGATTGCAGGCTAATCTTCAGCTTTTCCGCGCAATGTTGCATGGACTGATCGATGAACGGCAGCGTCGCAGACTTCGGATCGAACTCTCCCAAGATCGCAATGCGCACCGCATCGGCCACGGGGCAATTCTAACGGAGAAGCCGTACATCTGTGACGCCTTCCGTTGAGAACATTGGTAACCATATGAGCCGTCAGCGGTAACGACTTTAGCTAGAGGAGGGTTCTAAGGCAGGGAATGATGGAGGATCGGAGCGGAAATCCGAGATTGGTTTTGCCGGCTGCTCTAGCCGGTGGCCACGGCTCGGTCCTTCAGAATATCTTCCACGGCGGAAATAGCGATTTCCAATTCCTCGTCCTTGGTGTAGAAATGGGGCGAGAATCGGACTCCCGCCTTGGGCCTCCAATCGACGAGGATCTCCCGCTTCAGCAACTCCCGACAGACCTGCTCGGAATCCGGCATGTCGATGGACACCGTGCCTCCTCGCTTCTCCCCCTCTCGCGGCGAGTTGACCCGCCAGCCGTGCCGGTCGGCAAGCTCGATCAACCTGGTGGTTTGACGTTTCGATTTCTCGCGGATTCGCGGGATTCCAGCCGCGGCGATGATGCGCAGGCCGGGGCGCGCCGCTTCAAGCGATGGCACATGGGTCGTTCCATTCATGAAGCGAAAGGGCGGTTCCGTGTAACGGGTCGGCCCGGTCTCAAACGCCATGGATTTGTCATGGGCGAACCAGCCGGTGAACCGTGGTTCGAGGCGCTTCCCGAGATCCGGGCGGACGTACAGGTATCCCACGCCCGGTCCGCCGCACAGCCACTTGAGAACCCCGCCGCAGGCGAAGTCGACGCCTAAAGCTTTCACGTCCACCGGCACCGTGCCGAGCGATTGGAAAATATCCAGCACGACGTGGGCCCCCACTTTGTGTGCCTTCTCGATTATCGCCGCTGCATCCTGAATATAGGCGCTGCGAAAGATCACGTGGGAAATAGGGACCAGCAGCGTCTGATCATCGATGGCATCGAGCAGACGCTCTGTGGGCACGGCAATCCCGTCGTCGGTTTTTACCATGCGAACCCGTGCCCCCAGAGGGCGTTGGGCTTCCCAGAAGTACATGACGGAAGGAAAATTCAGATCACAGTAGACGATCTTGTTGCGTTTGCCGGAGAACTCGAAGCAGGAAGCCACGATCGCCTGACACGTGGTTACATTCTGATGCGTGGACACCGATCCCGGAGCTGCATTCATCAGCCCCCCAATCTCGTCGCCCACTTCGGTCGAGAGCCCCCACCAGCGTTCTTGCCAAGCCCGAACTCCACGGGTTGCCCAGGTGTCCGCGTAGCCTTCGAGCGCGTCATAGACACCGCGCGGCATCGCGCCCAACGAATTACTGATCAGGTAAGTCGTTCGTTCAAGGATGGGGAACTCAGGGCGATAGCGGAGCAATTCGTCAGCCATGCCCTCATTGTATGCGAGCCGGTCTTAACCCGGCCTAGTTCGCGGCGCAGCGGTCGCCGGCATCGGGTTGTGCCTAACGGTCTTCGCGCCGCATGCGGATCAGAAAATATGCCAGGGTCAGCCCCAGGAGCAGGGTCACTCCGCTAATCAGATTCACCCGCGAATCCCACCAGCCCTTCAGCACCGTGGCGGTCACCAGTAGCAGCCCCAGAACCGAGCCGGCGCTTCCCAAGGGAGACCGCATCGGGAGCGCGGAGATTGCCTCCGGCCCGAGACCACGGCGAAATGAAATGTGCGCCGCCAACGATACCAACCAGGAAAGCATCATTCCGAAGAGTGCGCCGCGCAAGATGTATTCGAAGGCATGAGCCGGAGCCCATTCTTCAAGGACCAGGGCGGCCAAGATCCCGTAGGAGGAAGCGAGCAGAGCAAGTTTCGGCGAGCCAGCTGCGTTAAGCTGGCCCAGGACCGCCGGCGCCCAGCCGGTGCGCGCCAGGGAGAACAGCATCCGCGAGGAGATGTAGAGAGCAGCATTCGCCCCGGAGAGCGCGGCGGTAAGCACGACAAAATTCATCACATGTCCGGCGCCGGGCAGCTTTACCGACCGGAACACGGTCACGAACGGGCTTTCCGACACTCCCGCCAAAGTCCATGGCATGACACCCGCGAGCACAACAATCGCTCCAAGGTAGATACCCGCCAGCATGGCGAAGGTGATGCGTACGGCTTTGGCGACTTCCAGGGCTGAGCGCGATTCGCCAGAGGTTACGGCGACAAACTCGATGCCGCCAAAGGTGTAAAGAGAAAAGGTCATGGCCAACAGGGGCGCCCACACTCCGCGGGGAAAGAAACCGCCTTGGCTGGTGTACTGCGCGGGGACGCGTCCCCCAAGAAGCAGGCCGGCTCCGAGCAGCACAAAGACAGCAATCGTAACCACCTTGATCATGGCGAACCAGAATGCAAAGCGGCCGAAGCGGCCCACGTCCCAAAGGTTCACCCCCAGGAGGAGGAGTGAGAAGATGACGACCCAGGGCAGTGCCGGAATCTGCGGAAACCAAAATCGCATGTAGGTGGCTGACGCCACCAGCTCGGCACCGATAGAGATGGCGATGGCTGCCCAATATCCCGCCCGCGCGATGAATCCGGCCCACTGGTTTAGGTAGAGATCACCATAAGTGCCGAACGATCCGGCGGCGGGGTGGGTGCTAGCCAGTTCGCCCAGGGCCATGGCTACGGTCCAGTTCACGAACGCCGCCAAAACGAAGCTGAGGATAACCGCCGGCCCAGCGACTTCAATGGCCGCTGCCGAGCCGAGCAACAAGCCGGTGCCAATCGAGCCCCCGACGGCTACCATGGCCATCTGCCCGGCATTGAGTAGGTGGTGTAGGCCTCGCTCCCGGGAAATCTCGTCGGCGTCGGGCATTCCGGCACGTATACCAGAAAGCTCCTCAAGAACAAAGACTTAAGCCGGGTGGCGTGACGAAGGTAATCCTGGGGCGGCATACTTCGTTGCTGCCCGCATAACCCAATCCTAGAATTATGAGGCCGTAACTGCTCGTTCTTCGTGCCAGATATCTATAAAACAGTGGACAGAGCCGAGATCACGAAGCGTGTCGACCGGGCTGAAAAGCTTCTGCAGAAGGGCAAGACGGCAGAAGCGCTCGATGAGTACATGCAGGTCTTGGCTGCCGATCCAGCCAATGACACCATCACTCAGATGGCCGCCGACCTCAGCCTTTCCCTGCAGCGGATTCCGCAGGCGGTCAAGCTCTTGGGCAGTATGTTCGAGCGCCAGGTGGTGGCCGGGGATGCGACCCGGGCAAGCCTTACCTACAAGAAGCTGGCCCGATTTGTGGATCCGACCTGGGAACAGAAGATCCGTTTTGGCGGGCTACTCGAGAATTCGAACCGCAAGCTGGCCGCTGAGACCTACGAGCATGCACTCCAGGACCTGACCAAACAAGGGCGCAAACAGGAATCGCTGGCGGTCTTGCAGAAAATCCTGCGCCTGGACGCGGGCGAGAAGAACCTGCTTCGCTTCGGCGAGTTGTCCTCTGAAGTGGGCGATGGCAAGGCCTCCGCCTCCGCCTTTCTGAAACTCGCCGAGCAGACCAAAATGTCCGGTGGCAATCCTGCGCCGTGGGTCGAACGGGCGTACGGGGAAGATCCTTCCGATCCACAGATCGCCTTGGCCTACGGCAAAGCCATGCTCGATCAAGGGCAGGCGAGCGCGGCCATTTTCGCCATGGAAGCCCACGTCATTGCCGGCTCGGCTTCCGAAGAAATGCGCCAAACCTACGCCCAGGCATTGTTGGCGGCGCACCGCTTGAGTGATGCCGAGGCCATTATCTGGCAGCTGTTCGAAGCAAATCCCAGCCGCTCCCACGACATTGCCAAATTAATCGAGCGCTATCTCGATGCTGGGCAAGAACAGGCTGCCGTGACGCTGGCTCGCAAGTTTCAGACCCACCAACAGCGCAAAGGGGATCGGCGCAGCTTCCTCTCGACGATGCAAGAGATGATGGCGAGTCGCCCGCCTTCGGCAGAGATGCTGGAATTCATGTGCGAGCAGTTCAATTCCGCCAATCGCGAGACCGACTATTGCCAGACCCTGCTGAAGCTCTTCGATCTACATTGCAGTACGGGGAACTATGACAAGGCGGCGGAGTGTCTCGATCGCGCCGCCGAGGTGGATGCCTACGAACATGGACATCACAAGCGGCTGCAGATGTTGCAGGGCAAGATCGACGAACGCCGCTACAACGCGATAGCCTCTCGTTTTCAAGGAGTGCCCAATACGACCTCGGCTCCCGTCCGCTCCGGGGAGAACCTTCTCGGAGATGCAGCCCTGCAAGACTTAATGCTGCAAGCAGAAATTCTTGTGCAATACGGAATGCGGTCCAAAGCGCTCGAGCGATTGCAACGCATTACGCAGCTCTTTCCCCACGAAGAGGAGCGCAATCATGCCTTACAACAGCTCTACTTGAACGCGGGATTGGTTCCGAAGTACTCGAGCAACGAACCCGCCACCGGCATCGTTCCCAAAGCTGCGGCCAAGGCCGCCCCACCCCCGGCGGCGCCGGCGCCCCCTCCGCCACCGAGCCCGGCTCCGCAGGCAACCGGTGATCTCAGCAGCTTCGCCCGCGTCGCCGAAATCACCCGCAAGATCTACCGGCAGAACAATGCCGATGCCATCCTGGAGACCTCGGTCGGCGAGATCGGAGCTCAGTGGAAGGCCAGCCGGTGCGTGGTCGCAATGCGCAAACCCGGTCTGCGTCCCACCAGCAACAAAGAACATTGTGGTCAAGACGTCACGCCGACGGAGAGCGAAGTACTCGAGAGATTCAGCCTGGCGGTTCATGATTTGACCTTGCAACGGGGCGGCACTCTAGCCTTCGGCAATGCTCAAAGCGCTCCGGAACTCCAAGATCTGTGCGACCTCCTGGCCGGACTAGACGTTGCTTCTTTGCTTGCCGTATCGCTGGTGGATGGAATCGAACCCGTGGGCATTCTGATTCTCACCCAGACCACTCCCATAGCTTGGAATGCGAATGAACTTCTGGTGCTGAAGACCATTTGCGATCAGATTGTGATTGCGCTGAACAATGCCGGTCTGCGTCGTTTGGTCAAGAGTCTGTCGGTTACCGATGAACGATCGGGTTTGCTGAAGCGGGCGTCGTACTTGGACCTGTTGCTGGCGGAAACCCGGCGCAACGTGCAGCAGGGCACACCGATGTCGGTTCTACTGATGCAATTCGGCGATAAAACGTCTCTCCCCAAGGAACTAGGCGAGAATGGAGCCGCAGCCCTGATGCAGCAAATCGGCCAGCTGTTCAGCACTAACATTCGCCAAAACGATCTGGCATTCCGCTACGACACGACCGTCATCGCCATCGTCCTCGCCGAGACCGGGGAAAAAGATGGCCTCCTAGCCGCCGAAAAGCTGCAGCGGCTGCAGGCGAAAGTGGCTGAAAGGAGGGATGCCATCCACTTCAACGCCGGGCTTGCCGAGGCCGTAATCCGAGCCGAATACGATCCGGTGGACATCGTGACCGAAGTCATTAATCGCGCCGAGCAAGCATTGCAGGAGGCCGTCGCTCAAGGAACGAACAAGGTGGTAGCCCTAGCCGCTGCGCGTGCCAGCGCTGCGGTGGCTTGAGCCAGGAATTTCCTCGAACTCGGCTTCTTGCTTCCCACAATAACCAAAAGCTAACCGAGTCGCCTTCTTCTCTCGAATTTCTTCCTTCCCTTGGTTGCCCCTGATAATCGTGGCTGTTACACTGAAAAGTCCTCCTTGAATACTCGCAAGAGTTCTAATCCCAAGGACTTGCGGTTAAGCTATGCGGCTTCTGGACGGTCGTTGCCAGGGCTAGCGGATTGCCTACGCCCTTTCTCGTTGCCTCGATCCCTCAGAAATATCTTTGCGGGCCGGGAGGTGAGATGAAATCGAACATTTTCTGTAAGGCAGGTGCTTGATGAAAATCAGCAAAGTCGGTGTTCTAGGTTGTGGCCTGATGGGCTCCGGAATTGCCCAGGTTGCCGCCACCGCCGGATTCGACGTGATCGTTTTCGAGGTCGAGCAGAAGTTCCTCGACAAAGGTTTTGCCGGAATCGAAAAGTCGCTGGCCAAGTTGGCGGAGAAGGGCACGCTCGGGGAAGCCCCCCAGGCGATTCGCGCCCGGCTTAAGGGCACCACCAGCCAGCAAGACCTGGCGCATTCGGACATCATCATCGAAGCCATCATCGAGAACATTGCGGAAAAGAGGAAGATCTATGCTTCGCTCGACAAGGTCGTGAAGAAAGATGCCATGTTTGCCTCGAACACCTCCTCGATTTCGATTACCGAGTTGATGACCGCAACCCAGCGCCCGGATCGTTTCATCGGCTTGCACTTTTTCAACCCTGTGCCGCTAATGAAGCTGGTCGAAGTCGTTCGCACCATTGCCACTGCCGCGGTGGTCTATGATGCCGCGACTGAATTTGCCAAGAAGCTCGGCAAAGTTCCTGTCCGCACCAGCGACAAGACCGGGTTCATCGTGAATCGGCTGCTGGTGCCATACCTGCTCGACGCGGTCCGCGCTTACGAAGAGGGTGTGGGTTCGATCGAAGATATCGATAACGCCATGAAGCTGGGCTGCGGTTATCCCATGGGTCCTTTTACTTTGCTTGATTTCGTCGGCCTGGATACCACCTATTACATCACGCAGGTGATGTACGATGAATTCAAGGAGCGTCGCTTTGCTGCGCCTCCTCTCCTCAAGCGCTTGGTGATGGCCGGCTGGTATGGGCGTAAGACGGGCAAAGGCTTCTACGATTATTCCGACCCCAATCATCCGAAGCCGAACCCGCTGTAGGAAGCGAGGTGGCCGACTGGGGCCCGCTTTGCGGGGCTGCCGCTAGGGGTGGGAACAGGAAAATCCATGATCTTTGAAAATCTTCTCTGCGAAACGAAAAACGCGATCGCCTATATCACCATCAACCGCCCGAAGGTGTTGAATGCGCTCAACGCGGCGACCATGGAGGAGTTACGTCAGGCGCTGCATGCCGTTAAGCATGACCCAGGCATCCGCGCGGTGATTCTGACCGGGGCGGGCGAGAAGGCTTTCGTGGCTGGTGCGGACATTGGTGAACTGGCAAAACAAAATCCCGTGACCGCGAAAGAGTACACGCTGCGCGGCCAGAATGTGCTCAACCTCATGGAGAACCTGGGCAAGCCGGTGATCGCTTGCCTCAATGGATTCGCCCTCGGCGGCGGTTGCGAAATGGCGCTGGCTGCGACCCTGCGTCTGGCGAGCGAAAACGCCAAGCTCGGTCAGCCCGAGGTGAAGCTGGGCATCATTGCGGGATACGGCGGCAGCCAGCGGCTGCCTCGGCTTGTCGGCAAAGGCAGGGCTCTGCAGTTGCTCCTATCCGGCGAAATGATCACCGCCCAGGAGGCGCACCGCATCGGGCTGGTGAACGAAGTGGTTCCGCTCTCCGAACTCATCCCCCGCGCCGAGGCCATTGCTCGCCAAATCATCGCCAACGCCCCCTTGGCCGTGCAATACACCATCGAAGCCGTGAACCGGGGCATGGAAACGCCGCTGGCCGAAGGGCTCTACATCGAAGCCGCTTTGTTCAGTGTGGTCTGTGCCAGCGAGGACAAGAACGAAGGCACGCGGGCATTTCTCGAGAAGCGTCCAGCCCAGTTCAAAGGCAGATAAGCCCGGCGCAATTCATATATGATCAACTCTCTGCGGCGGACCAAGGCACAGAGAACGATGCGGCAAGCGCGGCCGAAAATCGCTCGACGCTTGGCTGCGCCTGGCGTGATATTGGACTCGGCATGCTGAAGTCTGTCCATCTCGGTTCCTATGCTCTTCAGGCGGATGATTATCGGGTGGTCACGAGTTTCTTCCGCGCCATCGGCTTCGATTACGTCACCCACCCTAAGTTTGCCACCTTCATGGCGTCCCGCGGTTCTCTAAGGGTACGGATGCTACCGTCGGGGGATACCGAGCCAAGCGCATGTGGCTCAGAGGCGAATTCCGCGCAGATTGCCATCGAGGTGTCGAATCCCGAGGTGGTTCGCGACATCGCCGAGCGAATGCAGCTGACGATACGCCCCGAAAACTCCCGAGACGGAGACAGCGCGGGCTTTTCGATCGCGCTTCCGGGCAAGCTGTCCGTCCACGTGAGCGAGAAAACCGACGAGTCGGTCGCGGAGCAAGGAAGCTACGAAGCCCAAGGCAAGCGCTTTGCCATCGTGGTCAGCCGGTTTAACGCGTTCATCACCGATCGATTGCTCTCGGGCGCGCGCGATGCCCTCTCCCGCTCGGGAGCGAACAGGGAAAATGTCACTGTGGTTCGCGTCCCCGGTGCTTTCGAAATTCCCGCCGCGGCGCGTACTCTGGCCGCAAGCAAGAAGTACGACGCCATCATCTGCCTCGGCTGCCTGCTGCGTGGCGATACGGTTCATTATGATGTGATCGTCAACGAAGTCGGCCGGGGAATCGGACAATCGGCGCAGGAGACGGGCGTGCCTCACGCCTTCGGGGTGCTGACTTGCGAGACTCTCGAACAAGCCATTGATCGCGCCGGTTTGAAGATGGGCAACAAAGGTTTCGAAGCCGCTCTCTCTGCCATCGAGATGGCGAATCTGACAAAGGCGATCGCCTCCGGCCGCTCTTCACCCCGGGGCAAAGGAAAGGCAATCCGCGCTAAGCGTGCCGTACGGCGCCGACGGCCGCATCGTCCATCGCGTCGAAGCCAACAGAAGTAAACCTTTCCAGCATGTCTCGCGCAATGCGCGCAATGCATGATTTCTCGCGTCTCTGTTCCGGTAAACTTAGACTCGAGGTGTCGAGGTTTCGCCGGTTCGGACAGCCAATCGGCGACGAGAGACAAGCTCGGTCATGGGTACCCGCCGCAAATCCCGCGAACTGGTTCTCCAGATGCTGTTCCAAGCCGACATGGGTCGGCAAACGCCGGACCAGGTTCGGCACACCTTCTGGAATGGGCATCATTCGTTGGAACCAGATGTGCGAGAGTTCGCGGAAGACCTGTTCCGCGTGGCCAGCGACCGCAGTGAGCAAATCGACCAGCTCATCGCAACTCACGCCGAGCACTGGCGCATGGAGCGAATGGCGGCGGTCGATCGCAATCTCCTGCGCGCCGCCGTGGCCGAGTTGCTGGGCTTTCCCGACACGCCTCGAGCCGTGGTGATCAACGAAGCCCTGGAAATTGCCCGCAAGTTCTCCACCCCGGAGTCCGTGCAGTTCATCAATGGTGTGCTCGACAGCGTAGGTCGGGAACTGGCGAAAAGGGCGGTTGGCTAGGGTTTTACCGCCACAAGATTGGGATTGCAAGTAATCCCCGTGAACGGCCGGCCGGCCGGATTCTGACAGAGCCCCGCGAGAATTTGGGCCTGGGCCACATCGCCGCCGGCCCCGGTATGAATGGTGTGTACGGTTCCGTCGCTCGCCCCGACGAAAAGCAAGCTTCCATCCGGGGAGAGCGATCCCGCAAGCGGAAGTGCGTTCCCTATGAGCGCGAGGGTCGAGGAAGTCTGCGCCGCGATCCCGACGTTCAAAATTGCACTCCGATCGGCGGCGATCAGGTACGCCGTGGAGCCGTTCTCGGAAACAATCAACTGAGTGGGGGTAAAGTTACCATAGCCCAGATCGAGCGATGAGGTGACGTTGCTCACGGTTGGTGCGCAGCCGGTCGGAGCCGTGCTCGCCGTGATCACTTCGATGGTAGGCGGAACCACCGCCAACATCTGCGTCGCATTGGGGAGAGCACGGATGAAAGTGGGAACCGCCGGCGTCGAAACCGTTCCGGCTGGCCCGTTGTCGCAGGTCTTTAGTACCAGTACCCCTGCCGGCGCACCTCCCGCCAAATAGGCAAACGCGCCTTCGGCAAAAAACGCCACATCTGAAGCCGGGGAGGAAAGCGGAATATTCTGCAGGGCGTCCACTTTCGAATAAACGTAGAGGGTGCTCCCCGCGACGATATAGGCCTTCAGACTATCCGGCGAAAAATCGGCAGCGGTGGCTCCGGTGATCGCGTACGCTGTGCTGCTGCTGCTCGCGGTGTCGAACACGTACAGTTGATTGGGAACATCGTAGGTATCGGAAACAATGACTTTGGTGCCATCGGGCGAGACGGCGAGGACCTTTCCGGGGGTGGAGGGGAACGAAGTTATGGTGTTCGAACTGCTGTCCAGCACCATTAAGCCCTGGCTGCCGAACAGCCCGGAATTGGTGCCGAGATAAGCCTTGCTCCCTTGCAGGTTAAAGACCAGCGAGTTCGGTGTGACCGGCAAGGAGATCGACGCGGCCACGCTGTTCGCCGGGGCGACGATGGGTACGACGGTGCTGACGCAATTGGCGAGCGTCCCGCACGCGGTACTGCTGACGTAAACGGTGGTGGTACCGGTTGTCGTCGTGGAACCGGTCGGCGTACTCGCCGTCGAGGAGCTATTCTCCACGAATTCCGCATTCTCGGGATAGATCGGCAGGGAGGGCACAAATCCCGTGTTGCAAGTCGGCGGCGTACACGAAGCAATGATGGTCGCGGCGCCCGACGCTGCCGTGGCCAGGCCGGCGGTGGTCACCGTGACCGATCCGGGTTGGGACGAACTCCAGGTCAACCCGATGGGGGTCGTTAATCCTGGCGACAAAATTACGTTGCCCAGGGTGTCGGTAACCGTCGCGGCGATGGTTCTTGAAGTGGAGGTCGCGCCTGTTACCTCGAGTGCAATCGACTGGACAGCACAGGTGGTGAAGGTGATGGGGACGCTGTTGGCGGTGCCCACGGCGGCAATCACCGGGCTCATCCCCGGCGTTTCGGCCGTAGCCACGACTTGGTTCAGGGAGATTCCATCCACGAGGTTGGCCAATAGCTTGTTGGTGGTGCTAAGCGTAACCACTCCCAGATTGGTGGCCTGCCAGGTGAATTGACCTACGGTTGGGGTGATGTCAATGCCTTGGCTATAGGCGCGGGCCTCATAAACTGTGTTCTGAACGGTATTCAGCTGCTGCAAAGACTGGCAGGGATTGCGAGGCAGCGTGCAGGGGAGGGGAGGGCTCGCCACGGCGCACAGATCCGTGATCCCGACACGATCGATGTGCTGGTGCACGTACACGGTCGTCGGCGGGCTCGAGACACCCTCGGCAATTGCGACCACTTGGGCCACCCCCACTCGCCCAGGTGTACACAAGCTGGGACTTGTCAGGGAATCCCAGCTGCCCCCGCATACCAGACCATTGGCGGCCACGCTCGCCACCGTGGGATTGCTGGATACGAAAGATACGGGTTCGGTGATCGTGGCCTTGGCCGAGTTCAGAATGGTCGCGATAAGGGCTCCCGTGGTGCCGAGCTCGACCGAAAGCGTCGGTGCGGGCGAAACGGTAACGCTCGCGGGAACGGGAAACTGCGTAAGGGTGACTGGCTTGCCGCCACTACATCCGGTGACGAGGACCAAGAGGGCACAGCTGGCCAAGACCAAAACCAGAACACCAGCACTTCGACCCATGCATCCTCCCGGGTTGCCCTCGACGGGACGAGCCCGCGTTTTTTCGGAATTTCTCAGTGTAGAGGCAGAGTTTCCTTTCAGCAACATCCTTGCCCGCCTCATCGCCATCGTTAGGGCAGAGGATCGCCCGCCTGCCTGCGAATTGCCGTTTGCGAATCGAGCCAACGCCTTCTGCTAATTGGAAGCTGAGATGTCTGGGATGGATGCCGGCGCAACCAATGCAAGATTTCATACTCCTGGCCATGGGCGAGCAGACGGATTGCCGAGATTCCGATAGCCAGACCAGCTGTTCTGAAAAGGCAATTCAGTTTTGCACCGAAAAGCCTGCGGCTACGGTTGAGTCACGCCACATAATGCAACCTCACCCAGCACCCGGCCGTTGGTACTGGTACATGTTTGCCTTGGCCGATGGTCATCATGGAAGGTACACCCCAAATGAGAAGTGGCCTGTCAGATAGAGGCTCGCGATGACGACGCGGATAAGACCGCCAATCCAAGCCGATCCGTGTTTCCTGGAACCATCATGCCATAGGCGGGATTCTGGCGCTGTCGATTAATCGGTAAAGTGGCGCAAACTGTAACCGTACCCGGCCGTTCCTTAAGTTGACGTTGCGGCACACGAGTTGCTATAGTAATTTGGTTCCGCGAGTCAATCCTGGCTTACCTGTACGCAGTGGTTCTTTCGCTCGGGGTGTGCAAAGCGAAAGATTCCAAACAGAGCAGCTGAGCCGTAAAGATATTCTTCTTCGATTAACCTCGAAGATGCCCTCGCTGAAACGTGCCTGCGCGTGCTTCCTTCCGCGGGAAGGCTATGCAGGTCGATGCTGACGAAACGGAGTGCCTCCCTCTGACCGAGGCTTGGCGCCACCGTCGGAAGCTTTAGTCCGAATGGTAAGGCAACAGTCTTCCGCTTGAAAGTAGTGGCGGAAAGTATGGCTGGCGGATCGCCACCCAGACCGTCAATCAGGGAAAACCCAGCGGCGTGGTTCCCGACGGGCGCAGCTTGCGCCTCCAGCGTCGGTGGAACTCGCGGCTGAGGGAGAGAAAGGCGAACCATGCCGACGTTTAATCAGTTGGTGCGGGCGGGGCGAAAGCGCCCACGCTACAAGACCGCGAGCCCGGCATTGCAGGGATGCCCGCAGAAGCGTGGTGTCTGCACTCGGGTGTATACCCAAACTC
>DATJVZ010000349.1:0-11506 GCA_035501575.1 Terriglobales bacterium | reverse complement strand
CCTTACCGAAGTACACTCACCTGAAAGACAGGAACACCCTCGAGCTGGTACTCCCGGTTGGTGAGTCTGGGGTTAGGATGGATTGCCATTTGCCCGCGACCGCGGGTCAATTCTTGGAGCTTCAACCCGCACGGAAGTCGGGCACATCCTCGCCTGCACGAAACACCGGCTTCGCGCCTTCCCCGGTAGATTCGGCGGCCTTGCGGCCGATTTCGGCGATTTCGTTTCGCACCCAGCCTACGCTGGAAATCTCAATCTCCCCATCTTGGGCAATCCAGAAAATGCTGGGCACGTTGGTGAGCCCGTAGGCGTTTGAAACCAGGTACTGTTTCGGATCGTCGAGCAGAACCGGGAAGCTCACACCGTATTCGTGCAGGAACAGGGCCGTGTCCTGGTTCTGATTCTGGGAGATGCCCACGATGGTGACATTCCGCTTGCCGTAAGACTGGTAAATCCGCTCGAGATAGGGCAAGGCAAATTGGCACACGGGACAGGAAACTTTAAAAAAAGCCACAACCACCGGTCCGCGAACGAGCGCTTCTTTCAGGGAAAACGGCTTCCCGTCGATCGCGGGCAGGGTGAAATCCGGTGCTAAGGTTCCGGTCTTTAGTGCCGCCATGCTGAATTCCTCCAAGAGACGGTAGACCGCCTGCGAGGGCGGCTTTCATTTTAGATGAGGTTTGCGTGGCGGAGGATCTTGCGCGCCAATCCCGTCAACGGCAGTTGTCCGACTTGCGACGCCTTGAACCAGCTTCCCCTGGTTCGGGGAGGCAATCGCACCCACGCCACCCGCACCAGGTAATCGGTCGAGGTAATCGAATGCCGCAAGGTTAACCATGGCCCGGGCGAACCCTTGCCCGATGGCAGCTCCGGCAACTCCCACATCCCGGGCATGAGAGTCGTATGTCTAGATCGTCGAACCAGGAAAACCGAATCGCGGCGGCTATCGAGAGCGTACTCGACGGCTTGCTTGGTTCGCCGGCGGGCCGGCGGGAGGCGTTCCAGTTCGCCCTGAGTGCGGCACATCCGTTGAATCGGGCACCTTCGGCACTTCGGCTCCCGGGGCAAGCAGAGGGTTGCGCCCAACTCCATCATCGCTTGATTGAAGTCGCCGGGCCTCCGCGAGCTTACCAATTGTGCCGCAGCCTGCCATAAGGGGCTCCCCTTAATCGATTTCCCCAGGACGCGCTGCAAAACCCGCTCTACGTTGCCATCTACGGCACCAACCGCTTCGCCAAAGGCGATGCTGGCTATCGCGGCGGAACTATAACGGCCAATTCCGGGAAGCACCTCGAGCTCGGCCCGGGTCGCGGGAAACCTTCCCTGACAGCGATGGACAACTTCGCGGGAGGCGGCGTGCAAGCTGTGAGCTCGCCGATAGTAGCCCAGGCCGCTCCACGCGGCCAACACGGAGGATAATCGGGCCGCTGCCAGTGTCTCCACGGTCGGGAAGCGCTCGAGAAACCGGTTGTAGTGCTCAACCACCGCCCCAACCCGGGTCTGCTGCAGCATAATCTCGGAAAGCCAAACATGATAGGGGTCACGATCCCGCCGCCACGGCAGATCGCGCTTGTTGCGATCAAACCATCGCAGAAGCTGCCGGCCAAATTCGCGCCGGAATCTCAGATCGCCGGTTAAGGAGTTCTCCTTGCTGCCTTTGGCTGTCATCGCCATGGAACCCGGAAAGGCACCCACCATGCCGCGATTCTATCCTAAGGACCTCAAGGTTATGAGGAGCGATGCCTCCCGGTTGACCAGGACCGTCCGGCAGGAAATAATGGACAGGCCTGGCATCCGCAAACTCAGAGTGGCCGTATTCGCCCGCACAAGGAACGATCATGAGCGATTTCAGGGGCAAGGTGGAAGAGGCCTCGGCACGCTTCAACAAGTCGGTAGCGGAAGTGACCGAAACCATCGAAAAGGAATCGGCGGACCTGCTCAACTTCCTGAACGACGAAGTGGTCCCCGCCGTTCGCCAGCAGTCGAGCCAAGCCTTACGAATCGCGGCCGAAAAGCTCACTCGCTTGGCCAACTACATGGAAGAACAAGGGCCGCGGCAAAAATAATAAGGACCGACGCCCGGTGCGTGGCCTTTTTTGTGCTTTCCCTCACGCTCTTGACTGGTTGCGGCAGCCAGAAGCATGCCAAAGTAATCGTCCCGCCTCCTCCCCCGATGGCACCAGCAGAGTCTACGTCGAACTCTAAGAATGGGCCGGCGCCCGCCGTGGAACAGCCATCCCCGGCGGAGTCCCCTTCCCGCACCCCGACCGAGGCCAAGCCGCTTTTTACCGAGACCGGATTGGCCAGCTGGTATGGCGGAGTTTACAACCATCGCCGGGGTTCTAATGGCGAGTTCTATGACATGCATGCGATGACCGCGGCGCACCGCACGCTCCCGCTCGGCTCGGTCGTGCGAGTGACCAATCTGAAGACGGAGCGGTCGGCCGTGGTGCGCATCACCGACCGCGGACCGTTCGTCCGCGGCCGCATCTTAGACTTGTCGGAGCAAGCGGCTAAACAGGTCGACGTCTGGGTAGCCGGAGTGACCATGGTTCGGATCGATGTATTGCACACGCCAGTCCCCCTTACTGACCCCGGGCGATGGGCGGTGCAGATCGGGGGTTTCGAGAAAGAACGCACTGCCGATGAGCTGGTAGACCGCTTGTCTCGGCGTTACCAAACGGCAAATGTTCTTTGCTTTTCGAGCCCGATCGGCAACTGGTGGGTGAGGGTTCGGGTTGAAGAAGATGACCGCCGCAAGGCGGAAGAGGTCGTCCGCGAAACTCAACCCGTCGAAGGCGGGATCTTTCTGGTCCGGTTGGATTGAAACGACCTCCGCGAGTACGGTAGGGAGCGGCCATGCCGCCGCAAGGCACGGTTTTGGGGGCCTTCGGTTGGGTCTAGCGCTGGCTGTTCATCGCAACCGGGCGCGCCCCTACAGGGTCTTGGGAGATGTCATGTCGAACTGTTTGTTTTGCCGCATCATCGCAGGTGAGCTCCCCGCCAAGAAAGTCTATGAAGACGAGCATACGTTTGCCTTCGAAGACATCCATCCCCAAGCTCCCACGCATGTGCTGGTTGTCCCCAAAAAACACATCCGAGGTCTCAAGGAAGCTAGTCCTGAGGATGCTGAGCTGATCGGTCGCTGTCATCTGGTGGCAGCCCAGATTGCCCGCGAGAGGGCAGTCGAAAGCGGCTACCGTACGGTGCTCAATATCGGCCCGGGAGCTGGCCAGTCGGTTTTCCATTTGCACGTTCACCTGCTGGGCGGGCGAAGCCTAGCTTGGCCCCCAGGATGAACGGCCTTCGGTGGCACCGTCGGAGTGTTATTGGACGGGAGATTCCTCTTGCGGAGCGCCATGGCGGCGCAGCAACTGAGGCAGGTTTTGACTGAACGCGGATCGCGGCAACACCATGTCGCATCCGACCTCATGCGCCCTCTGCTTCAAGTCCCCCTGCACGTGAGACAAGAAGCCGATAATCGAGGTTTTCTTTAGCTTGCTCTTGAGTTTCGGAATCTGGGACAAGGGTTTGGCGTTGGCGTTATTCAGATCAAAAATGATCAGCGATGGCTTCTCTTCACCGTTCTGCTTGATGCGATCGCTAAGGTCTTTGTCGGTTTTGACGAACTCAACTTTGACATTGAGCTTGCGCGCCGTCTCCTGAATCTTAGCCTGAAAGAATAGGTCGTCGACGAAGGCAAAGATACGCGAAGTAGCGTCCTCTCGCTGCGGCAGCGGCTCCGGCTCAGCTGGAGCGTAGGGAGCAAAGCCGGAATGGCTTCGCCCGCCTCCTGCCTGGTCTCCCCCCAGGGCGGCTCTGTAACTGTGATCCATGGGGGCAGTGTAAATGCCTCTCGGTTGCTGGCGGTCCCGGCCTGCTGGCTGGCCACCATGATGCGGGCGCCGTCCCCGACGGCGTCGGTTTCTTCCACCGGCGCCGGTGGGATGTCTTGGTCCTACGTTCATACGGTTCTCTTTGTGTAATCCTACGTTGAATCCATCGAATCAGGGCTGGATTCTGGCCTTAAACTCTGTCGCCTGTGCGCGGCGTACGAAGTGGTGAAATGATCGTGTCCGTTTAGTCGCCCGGAGTCTCAGGGAGGCGAAAGGGGCCGCCAGGAAGCGTGGCCGCTTAGGAAACCTATTAGATGGTACCCTTGGCCTACAAGGAAAAGCAAGTCCCAACCCGGTTAATTTTTGCACAGAAGTAACTTCGTAGAATGCAGTCTTGACTCACGATTGGCTCCCGCGGAAAAAATCCGCTCCGGTCAAAACCGAGGGCAGGGCAAGGCGGAAGGAAGGGATCGAGCAAGAGAGAGTCACGACCCGACCGGAAATCAATAAAACCGGGAATTAATAAAAATCGTGGGAGGAGGTTTGAGCATGGGTGATGGTCAGCGGCAGAATTCTTTCCGCTTTAACGGAGATGACATGATCCTGATTCTGCAGAATACCTTCCACCATGAGAAATGGTTCAGAACTCACCAGCAGCCGGTTCTTCTGAAATAAATCGGGAGTGATGATTGCGTTCGCCACCCCCGTTTCATCTTCCAGGCTCAGAAAAACAAAGCCTTTTGCCGTCCCTGGACGTTGGCGGGCGATGACGCATCCCCCGGCACGCACCTGTTGTCCATGGGGAATGCGACCGAGTTCACTCGCCTTACGAATTCCCATCTTTTTCAGGCGCGCGCGATGATACGCCATGGGATGCGGGCCGACGGTCATGCCTGTACCGCGAAAGTCCGCCACCAGCCGTTCTTCCGCATCCATGGGATCGAGTGGAGAAACCTCGTCGGGCTCGGATAATTCGTCGAGCAAAGGACCAGCGCGACCCACCGCCCGCTCGAGTTGCCAAAGGGCATCGCGACGATGCAGTTTCCTCTGCCCCGTTCCCGGCTCCCGGGCATTAGCCCCTGGAGAGTAGTCCGTAGAGCTTAGGTCCCTTCCAGGATCCCGAGGAGCGGGATTGACGCCACGTGGAAGCGGGAAGCTCGAGACTGAATTTAAGGCTCCAATCTCGGCTAACGTGGTCAGTTCATCTTTGCGCAATTCGGGCACGCGATGAACCAGATCGCGGATAGATGAGAAAGGAGCCAGATTCCGCTGCTCCACCAGCGCCTGGGCCGCCTCTTCGCGCAGCCCACGGGCATAGCGCAGGCCCAGGCGCACGGCGAATGAGAGGTTGTCCGCCTTTGCCCCGGAACCAGAGTTCTTGGCCATCGGTTCCAGGGTGCAATTCCACTCCGATTTCATGCCATCGATGGGCAACACCTTCAACCCGTGCCGTTGCGCATCTTTCACGATCGTGGCCGGCCGATAAAAACCCATGGGTTGATTGTTCAACAGGGCAGCCGTGAAAGCCGCCAGATATTGGCACTTCAAGTAGGCGCTGGCATAGGCCAGAAGCGCGAAGCTGGCGGCGTGGGATTCCGGGAAACCATAAAGAGCAAACGAAGTAATAGAAAGGATGATCTGTTCCTGGGCTTCGCGGGAAATGCCATTGCGCTCCATCCCCGCACGGAGTTTGGCTTCGATCTCTTTCATGCGGACCGGGGAGCGCTTGAATCCCATGGCGCGGCGCAGCTCCTCGGCCTCCCCGCCGCTGAAATTGGCGGCGATCATGGCGATGCGGAGCAGTTGCTCCTGGAAAAGCGGCACACCCAGAGTACGGGCCAGCACGGGCTCGAGCGCAGGATGGGGGTAGGTCACCGGTTCCCGCCCTTGCCGACGCTGTAAATACGGATTCACCATCTGTCCCACGATGGGGCCAGGACGAATGATGGCGACTTCGACCACCAGATCGTAGAAGCGCTCAGGACGCAGGCGCGGCAGACAAGACATCTGCGCCCGGCTCTCGATCTGAAACATGCCGATCGTATCGGCCTTTTGCAGCGTGGCATAGACTCGAGGATCATCGGCCGGCAAATGGGCAAGGTCGACCACCTCCCGGTGGTGATGGCGAATGAGCTCAAGAGAATCTTCGAGCACCGCCATCATCCCCAGCCCGAGCAAGTCGATTTTGATGATGCCGAGATCCGCACAATCTTCTTTATCCCACTGCACCACGACTCGCCCCGGCATGGAGGCAGGTTCGAGCGGAACCACGGAATCCAGCTCACCTTGGCAAATTACCATCCCCCCGGAGTGTTGGCCGAGATGACGCGGTAAATCCTGGACGGCAACACAGAGTTCGAAGTACTTGCGGAGGCGAGGATGGTTCAAATCGAGACCCGCGTCCCGAAAACGGTGATCGAGGGTATCCTGCTGATCGCGATATTCCCAGGTGGAAACGGCGGCGGAAACTCTGTCGAGTGTCTCCGGATCGAAGCCCAACGCCTTCCCCATTTCCCGTCCTGCCATGCGGCTGCGATAGGTAATGACATTGGCGGTCATGGCGGCGCCCCGCTCGCCATAGCCTTGATACAAATATTGGATGACGCGTTCGCGCTGGTCACCGCTCGGAAGATCCAGATCGATGTCCGGCCACTCGCCCCGCTCTTCGGAAAGAAAACGCTCGAACAGCAATTCCATCTTGACCGGATCGACGGCGGTGATGCCGAGGGAATAACAAACCGCGCTATTGGCGGCTGAGCCGCGGCCTTGCACCAGAATGTTCTGCTCGCGGCAGAAGCGAACCAGATCCCAGACAATGAGAAAATATCCCGGCAGATCGAGCTTCTCGATTAATTTCAGTTCATGTTCGATCTGGCGGCGAGCGCGGTCTTTGAGGTCTTCCGTGGCCTGTCCATAACGCTGCGCAAAGCCTTCCCGCGTGCACTGGCGCAGAAATGAAATCATGGTTTCGCCTTCCGGTACGGGGTACTTCGGGAATTTGTATCCCAGATCCTTCATCGTGAACTTGAGCCGGGAGGAAAGCTCGACCGTATTGGCCAAGGCCTCGGGAAGATCGGCAAAAAGCCTTCCCATCTCCTCCGGCGATTTCACATGGCGCTCGGAGTTGCGGGCCAGGAGACGCCCGGCCGTAGCCAGCGTGCAATGGTGGCGAATGGCGGTGAAAACATCACCCAGCTCACGCTCCCGCAGAGTGGCGTAGCCAACGCCGTTGGTGGCAAGCAGCGGGAGATCCAGGGAGCTGGCCAGATCCAGGGCGGCACGATTGCGAGCCTCCTGCTGGCGGTGAAAATGCCGTTGCAGCTCGAGGTAAACATTGGCCGGACCGAAGATATGGATTAGGCGGTCCAGAAAGGCGCGGGCTTGGTCCAGGCCTCCGTTGGCCAGGGCAAATGCGAGCGGGCCATCGTCGCCGCCGGTAAGGCAAATGAGCCCGGCAGAATATTCTTGTAATTCCTCTTCGCGCACCACACCTTCTCCCTTGTCGGCGCGCAACTTCATGTTCGTGAGCAAGCGGCAAAGGTTCTGGTAGCCAACGCGGGAAGAGACCAAGAGGGGCAAGCGGAAACCATGGTTGTTCCCCGTGGATTTCAGCCGGCGAGAAATCTCCATTCGGGGAGGACCGAAGAAGTCACAGGTAACTTCGGCTCCCAGGTGGGCTTGGATGCCTGCCTTCTGGGCTGCCAGGTGGAAGCGCGGAGCGCCGTAAACGCCGTCACGGTCGAGGAGCGCCATGGCAGGCATATTCAGATTCGCGCAGGTTCGAATCAAGTCCTCGGGCAAGGATGCGCCTTCGAGAAAGCTAAATGCAGAGCGGCAGTGGAGCTCGATGTACATCGATAAAAGCACCCTCAACCCGGACGTGCACGGAGGGGGAAGGAAGAAAAATGCAAGTTCCTCGGCGGCAATCTTTGGCTAGTCATACGTTCCTTCGAGCAGCCATTGTCCGCGCAATAGATCGCGGACGAGGCGATAACACACAATCTGGGTCCCTTCTTGTACCGCGATATCCCACTCGTCGCGCGCCCATCCTTCTTTCTCCCACCAGTCTCCGGAAGAACGCCAGGGTCCCGCCGCCCACAGGATCTCGCCCCCCAATTCTTCCCCTTGCCAGCTGGCAACATAGGTTGGTTTCCCCTCGAGCAGGGTTACGTTGGCCGCGAGCGGCGGACGAAACAGGCGCAAGGCGGTGACGAGCTCCGTCGAACCCCTTTCTCGCTCGGGCGACGAATTTTGAGAGTTCTCTTGGTTCCTTCCCGATCCGCTCGGGGATTCGCGAAGGACAAAGGGTTGCATCCGGAATCCTTCGGGACGGTGCGTATCCAGCAAGGCCAGCGATCCCACCCGGTCCCCTCCGACGATTCCCGCAATCTTGGCCAGGGTGAGTTCGAGTTTTTCGGGTTCCGGGGAAGGAGGAAGAAAAAGCCCGTTCTGCGCCGCTCGTGGGCGGGTGGGCTCTGCTGCCAAATGGATTTTGTGAATCGGGGCGCCGGGAGGGTGGGCCTTCAAATCCAGCTGCAGCAGCTTGAGAAAAGCCTGGGAATCAAGCAGAGGAACGGGAAGGCGGAGAGTGCGATGAAACCATCTTTTGGCATCCTGAGGGAATGGGCGTCCCCGCTGGTCTTGGCCGAGGGGAAACTCGTCTTCGACGGGATGGCCATTTTGCAACTCTAAGGCTAGACGTAATTCCTGGGTCGCCAGAGCGCGAGCATGCAGACGAGCACAGAGTTGCTCCAGCATTCGGCTCAACCAACAAGCCAGCGGCTCCAGCAAAACCAGGGGATATTCGAGCTCGACGGCTTCTTCGAAAACCAGAGGCGGTTCGAAGGAAACGAGGGTGCGCGAAGTGGCACCCCCGGCCAATTTTTGCAGATGTACCCCGCGTTGTCCCAAGCGTTCACTGATGGCGATCTCGGGCAATCGAGCCAATTCTCCCAAACGGCGCACACCCCAGCGATGGAGAGTGTCGAGGATTGGCTCGGATTCTTGGTCCTCGAATTTTTCGAAAAACAAAACCTCCAGCGGCAGACCGCTCAGCTGCCCCGCCTCCTTCCCTTCTGGAATCACGGTCACGCCAGAAAATCCGCGCGCCGCCAGTACAGCCGCATCGGGATTTCCGGCGACCGCGACCTGGGCTTCCAGCCCAAGACCCGAGGCACACCGGGCCAAATCTTCTGTCAACTTTGGCAGAGGGCCGAAAAGCATTTCCAGCCCCGCAAGGTCGAGGATGATTGTGTCCAGCGCCGTATCTTCCACCTGCGGCGAGAAGGACTGCGCACAATCGAGCAACGCAGCGTGAGCGGCGGTTTCCAGCAACGGCGAGCGCGCCCGTAAGACAAGATCGACGCACGCTTCCACCTGAAGCTTGGTCATGCCGCACACCACACCCGCGCGCCGGGCGTTTTTATTGACAGCGAAAACTTTTTGTAAGGGAGCCTTGCCCTCGAGCACAGCCAAACCTTGTGCCCGCAGCTCCGGCTCGGCGCGCAACAGCGCCTCAACCGGAAAATTGGGAACGAAGATGCAGGCAAAGGGCATAGCAAAATTGAGCGGTGGATTGCCCTCGGCGACAGTTCACTTCCCCATCCCTTCAATGATGCAAGGACTCCATACCATTTATCCCGCGCGCACCGACTGCGATGTGAATGCCGTGGTTAGAGATCTCGCTGGCTTGCGCTCGAGGCGAGAACGAAGGACCTCCGTTTGAATATGCAGCCCTTCCAAGAGTTCGGTGTGCGAGAATCCTCCGGAAGCCTGGAATTTCTTGGGAACTTCTGGGACATAACGTAGGCCAGGCCTTTCCCCACTGGGCGGCGCATTCCTGTCTTTGGCGGAAAGCGGAGCGCAGAAAGCGGAGGGCTTCTTACCCCATGCGCGGGGACGGACGCCCAAGAACTGCGCCTGCATTTTCAATAGCAACGAAACGCAGGTCTGGGCGCAAGGTTCTTGGGTGATGGCAAAAAGTACCGTGGGCGTGTGCTCGATGGTGCGCTGAAAGCGGAACCAAGAGGTCAGGGGAATGCGCCGCGTCATCGTAAAGGGAACGTCGCCGAGATCAAGGATTACCAGCCCAAAACCGCCGCTTTGCAGGAGCAAGTCAGTAACCCGCAGTGCCTGTCCGAGCGGAGTTTCCCTCCGCCGGTGGGAAAAATTCTTCCCCGCCTCACTTTTTTTCTCCCTGCCAACCCTAGGCGTCGTTGAAGAGAGTTGTGAATTTTCTATTTGTGCGTCGCACCGTATCCACAACAATTTTTCAAACCCCACTTCTGCAGTCGCCGCCAATACCGGATCAAATACATCACTTACGTCCACCAGAGCGCACGCTTCCTGCCGCTTGGTCGCAGCCGCCAAGCTAGCGAATAACAAACTGGTGCGACCCGAAGACGCGCTTCCGCACACCTCGGTCAGGCATCCGCGTGGCAGTCCCCCGGTCAGGGCATCGATCTCCCGAATGCCACTAGAAACCATTTCTGGCGCGGGGCGTAGCGCGAACCGGGATGCTGGTCTAACTTCGGCCAGGTTGGAGATTGCGGCTAGCCGTTCGCTAACTAGCGCCGGATTTTTTTGAATAACAGGGGCAATCGGGCGAACCGACATATTCGGAAAAAGAGGAAACGATGACATGAAGAACTCAGATTTCAAGGTGCGGTGCGAGCCGCGAGCCAAATTGGTTATTTCGTTTTTTATTCGCCTAGGAGAATTCTGCTACGGTTGGACAGGGCATGTCAAGAGCGCCGATAGTCACCACGGGCGCCTAGTGTCCGGCGCATACCAAAGCTTGCCCAGTATCTTCCTTTGCAATTTCCCCAATGTCCGTCAATTACCCAAATTATCAATAACTTACGGTTGGTCTGGAAGTTGCCGTATGCCTTCGTCTTCCAGATTCTGAGCAGCATTTTGGTCTCTACGGCGCCGGGTTTCGCACCCTGGGCAGATCCACTCACGATCGGAAACCGTCAGGTTCTGGTTTTGGTATCCGCATGCCGAGCAGAGTTGCGTCGAAGGGAAGCGGTCGGCTTGGAGAGCATAGGTGCCGTTCCAAACCGATTTGTACTTCCCCAAGATGCGCTCGGGTTAGACGCAATTACGAATTCGAAGCGCAATTCCACCAGCGGGCCGATGAATTCCGACAAGGCTTGATCGCAGACCCACAGGGGCGGGTCACTGTCTCGGCACGTCCCTATTTGATCTTCCCCAATGCTGAAAAGACAGTTAAGGGCTGACCGCCGCATCCCGCGTCCGGGCGGCGGGGCGGCTGGGCGGCTCCGCCTTGGTGAGTCCAAGCTAAACGGACAACACATCAGCCATAAATCAGCACAGTTTCGTCTTCAGCAATCAACATTGAGCCGGACAGACTGCGGGAAGTAGAGCACGGACTTCGCAGTCGAATGAGCAGCCCGGAAGAGTTTGTTCAAGGCACTGTTTCTTCTGACAGTAGCAGACCGCCAAATTCGGAGCTCAACTACGGGGCAATGCTGATGTGGGGGGTGAATTGCGGAAGCACTGACCTCGCGGCGATCGCCAAATGAAAGTTATTCAGCAGCGCGCTGTTGGCAACACCTGAAGGTTCAACTTAGAGTGCCTTCCCGGGGAAGTTGTAAGAAGGCCGCCGCGGGTCTTCATCGCTTCCACGCGCGTGGGGCATGCACGGG
>DATJVZ010000348.1:0-12934 GCA_035501575.1 Terriglobales bacterium | reverse complement strand
AAAGATGATGCAAGGGGCATTCTTCTTGCCTTGCTCGAACAGGTCACGCACCCGGCTTGCGCCCACGCCGACAAACATTTCGACAAAATCCGAGCCTGAAATGGAAAAGAACGGCACATTCGCTTCCCCGGCCACGGCCCGTGCCAGCAGGGTCTTGCCCGTTCCCGGAGGTCCAACCAGCAGCACCCCCTTCGGAATCCGCCCGCCCAGCTTCTGAAACTTCTGCGCCTCGCGCAGGAACTCGATGATTTCCCGCAGTTCCTCCTTGGCCTCATCGACCCCGGCTACGTCCTTGAAGGTCACCTTCTTTTGCTGCATGGACAACAGACGGGCCCGGCTCTTGCCGAACGAGAGCGCCTTATTGCCCCCGGTCTGCATCTGGCGAATCATGAAGAACCAGAGGGCGGCCAACAGAATGAGGGGAGCCAAATTCAGCAGCCAGCTCGGCCAGCTGCCGTTGCTCACGTCGCGAATGGTGATATTCACGCCCTTTTCGCGGAGCATCTTGATCATGTCGGGATAGTTCGCGGGCGCGGTGGTGTGGAAGCCCGAGTTGTCTTGCATCTTACCGCGCACTTCCTGGCCGATGATCGTGACTTCTTTTACGTTACCCTTGTCAACATCCTCCAGGAACCGCGAGAAGATAACGTCCTGCTCCTTTTGGCCGCCCGCCCCGGCCTTCACCACCTGCCATAGCAGGAAGGCCGATAGCACGATAACCAGCCAGAAAACCACCGTTTTAACCGTCGAATTCACTCTTAAAGCTCCTCGGAAACCGGTGCCTCCACAACAAATGCTAGGCACCTCAGTTGGTTAGATGCCAAGGGTGGAATTTGGATCGAAGGAATTCCCCGACTTGCTATTCTAACCCCAATTAAGCCAAAACAAACCGGCTCCGACCGATAACTTAAGTCATGCGAATTTCAGGTATATCTCAGCCGGCGCTGGCGATGCAAGCCAGGTTCCGCTCGGTCTGCTCGGACGAGCCGAGCCCGTAACCCACTAAGAAGGCTTCATCCACCAGGAATCCGAAATAATCCGGCTGAAAGGGCACGCGCCGAGCTGTCTGGCGATCGAGCAAGGTAACCACTTTCACCGAAGCCGCTCCCCGACTCTTCAGGTCGTTCACCAGAAAATCGGTGGTTACGCCCGAGTGGATAATCCCCTCAATGAGTAGTACATGCTGGCCCTTAATATTGGCGTCGTGACTAAAGAAGATCTCCATGAATCCCTCGGGCTTGCCCTCGAGGTGGTGGCGATAGCGGGGCTTGATGAACTGACAAACCAAAGGTACATCCATGGCCCGCACCAGGTCCGCCATGAAAATGAAGCCGTTCTCGAGCATGGCCAGACAATGCACGGTATTGCCCCGGTAGTCATGGGAGATTTGAAGCGCCAGCTCGCGCACGCGCTTCTGGAGTTGGTCTGCAGAAATAACCACCCGCAAGTCAGGAGCCTTGGCTGGTTGATTCACAAGTTATTGAGCGCGCAGGGCCCTTCCGTCGACAGCCGTCTCGGCTCCGCTACGCTACCTCCAATCGAACTTCTCGGATCCATACGGCTTGACCGCCATTATGAGGGCGCAACCGGCGAGGCACGGCAAATCCGCGCACCCAAACCAGGTCCGTTCCGTTCACCACCACCGGCCATTGCTTTCGCTCCACTCCGCGCAGGTGACGCTCCTCTAACAGCTCCTTAATTTTCTTCGGAGCTTTGCGATGGGCCGGCCAGAAACGGTCACCCGGACGCCAGTTTCGCACCAGCAATTCGCCCTCCAACCGAGTAGGATCGAGTAGATCTCCGGGATTATACCCTTCGCAGGCCCCAGGTGAAACTAGAAGGGCCTCGAACCGCGACCCGGTTTGCGGAACTTCGATCGATCCGGGCACGGTCAGGCGGTATTCGTAGTTGACCAAGCCCCGGTGGGGCTGGGGCTTGGCAAACTGCAACTCGGCGTTTGACAGTCGAGCTGTCCAGTGATCCGGCAGGGCCACCGCTTTCTCTAGTTCGGCCCCGCCGCGAGCCAGGCCGAGAACTTCTTCGACGTGGTGGAATTCGAGATCGAGTCCCGAGGACTCCGCGGCGCGCCGCACCAACCGGCGGGCGAGCGCAACCGGCAAGCCGCGCAGTACGTCGAGTCTCAGGGCTGCCCCGGTGCCCGTCTGCTCCGCTCGTTTGCCAGGCGGCAATTCCGGTCGAACGCAGGCCGATTCGAACCATCGCTCGGTTTCCTGGTCCCAGTATTCCTCCTCGGCACGTGCGATTTCCGCCGTTTCCGCTAGCGCTTCCCGCACCGCCGGATTGAGATCGTGTTCGAGGCGCGGCAGAATTCCCTGGCGAACTCGATTTCGGGCATGGCGAAGATCAGCGTTACTCGGGTCTTCGCGCCAGTTCTGTTCGATGGCACCGAGGTAGGCCCGGATCTGGTTCCGCCGGATAGAGAGCAGCGGGCGAACGATGGCCGCAGGTCTCGGCGGACTTGAGATTCGATGGTGAGTGTTTTCGTGCGGCTCGCACCCCGGAACTTTCAGCTCCGGGTAAATTCCCGCCAGCCCACGGCTTCCCGCGCCGCGGGTAATTTTGAGCAGCACGGTTTCCGCCTGATCGTCCAAGGTGTGAGCGGTGGCAATCCGGTTCAGCTTTCCCGCGAGCAGGCGGTAGAAATATTGATAGCGCAGCTCGCGGCCGGCGGCTTCGAGGCTCAAACCTCTTTCCGTGGCCCAGGCGGCAACCTTCGCGCCTTCCGCATGAAATTCCAGATGGTAACGCTCGGCCAAATCGGCCACGAAGCGTTCATCTCCATCCGATTCGCGACCCCTCAACCCATGATTGAAATGGACGACGGAAAGGACGATTCCGATCCGGGGACGCAGTTCGACGAGCAAGCGCAAGAGCGCCACCGAGTCCGCACCAGAGGAAACGGCCACTCCCACCCGATCGCCCGGCGACAGCAGTTCATGTTTGCGGACGTAGGCCAGTACGGTTTCGGGCAGGGGGTGCACTCCTCCATAGTACATCGCATCGTTCCGAAGGCCGGCCGGGGACACCCATGCTAGGGCCGTGCCCGGAGCCAAGGGTCACTCGAGCAACTGGTTCACCTCGGCATAGGAAGGAGCATTTTCGAGCGCTGGGTAGGTGCCGCTATTCTTCAGTTCCTCGGCCGCGCGACGCAATACGCCAAGAGTTGCCCGCATCGGTCCTGAGCCCAGGCTCACACGCGCCACCCCGAGCTTTTCCAGTTCCGGCACCGGCGGAGCACCCGGGCCGCCCAAAATGTTCACCGGACACCCCACCTCCCGAACCAGCCGAGAGATCGTCGCAGGGTCTCGTAATCCGGGCACAAAAACACAATCCGCCCCGGCATCCCGGTATGCCCGCGTCCGTAGGAGGACTTCGTCGTAGCGCAACTCCGCCGGCCCAACCTCAGCCCAGTACACGTCGGTGCGGGCATTCAACACGAGCTCTACGCCTGCCTTCCGACCAACCTCCCGAATGGCTCGGATCTTCTCCACTTGCAATACCCGATCGACCAGCGGCTGCGCGGGATCGAGTGTGCCATCCTCCAAGTTCATCCCGATGGCGCCCACCTCGATGATTCCTGTCGCGGTTCGCGCCGCATCCTCGGGCCGATGCCCGTAACCGGCTTCCACATCGGCCGTCACCGGCACCGTCACGTCGCGCACAATACGACCCACCCGGGCCAGCATCTGCTCTCGCGAGATCCACTGTCCATCGGGATAACCGACGGAGAAGGCGATCCCGGCGCTGGTCGTGGCGATCGCCGGGAATCCGGCTTCCTCGATGATGCGCGCGCTGGCGAAATCCCAGACATTGGGAAGGAGAAGAGCTTTCGGACCTCGATGCATCTCCCGAAAGCTGGTCGCCTTGAGTTGTTGTGCGGCGATGTCCGTCATTGACCTCGAACCGCCTTGCTGCTCCTCCCGGCCGCTCGGCTAGGGGAGCGCTTTCTTTTTCATCTTCTCCAGGAATTTGCTGACCGTAACCACCGCCCGGCCGACGGTTCCGCGACCGATCTCCTCGACCCCATCCCAGGCATTCACGCGAACCGCATAGAAGCGCCCGTCGAAGGATTCAAGCACTGCCTCGGCCCTGATCTTCGCGCCAATTCCGCTGGCCGCCCGATGCTCCACCTGAATCTTGGTGCCCACGGTGATTTCCCCCTCTTCACAGTAGGGATGCAGGGCGCGGAAGGCTGCCGTCTCCATCAGCCGGATCATGTCCGGCGTGGAATAAACCGGAGGCAGTTGGGGATGCTGGGCGGTCAAAGTGTGCTTGAACTCTACGGTTTCTTCGGCCGTCGCCTTCGCGCCGATGGGGATTTCTCTTGCCATAGGAGAGCCTCAAAGAAAACACACCAGCCAGTGATTCTACCGAACGATCGAGTATCGTCATCTTCCGGCTGCCAGCCGGGTGGCCAACCGAAGCGGCAGATGAGCACCGACGATGCGGTCCTGCGCAGATTTCAGGTTGTAAGGCACCCGGCAATAGGTCACCGTGCGCGAATCGCTATCGAAAAGCGCGAAGGCAGCGCGCCAGTCTCCGTCTCGCGGCTGACCGACCGACCCCGGATTCACCAAATATCGCAGCCCGTCGGTCACCGGTACCTCCAGGTTTTCCCTCTGGCCCACGGTTTCGTACGCGGGACGATAGGCATCGACATATTCGTCGTTCGCGATGAAACTGCCTTGTAGATGAGTGTGCCCGAAAAAGGTAATCGGGACTGTCGTCAGCAGGATTGGCTCGAGCGCATCCCGTGCCGACACCAGGTAGCTATCTTCGTTCACCGGTGAGCCATGAACCAACTGCACGTCAGGAATTCCGTCGACTTGAACCGGCCCTTGGGGAAGAGCGCGCAGCCATTCCAGATGTTCCGGGGTCAGCTGGTTGCGGGTCCATTCTGCGGCTACGGCCGCAACCGGATTGAAGTCCTTCAGGTTCATGAGACCGCCGACGGCTTTGTCGTGGTTACCGCGCACGAAGATTGTCCCCAGCTCACGGGATCGCTCGACGACCTCGTTGGGGCTGGCGCCGTATCCGACGATGTCGCCCAGATTCACCACCAGGTCATGGGCGGGGGCGGCGGCCAGACATGCCTCGAGAGCCTCGAGGTTGCTGTGGATATCGCTCAGCAGAAGAACGCGCACAGGCAGGCGATTATAGACCTCGGAGCCTCGACTGGCACCCTCGCGGCCGGAGCGTAGTGTTTCAGTTTGAACTTTTCTCGGTCGTTCCAGTATCTGGTTTCCGGATATCCATGCGGTCGATCAGACCGTCCCGGAAGGAATACACATGCTGCACGATCTGGTCTTTGAGGATCTTTCCCGACAGATCACGAACCACCTGGTGGACATCTACCACGGCGTCGCCGGCCTCATTGTCTTCTATGCGCACGGGTTCAACATGGGGGTCCAAAATGCCCCACTGACGTTTCCAGTAGGCGCGAACCTCGTCGCGTCCATGCACGCGCCCGCCTTCCATTCCGTTCGGCCAGTCCACGTCCGGGCGCATCAAGGCCAGAACCCTGTCAATGTCGCGTTTGTTAAATGCCGCATAAACGGCGGTCAGCAGCTCTGGCTTTGACTGCATTTGCCCGTCCTTTCGTTAGGTTTGTCTACCCGTTTACCTGGCCTTACGCGAGGCTTCACTCCTCACTCTGAAACCGACCCAGCACCAGCCCGGGAAGGATCCGTCGTTCCTCATGGGTTGACGACCGGGCACCTCGCCCAATGCCCGGGTGCGACTTCGGTCAACCGCGGCAGCTGGCGCGCGCACTCGGGGACCCGGAGATAACAGCGAGGTTCAAAGGGGCACCCTGAAACCTGCGCCCCGAGAGGCGGAACCGTCCCTTCTATGGTGCGCAAGGGCTGTGTGCGATCGGTGGCGAGTGTCGGAACCGCCGCCAGGAGCCCGCGGGTGTAAGGGTGCGCCGGCATCCGAAAGATCTGCGGCTTCGACCCTAGCTCCAGCAACTGCCCCACATAGAGAACCGCCACTCGGTCTGCCACCTGCGAGACCACTGCGAGATCGTGCGAGATGAGCAACATGGCCAGGCCAAATTTTTCCCTGAGTTCGGCGAGCAGGGCCAGGATTTGTGCCTGAACGGTAACGTCTAGCGCCGTCGTAGGTTCGTCCGCAATGAGCAGTTGGGGGCGATTCACCACTGCCATAGCGATCATCACTCGCTGGCGCATGCCGCCCGAGAGCTGGTGGGGATAATCGCGGGCGCGACGAGCCGGATCCGGGATGGCTACATCCTCCATGGCCCGGACGGCCCGATCCCAGGCCTCCTTCTTGGTCATGCCACTGTGAACCGATGCGGCCTCGGCGATCTGGCTGCCGACCCGCATGACCGGATTCAAGGCCGTCATTGGCTCCTGAAAAATCATGGCGATCTTGCTGCCGCGCAAGCTGCGCATTTCCTCCTCGGGCAGGGCCAGCAGATTCCGTGTCGGACCGCCGTCATGAAACCAGATCTCTCCGCTTGCCCGCAGCCCCGGCGGAAGCAAACGCATGATGGCCAGAGACGCCAGAGATTTCCCTGAACCGGATTCGCCTACCAGCCCAAGAACTTCCCCGGGAGCGATGGTGAAGCTGACATCGGAAACCGCAGAAAGAGATGGCTTGCCTTTGAGCGCCTCGACCTGCCCATTTCGGGGCCGCGAAATAGCAGAAGCGTCAACGGCAGGAACTTCAATCGAGAGGTGACGCAGCTCTACGAGCGAGGGCACGAGCTCCATCCTAGCAACAGGCCGCCAATCGCCGCCAGAAGTCCGAACTGTCGTACTGTACGCGGTTCATCCGCATTAACGGCGGCTCGAATCCTATTTTCCACAGTTACAATCGCTGCCCTAGGTGAAAGCGTTTTGCCTTCGTGAACCGCCAATCGTGAGCTGGGAAAAAACCACTCGAGGCTGGGTGCACCAATTTTGGTCAGATGCTTGTGGACTCCCCGCACTCGCTTGCATTCAGACTACATAAGGGTGTCGCGTTTTTCGTTGACGGAAAAAATAAAAGTAGTAAAAGGATACTCGTTCTTTGACATGTTCTGAAGTTTGGCTGGTGGGTGTGGCGCCCGGGATTCTAGCGAGTGAGCCTGACTCATCGCAAGGTGAGCGAGCCGGTTCGTGAGGGTCTAGCAAAACACCGACTGTGACAGACGAAGAACCAATGTCAAAGGCAAGATAGAGTCCCAGGGCGTTGAATTTGGTTTAGCCGGTTGGCGGTAAGCCCGGAGCCCGAGTTCGACCACAACCACGTTAGCCGCAAGGCAAACGGCGACCACAGGTTGGCAAGGGTCTAAAGCGAGCTACTAGCCGAGAGAGATCAGCTTCGACCTCACTCTGGGACTCTTACTATTTTGGCGACCTGCCACCCTCGGGCAACCGCCTCAAGCGAGCTCTAACCTTACAATGGTATATTCCCGTGCTTTTTCGGCGGGTTTCGGTCGCGCTTGGTTTCAAGCATCTCCAAGGCCAGGATGAGCCTCTTGCGGGTATCACGCGGCTGGATCACAGCGTCCACGAAGCCCCGCTCCGAGGCTACGTAGGGATTGGCAAAGCGGTTGCGAAATTCTCCGATCTTCTGTTGACGCACTTCTTCCCGGTCCGCGGCCCGTTCTAATTCCCGTTTGTAAACGATGTCCACCGCTCCTTCCGGTCCCATCACCGCTATCTCGGCCGTAGGCCAGGCATAGTTCACGTCGGTGCGAATATGCTTGGAGGCCATCACACAATACGCGCCGCCGTATGCCTTGCGGGTAATCACCGTCACCTTGGGAACCGTGGCCTCGGCAAAGGCAAACAGCAGCTTTGCGCCGTGCTTGATAATTCCTCCGTATTCCTGATTGGCCCCGGGGAGGAATCCAGGGACGTCTTCGAAGGTTATCAGCGGGATGTTGAAGCAGTCGCAGAAACGGACGAAGCGAGCACCTTTGATGGAGGCATTAATATCGAGCGTGCCCGCCAGAAAGGCCGGCTGGTTGGCTACGATCCCTACCGATCGTCCATTGAGGCGCGCGAAGCCGACCACAATGTTCTTGGCGTAGTGTTCCTGAACCTCAAAAAAGTAGCCGTCATCCACCACCGCGTGGATCACATCCTTTATGTCATAAGGGAGGTTCGATTGGTCCGGAATCAGATTGTCGAGAGCCGCATCCGCACGCTCGATGGGATCATTCGACGGCTTGCGTGGAGGATCATCAACGTTGTTGGAAGGGATAAAGCTGAGAAGCTCTCGCACCATCGACAGGCATTCGGCGTCGTCGTGGGCCAGAAAATGCGCCACGCCCGAGGTTTCATTGTGGGTGGTTGCGCCGCCTAACTGATCCTTGGTGACCTCTTCATGGGTAACGGTTCTGATCACCTCCGGACCGGTAATGAACATGTAGGAGGTTTTGTCCACCATCACAATGAAATCCGTAATGGCCGGCGAATAAACCGCTCCCCCGGCACACGGTCCCATGATGGCCGAAACCTGGGGCACAACCCCGCTATAGAGCGTGTTGCGCAAGAAAATGTCCGCATAGCCTGCCAGAGACAGCACACCCTCCTGGATGCGCGCGCCCCCGGAGTCATTCAATCCGATGACGGGTGCGCCCATCTTGGCGGCAAGATCCATGATCTTCACGATCTTCCCGGCATTGGCTTCCGATAGCGAGCCGCCAAACACGGTAAAATCCTGGGCGAAGACGAACACCAGCCGCCCTTCGATGCGGCCGTATCCGGTGATAAAGCCGTCGCCGTAGTACTTTTGCTCGGCCATTCCGAAGTCATTACAGCGATGCGTAACCAGCTTGTCGGTCTCTTCGAAGGTGCCTTCGTCGAGCAGGAATTCGATCCGCTCGCGGGCCGACATCTTGCCTTGTTTGCGCTGCCCTTCGCGGCGTTGCTGGCCGCCGCCGTCTTCTGCCAGGCGGTCGCGCTTCTTTAGTTCCGCCAACTTTTCTTCGAGGCTCATGGCGGGGAGAATTATAGCGGTTCGACCATCGAACGTGTCCGGATGATACGAACGGAAGCAGCCGAGCGGAGGCACGGGTGGAGCAGCGATGGAATTCGCGGACCGTAGGAACGAGTTAACCTGCGGACGCAGCTAATAGGACCTGATGGTGAGGAACTAGAGTTGAACCCGAACCTGTTTGGCGGCTGCAAGTCCCCGTGAAATGGCGTACAGGGCGTAGGTATGGAAGCCGACCGCCAAGATGTCCCGCACGGCCACAAGCAGGAGACCATCGGCAAGGTAGAGAGTCATCCCTAGCAGGAACGCCCATTTCTTCGCTTTGGTAGCAAAGTAGCCGAAGGCCACGAAGACTCCGGCAGCCAGGCCGTTGACGACGATGTCGAGAATGCTAACCGTGCCCCCGCTTCGCTTGGCCAATCCGTGGACCAAGGAAGTGAACCCGAGTCCGACCCCAAAGTGATGAGTTCCGCGATAGATGACAGCCAGGAAATTCAGGATCGAAAGGGCCGCGATCCAATAGAACCATTTGGCACCCGTACGGGCACGCGTCGCCGCCACCATTTTCGAGACCGCCAGGCGCTCGTTGCAATGAGCGATGCGCTCGCTCGACTGCGCCACAACCGCGCCAAAACCTGTGGCCATCGAACCGCCTCCAGAATTCCAAGCGAGGGAGGCCCGCATAACGAGACGGGAAGGCTGGAATTAAGCAAGGCTATGCTGGGGTATCCAGCCCGCCTAGATGCCCGGCGGACATGTTCGAGAGGCCCAGGTCCTTCTGGCGCCCCTCTGAAAGTAATGGTTACCGAGGTTTCGTCGTAAAGCCTCGCGATTCAATCGACGCGGCGCGATCACCATTCACCACTGCGGGCGCCCAGGCTCAGCCAGCCGTGGCGCCTAGTCAGCGGTTGACGATCGCCATCATGTGCTCCGGATAACGCTGGCCAGAGGCGGCTCCCTGAGGGAAGATCTCCTCGATCCGCCGCAAGTCCTCGGCGGTGAGCTTGCGATCGAGTGCCGCCACGTTCTCCTCCAGGTAGATCCGGCGTTTGGTGCCGGGAATCGGCACGATGTCCTCACCCTGCTCGAGCACCCAGGCCAGTGCCAGTTGCGACGGCTTCACGCCCTTCTCTTTAGCGATCTCTTCCACCCGCTGTACCAGGTCAAGGTTCTTTTGGAAGTTCTCGCCCTGAAACCGCGGCGAATTGCGCCGATAATCGTCGGCCGGAAGGTCTTCGAATCGCCGGAACTGCCCGGTCAGGAATCCGCGACCGAGCGGGCTGTAAGCTACAAATCCAATTCCCAGGTCGCGGCAGGTCGCGAGGATTTCCTCCTCCGGATCGCGCGTCCAAAGGGAGTACTCAGTCTGCAGTGCGGCAATGGGGTGAACTTTGGCGGCGCGACGCAGGGTCGGCGGACTCGCCTCGGAGAGACCGATGTGGCGGATCTTTCCCTCACGTACCAACTCCGCCATGGCCCCGACGGTTTCCTCAATGGGAGTATTCGGGTCGACGCGATGTTGATAATAGAGATCAATGTGGTCGACCCTGAGCCGGCGTAAACTGCCCTCGCAGGACTTGCGCACGTAGTCGGGCCGGCCGCTTACCCCGCGTAGGGTGGGATTGACGGGGTCGCGAACAATGCCAAACTTGGTGGCCAGCACGACCCGATCGCGCTTGCCTTGAATGGCACGTCCGACCAGTTCCTCGTTCTTGTAGGGCCCGTACGCGTCAGCGGTATCGAGAAAGTTGATTCCGAGCTCCAGGGCCCGATCGATGGTTCGAATGGACTCCTGGTCATCCCGTCCGCTGTAGAATTCCGACATCCCCATGCAGCCCAGTCCGATGGAGGAAACACGCAGGCCTGAGCGTCCGAGTAGGCGGGTCTTCATGATGGCTCCTTAGCAAAAAGAATTAAAGCTTTCGAAAGGCCGATCGTCCCCCGCGTTTTCGTTGAGCGCGGTGAGCGCCTCCGTCGGCGACCGTAATGAGGACCGGATTCCTGGCTACGACTTCCCCGATCTCGACCGCCGGAACTCCGGCGGCGTTGAGGGCCCGCAAGAGGGCGGAAGCGTCTTCGGCGGCAAGGGAAATCAGCAGTCCTCCCGCGGTTTGTGGGTCAAAAAGAATCGCTTTCGTTTCTTCACTGATTCCATCTTCATATCTGACCGCGCACTCGGCGAAATCACGATTCGCTTTCAGTCCTCCGGGAATATGGCCGGCGCGAACACAATCGAGCGCCCCTTCGAGCAGCGGGATTTTCTTGGCATAGATTCGAAGCGAAACATTCGATCCCAGGGCAATTTCCCGCGCATGCCCGATCAGCCCGAAACCGGTGATATCCGTCATGGAATGGACGGAGAAACCGTCGCTCGCAGCGGGTGGCGCCGGGGCAGCGCGTTTTTCGCCGAGTCGGGAGGGACGACCGCGATGACCGGTTAGGATCTCCGCCGCTTTGCGGTTGAGCGTGGTCATCGTGGCGACCGCCGCATCGATCCAGGATGGTTGGGCCACCCCTTTCTTGATGGCCGTCGAAATCACCCCGGTGCCCAGCGCTTTGGTCAATAACAAGCGGTCGCCTGGCTTGGCTCCGCAGTTGGTCAACACCCTCCCCGGAGCGATCAGCCCGGTCACGGCGTAGCCAAATTTTGTCTCCTCGTCGCGAATGCTGTGACCACCGATCACCGTGCATCCGGCTTCGACCATCTTCGAAAGCCCGCCGGAGAGGATGCGAGTGAGGATTTCGAGATCACCCTTTTCGGGGAAGCAGACGATGGCCAAAGAGGTGAGCGGCCAGCCGCCCATGGCATAGATATCGCTGAGCGCATTGGTGGCTGCGATCTGACCAAAGGTGTAGGGATCGTCCACAATCGGGGTAAAGAAATCCACCGTCTGCACCAGCGCCGTTTCGCCGGTGAGTCGATACACGCCGGCGTCGTCGGCGTGATCAAAGCCGACCAGAACGTTCGGATCCTGTTGCCGGGCTAATTTCCCAAGCACCGCGTCCAGCGCCGCTGGACTCAGCTTGGAAGCTCAACCCGCGGCTTTGACGGTCTCCGTCAGCCGGAACGGCTTCGTTTCAGGCATGCAACCATTGTAAATAGAAGCGCGGGCCACCGATTGACAGCCATGTCGAGAGGAGGAAAGCTGCGGTCGCGGCGTTGTCATTTGACCGTGACTTCGGTGACTCGCAGCTCCGGATAGGCTTGATTCCAGTCCGCACTGATGTGCTCAAAGGTAAGCCGAAACGGCTGGCTCTGACCCGAAGCGAGGGGGGCACGGCTCAGATCGATGGCATCGGGATACGGGCCACCGGTCTTGAGCACCTGCAGCGGAAGGTCTTCGATTTGGGCGATTTGATCGAGGGAGTTCTTGAACTCGACATGCACGGCAGCGTGGATCACCGTCCTGTCTCCTGTATTGCTGACTGTGCCATCGATATAGGTGACGCTGGCACCTACAAAGTTTTGCGCCTGACTCATTTTGAGATCGGAAAGCTTCAGCTTGGCGGCGTAGGGATCCTGGACGGCGGGACCTGTAGTTTTTTGGCGCGATAGCCAAGCCAGGAGGCCGATCAGGACGATGACAATCAACAGGCCGACAAGCACCGGGCGCCAGTTGCGCTGCGGTTCACCGAGCGGAGATGGTTCGATCAGCCCACCCACGCTGGGATTGTAGATGGTTGATTTTTGATTGTCGATTTTCGCGGCGATCGAATCGGCTTAGAACTCAAAATAGCCGCTGGGCGTCGCCCGCCGAGTTCGGCCGTCGGTTCCGGTAGCGGGTAGCAGGCCGATGACGCCGCGCAGACTGTCCCAGGCGGCCTCATTCAGCGCGGAATCGGAACTGACCAGGTCGCGTAGCATCTCCCAGGCTGCCACATTCAGGGCACCATCGGGCGCGGGCCCCATCGCCAGCGATACGCAGCACTGCGGACAGAAGCAGATTCGCTGGGATGCCGA
>DATJVZ010000347.1:0-25387 GCA_035501575.1 Terriglobales bacterium | reverse complement strand
GAATGATGGTGGCCAGGGACGGAGTTGAACCGCCGACGCCAGCCTTTTCAGGGCTGCGCTCTACCACCTGAGCTACCTGGCCATCCTCTGGCTCAACCTGGGCGCGGAGTCTTAATTCTTGCCGTCAAAACCTGACCGGTTAGGAATCGACTCGCAGACTGCGTCAGGACGCGCAGAACAACAGCGATTATAGCAACCGCCCAAGATTCCCTCAACGAATGGAACGGCACTGGACCGAGATCGCCTGGTGGCAGCGAGAGCAAACAAAGGAGGAACAGCAACTCCACAGCATCTTGGCTTTGCTTGAGAAAAACGATCGGCGATCACTCGGTTTGGCCTCCCGCATGGCTCATGAGCGATCCGTTTAGGACGGTAAAGGTACAGCGATTCGATGCGAACCAATAAGGCAGTTCACGATAATCCTCGATTTCGAAGACCGCCAAGTCGGCGTCTTTGCCTGCTTCGATCGATCCCTTACGATTGGCAAGTCGCAGAGCCCACGCACCGTTGATGGTTGCGGCTGCAATGGTCTCGGCCGGTAGCATCTTCATGTGGGTGCAGGCCAACGAGAGAACAAACGGCATGCTGGGCGTTGGCGATGAACCCGGATTGTAGTCGGTGGCCAGAGCAACGGGGACTCCCGCATCGATCAGTTTTCGCGCCGGGGGAAACTTCTCGAGACCCAAGAAATAGTTTGCCCCCGGAACCAAGGTTGCGATGGTGTCATATCCGGCCAGTTTTCCGATGTCCTGATCGTTAACCTGATCCATATGGTCCAAGGATGCGGGGTTTAGTCGGAGCAGGGTTTCGAGGGGTGTTTCGGTTATCTGGCAGACGTGGGCGCGAACCCCGAGCCCGCTAGCGGCAGCCGCCTGAAAGATTCTCTCGGTGTCCTCAAGACTGAATGCGCCGCGATCGGTAAACACATCGACGAACTCCGCCAGCCTCTGCTTGACTGCCTGCGGAATCATTTCTGTCGAAACCAGTTCGACATACTGTGAGGAACGGCCTTGAAATTCCTTAGGTACGACATGAGCTCCGAGCAGGGTGCTGACGACCGTGCCCGGCCAATGTGCGGCGGCATCACGAATTGCCGCCAGCGACTTCATTTCGGACTCAACCGTAAGGCCATACCCCGATTTCGCCTCGATGGTGGTCGTGCCCTGCTCGTTCATTTGCTGGAAGCGCGCGAGGATCATCTCGCGGAGCTTGGAACGGGAGGCTTTGCGCACGTCTTCGACGCTCGAGCGAATGCCGCCGCCAGCCTCGGCAATGTCTTCGTAGGTGGCACCCGAGATGCGTTGCTCGAAGTCCACCAGCCTAGGACGAACAAATGCAGGATGAGTATGGGAGTCTACGAAGCCGGGCAGAACTACTTGTCCCCGACAATCGACTTCGATGACTTGCCGAGAATTTTTCTTGAACCTCGAGTCGCGAAGAATCTCTTTCGTCGTGCCGACCGAGACAATTTTTCCACCCGAACAAAAAACTGCGGCATCTTCTAAAATGCCGAGCTCTTGAAGATCTCGGCCCCGACGTGGGCCTCGATGCCGGGTGGATGCGCGCAAAGTGAGAAGTTGGCCGATGTTGATCAGTGACAGAGAGCGGGGAAGTCGAGAACCAGCCTTTTGGGAGGACGACATCTTCAGCAGTTTAGCAGTGCGCCCGTGATCGAACCTTGCAAGATGCATGCCGGCTTGGCGTGCGCGCTGCTTAATTCCTGGTGCCCAGGATCGATCTTGCCCGGCTCTGATCGATAGGCGGGCTACGACTGCATAGGAATTTTCACGCTCTTCCTCTGAGCGAACTCCCTGGCTTGGTCATAACCGGCATCCACATGGCGGATGATTCCCATGCCCGGATCCGTAGTGAGCACGCGTTCGATGCGCTTGGCCATCATGTCCGTGCCGTCGGCGACCGTGACTTGCCCCGCGTGCAGGGAATACCCGATACCTACGCCGCCACCGTTATGGATCGATACCCAGGAGGCTCCGGCCGCGGTGTTCAGCAAGGCATTCAGCAGCGGCCAATCGGCGACGGCGTCGCTGCCGTCTTTCATGCTTTCGGTTTCGCGGAAGGGGGATGCAACCGAGCCACAATCGAGGTGGTCGCGGCCAATGACGATAGGCGCCTTGATCTTGCCGCGCCTGACTAGGTCGTTCATGGCTATGGCAAAGGGTGCCCGCTCGCCGTACCCCAGCCAGCAAATTCGCGCCGGCAGGCCTTGAAACTTGATGCGCTTGCGGGCCAGATCAATCCAGCGGCGAAGGATGCGATTGTCCGGAAACATCTGCAGCACCAGATCATCGGTTGCATGGATGTCGGAGCTTTCCCCCGACAACGCCACCCAGCGAAAGGGGCCGCGGCCTTCGCAGAATAGGGGACGAATGTAGGCCGGGACAAATCCCGGGAAGTCATAGGCATTCTTTACGCCGCGCTCGAAAGCGAAGGTGCGAATGTTATTGCCGTAGTCGAACGTGACCGAACCCATTTTCTGCAGGCGAAGCATGGCGTCGACGTGTTTAGCGATGGTATCGAGGGAGCGCTGCTGGTAAGCTTCCGGATCCCGTTGGCGCAGCGCCAAGGCCTCCTCGAGCGTCATGCCATTGGGAACGTATCCGTTCAGCGGATCGTGAGCGGAGGTCTGATCGGTAAGCAGGTCGGGTACAACCCCGCGGGCGGCGAGTTCTGGAATAATGTCCGCACAGTTTCCTACCAATCCGACCGAGACGTTTTCCTTCTTGCGAAGCGCGTTCTTGAGGATCCGTAAGGCCTCGTCGAGGGTGTTGACCATGAAGTCACAGTAGCCGGTTTTTAGTCGTTTCTTAATGCGCTCGGGATCTACATCGATCCCTAAAAAGGCTGCCCCAGTCATGGTAGCGGCCAAAGGTTGGGCTCCGCCCATGCCGCCCATGCCGCCGCTAACAATGAGCTTGCCATTGAGATCGCCACCAAAATGCTTTTCACCGGCGGCCGAGAAGGTTTCGTAGGTGCCCTGGACAATTCCCTGCGAGCCGATGTAAATCCAGGAACCGGCAGTCATCTGGCCATACATCATCAGTCCGGCGCGTTCCAGTTCGTTGAACTTCTGCCAGTTCGACCAATGTCCGACGAGATTGGAATTCGCGATCAGAACGCGGGGCGCATGCTCATGGGTTTGGAAGATCCCGACCGGTTTCCCGGACTGGACGAGAAGGGTCTCGTCGTTCTCGAGGTTCTGGAGCGAGCGAACAATGGCGTGATACGCCTCCCAGCTGCGCGCGGCGCGCCCGGTGCCGCCATAGACAACAAGATCACGAGGGCGCTCACCCACTTCCTCATCCAGGTTATTCATCAGCATGCGCATCGCCGCTTCTTGCTGCCAGCTTTTGCAGGAGATCGAAGTACCCCGCGGGGCGCGAATCGGGATGTAGGTGGACGGCGTAATTTCGGTTTCGACGGGCATACATTCCATGGTAGTGCTTTCAGCAGGAGGGTTCAAACTTCGAGGCGTGGCACTTCGCTTACCAGCTGCTGTACGGGGTACCGTCGCTGCCCACGGCTTGGGAGCCGCTGTGGACATCGATGATTCCGCCCTCATCTTGTTGCTGGTCCAGAGACATAATCGTGTCCGTTTCGTCATCGGGCACCCAGGTATCATTCTTGCCGGTGATCGGGTCGGTAGGGATTTGCTTCAGATAGCCTCCCGAGACGAGGTCTTCGAGGGCCTGAGGAGCCTTTTGCTTGTCCAGCGTGTATTGGGAGATGACCGAGCGCAGGGTGAAAAGGTTCTGCTTTAACACCGACTCTCGAGCACGCAGGATCGATTGGTTGTAAGCCGGCAATGCGACCGAAACCAAGATCAAGATGATGCAGATGACGATCATCAACTCGATCAGGGTGAAGCCGCGACTCCGCCGCTTGCCGAATCTTGCCATTACCAATCCTTGTACTGTGTCCCGTCGAGCGCCGTGCCCTGAGACTTGGTAAACACATCGAAGACGTCTTGCCCTCCCCAGGAATCGGAGGTCGGATCGTCCTGCATGGAGCGCATGCCCCATTCGGTCGTGCCCGTCATGGGATCGACCGGGATCCGGCGAAGGAACTTCAGCTTCTTGCCTTGTACGTCTTCGCCCTTCACCAGGGTGTCCAAATCCGGGGGGTACCCCTCGCTCCCTGCCTTGGTTCGAAATGCCCCGCGATCGGCTGCGTCTTTATAACGATCGATGGCGTCGCGCATTTCCCATAGGGCGCGGCGCAAGTCACGCTCTCTCTCACGTTTGATGGTTACACGGGCCAGGGGGATGGCGAGCGTGGTCAGCAGCATGAGAATGGTTGTGGCTACGATCAGCTCGACTATGGTAAAGCCGTGTTGGGGTTTCTTGATCGGGCCGTTCTCCGGAACTGCGAACCTCATAAAGGACCTTCTCTTCGAGGAACGCCAAGATGGGGCATTCCTTGCACACAAGCCATGCATGCTCGGCGCACTCTACTGAATGGTGACGGTTGCGGAAGCTCCAGCCACCAGCGTGGGTTGCATGCCGGGGTCGCGCATACCTCCTTTCGAAATGGTCAGCGTGGACTGCCCGGGAGCTTTCGCCATGAAGGTCACTGTTGCTATGGTTCCCCGACCAGACACGCCGTTCGCTCCCGGCGGCCGAGTCGCCGTAACTTGCAGAACCCCTGAGGTATCGTCATTACGATGGACGAGCGCCACGGGTTGACCATCCTGGGACAGCAACGTCCCATTCGAGACATTTACCACCTGCAACGATTTTGGATCGTAGCTTACCTGGAAAGGGACCGAATAGGCGTTCTGCGCCCCGCCAAGCATGACACTGACTTCGAAGGTCGAACCCTGCCGCTGCTGGATAGCGGGCGGATCGAATCCAAACCCGGTGGTTGGAGGTGGGGCCTGCGGGGATGGCCTGGGCGTCGCCGGATTCGGGGCGGCGGACGGTGCACTCTCGGCGTGCTGGCTCACGTGACGGAGGAAAATCGCGCTCCCCGTCCCCGCGTCCAAAGCCTCCTGATTGAGATCGGTAATGTTTTCCTTGCGCACCACATGGGGAATCAAAGCGAACACGGTCTCGGTCTCGCTATGATCGGTAGAGGTTTGGCTGAACAGATACCTCAAGATCGGTATCTGAGCGAGACCAGGGAAGCCGGTGAGCGCTTTCGTCTTCTGGTCTTCCAGCATCCCGCCCAGTAGGCTGACTTCGCCTTCTCGCAACCGAACTTCATGCTCGATCTTCTTCTGCCCGATGATAGGCTGCGTGATGCCACCAATGTTCGAGGTGCCGTCGACTTCGGACACGTCCATGGTGATCTTTAGGGTGACGTCACCGTTGGCGTGGACCTTGGCAGTCAAATCAATGTTCACACCAACATCGATGTATTGAAACTGCGTATTGACGAGGGGGTTGATACCTACTCCGCCGATTCCGGGCTGAAACGATCCCGTCGCCACCGGTACCCGTTGTCCGATCTTGAGGCTGGCCTTTTGACCCTCAATCGCCCGAATCTGTGGTTTCTGAATGAGTTTGGTGTCGCTGTCCGAGAACAATGCCGTGGCCGTGGCTGGGGGAATGGTAACGGTAAAGTCTGTGGCGTTCAGGTTGCCCAATGTGTTCAGGTTAATGCCAGTAGGCGAGGTGGTGCTGGTTGCAGGTGTCGTGGTGGGAAGGCCAGTCGTAGGATTCGTGGTGGTGGTGGTATTGATGTTCGGCTGCAGTTGGATCGTCGCCGATGTTGGAGGGTTGATGCCTAAGGTGCGCGATCTGTCTCGGTTGATTTGCATCACCGCGACGTCCACCATGACTTCGGATTTAGATTTGTCGAGATCGTTCACCAGCTTTTGCGCCAGGGCCATCTGGTCGGGCGTGCCCCGTATCACCAGGGCACCCTCGGAGGGCAAAGACTGAACTCGCTGAATCTCCAGAATCTGGCGTAAGGCATTGGTCACATCCTGCAGTTCTTGCGGCTGTGACAGGTTGGACAAATAGAAAGTCTTGATGACAACCTGGTCGAGATCTTTGCGTTTCGCAGGATTATCGGTCGCGACGAAAATGGTATTGGGAGTCACCGGCCGCCAGAAAGTCTTGGTTTCGACCGCAATAATTTGCAGCGCCTCTTCGAGCGACACGTTGTTGAGCTCGATTTTGATGCGGCGCGAGGTGTAATCGGGATCGAAAAGCACATTGATTCCGGCTAGCTTGCCGACCGTTTCATAGATGACTTTGCTGTCTTCGGTGATCTTGAGGTTTATGGGAACATTCGAGATGGCAGTCAGTTCCACCGGTCCACCGGCTTCTTGAATCCGCTTCTCGAGAAAACTTGGGGCAGGCGCTGCCGCTTTGGGTGCAGCCTTGGCCGCCTCAATCATTTGCTGGGTCTGTTGCAGCTCTTGCCTGGCGATCATGCTGGAGGGGTCAATCTCCATTGCCTTCTTAAACTCCGCCGCAGCACCATCCAATTGCCCGGCATCGCGCAGTAACTGCCCCCGATGTACGTGCGAAGCGCCGGCAAGAAAGCGCAGGCGCTCAAATGAAGTCCGGTAGGCTAAATTGGTCGGCTTAAGATCGTAGGCCTGCTTGTAGAACTCATAAGCCTGTTCGTAGTTTTGCCTGGCTTCGGCATCGCGGCCTTGTTTGTAGAGAGCCTTGGCACGGTCTCCGGCGGCGAGCGGAAATAGGATCGCCAATGTTATTAATACGATAGACGTCGTTCGGACCAGAAATCTCATGTTCCCAGCTTCCTGCTAGATAGCACCGCCCCAGAGGCGGTCAACTCTGGTTTGCAGTCAGTTGCTGCGATCTACGTCCCACGCCCAGCAACTCCTGGCTGTTTGCGAAACCGGTAATTGAGTGTTGGCCACGGAAGTCTTTGCCGCTGAAAAATCTCCAGTAGTGAAATCTCAACATTTGTAGGCTACCCTCTTTCGCTGCCGAACACCTTTCTCGGTCAAGGCGATATTCAAGTGATGTCGCGTGGCGCTTGGTCGCTTTGGGCGACTGGCAATTACGGCCACAAGCCGTCGGTTTTAGCCGATCGTGGCTAATTGGAGAAACCTTTTCCTCACTCGCGCCTTTCAACCAAGGCGCTTTTTTTGTGTGCAGCTAAGAGGTGAATGCGCAGATTATAGCATCGCGTCAGATCGTGCCGAAGTATCTGTTATGGTTACAGTTAACTCGTAGGTCGCTGTCCTCAAGGACCCCGCTTCTTAGCCATCGACCCGCAACTTTCTGGCCGAGTCCTGACTCTCCCTACGTGATTCCCGCGAGCTTGAGGATCCGCTCGTCGTATGCGATAAGCTAATAGCACCCCATGCCGCACCGGAGTACCCAACCAACCCGGCCTAATCCGGAGAAGAATCCGCGCCGCGATCCCACCGCCGCCGGTGACAAAGATGCCGCTACCAATAGGATCGCTGCCCATAACTATTTCTTGCTTGAAAAATTTGAAGCTGGGGTGGCTTTGACCGGTACCGAAGTCAAGTCCGTGCGCGCCGGAAGGGTCAATCTAAAGGACTCCTATGGCCTGATCAAAGACGGCGAGCTGTGGCTGCTGAACTGTCACATTGGCCCCTATGAGCACGGAAATATCTTTAATCACGCTCCGCTGCGGACCCGCAAACTACTGATGCACCGCGAGGAAATCCGTAAGCTGATCGGCAAAACACAGCAGCGCGGGCTCACCCTGATTCCTACACGGATGTACTTTAAGAACGGTCGGGTCAAAGTGGAGCTGGCCCTCGCTAAAGGCAAGCAACTCTGGGACAAGCGAGAAACCGAACGGCGCCGAACCGTCGACCGCGAGGCGAGGGAAGCCATGGTTCGAGGCCGCAAAGGAGATTAGCCGGCGATCGCTGACTTTTATGACCTTCTCATAGAAGCTCTCAAATCCCGGTGGTAAATGTCGTTTGTACGCCTCCACCCGGCAATTCTTTGGGACGCCGGTTCGCGATCACGCTCTCGTCAGCTTTGGTTCGATGCGATCGGGCCGAACCACGAGCTCGAGCCTTGCGCTTTCCTTTGGCGGCAGCGATACTGAATCATCTACCCATTCATCCAATTGACATTATGAAGACCACACTTTCCCGATCTCCTATTGCAGAAACTGAAACCGAGTGCCTGGTGGTCGTGGCCCTGGATCGATCTGAAGCCGATCGCCGGGCCCAAGACAAAGATAAAAACGCCGTTAGTATCGAAACCAGCGACCCGGCCGTGCGTGAAGCGGCTTCCGACCTGATCGCGAGCGGCGAAGTCTCGGGAAAGATGTTTGAAACGGCCCTGCTGCATCGCCCGGCAAAGCTCAAAGCCAAGCGCCTGCTCTTGGTTGGAGGCGGCAAGGCGGAGAATTTGAACTCCTCCACATTGCGCAAGTTAGCCGGCACGGCGGCTCGCTTCCTCAAGCCCAAAGGGATTGAAAGCTTCGCGTTTGCCGTTCCTGAAAACGGAATCGATGCCGCCCAGGCAGTCAAGGCCGTGGTCGAGGGAGTCTTCGTGGCCAACTTCGACCCGGACAGCTACAAGACAGACCGCAAAGATCAAACTCTCCGCTCGCTCACGGTTGCGGTTCGCGGGAATCAGGATCAACTACAAACCGCCGCGGAGGAAGCGCAGATCATCGGCGAGTCTCAGAATTTCACCCGGGAATTGGTGAATGAGCCGAGCAATCGAATGACTCCTACCATGCTGGCGGAGCGTGCCCGCAGAATGGCCGAGGAGGTCGGGCTGAAGTGCGAGGTCTATGGCGCCGACAAGATCAAACAACTGAAGATGGGTGCTTTTTGGGGGGTGGCACAAGGTTCCGACGAGCCACCGGCGCTGATTGTGTTGCGCTACGAACCGGCCGATGCCCCAGCCAGTCCGGTGCTGGGGCTGGTCGGGAAGGGAATTACCTTTGACACCGGAGGCATCTCGATCAAGCCGGCGGACGGCATGGAAAAGATGAAGTACGACATGGCCGGCGGCGCCGCCATGTTAGGTGCGATGCGGGCGATCGCTATGCTCAAGCCCAAGCTCAAAGTCATTGCCGTCATTTGCGCTACCGAGAACATGCCCTCGGGCAAGGCGCAGAAGCCGGGTGACATTCAGATTGCCATGTCCGGCAAGTCGATCGAAATCATCAACACGGATGCCGAAGGCCGCCTGGTGCTGGCTGACGGTTTGCACTATGCACGCCAGCTGGGATGTACTCATCTGGTGGATGCGGCGACGCTGACGGGTGCGGTCGTAGTCGCGCTAGGCTATGTGAACGCCGGCGTTTTTTCGAACGACGACAAATTCTATGACCGCTTCAGCCGGGCCCAGGATACCGCCGGCGAGAAGTTCTGGCGATTACCCCTCGACGAAGAATATAAAGAAAGTATTCGTTCGAACATCGCCGACATGATGAACACCGGAGGACGCTGGGGCGGGGCTGTGACCGCCGCCATGTTTCTGAAGGAGTTCGCCGAGGACACGCCCTGGATCCACCTCGACATCGCGGGCACGGCCTGGATGGAAGATAGCAAGCCATGGATCGCCAAGGGGCCGTCGGGAATTGGCGTGCGAAGTTTGGTGGAGCTGGCCAGGGACTTCCGCCGCTAAGCCTGAAGTAATCGGGGCGACAGGCCCCAAGATCCCCGATCCGGACACCTTACATGACCGGCGGTATGGTGATTCCCATCACGTCGAGTAAGCGGATCAATTCCCGGCGCACCACGGCAACCGTCGCCAGCAAGAACTGTTTCCGACTCGCGTCCGGCTCGGCGAGAATCGGGTAGCGGTGATAAAAGGTATTGAAGAGCTGTGCCAGTTGGAAGACGTGTTTGGCTACGAAGGCCGGTTCCGAGCTTGCGATCGCCTGATCGACGACGGTAGAGGTCTTGGCCGCCGCCAACCAGAGCTCCCACAGTTCATTTGCCCCCTCGCCGGTTAAGAATCTCGAGAGCTCCTCCCGAGAGACGGTACTTGGAACCTCCCGGGCAAATGCCTCAACATCCAGGCCGCCTTTGCGAAAAATGTTGGTGGCGCGGACCACCGCGTACTGGGCATACGGTCCGGTTTCGCCCTCAAAGCTGAGAGCCTCCTTAAAGTCAAAGGCAATTACCGACGATTTGGTGAATTTAAGCATGAAATAGCGAACCGCCCCGACGGCGATTTGGGCGGCGATCGCGGCCCGTTCCGACTCGCTCCATTCGGGATGGCGTGCATCTACCTCTTTCTTGGCCGAAGCCAAGAGTGCGTCCATCAGGTCATCGGCTTTTACCCCGAACCCTTTCCTGCCCGAAACTTCGATGAACGAACGAGTCTTTTCTTCTTCGGATACCGGGTAGCCGAGCTCGGCGGCGCAACGCGGGGTCAACCCAACCATCTCGTAGGAGAAATGGGTAAGGTGACCGGCCTGCTCGGTGTAGCCCAGTCCGCGCAGGGCCTCAATGACGGTGTTCTGCGCCTCGGATTGGCGTGCGTCGATGACGTTGTAGATCTCCCGGACTTCGCCGAAGTGGGGATGATCTGGTTCCCCCTTCGTGGCCGAAATCCAGCAATCGTGACCGCAGGGATAGCGGTAGAAGCGGCGGTAGCCAAAGTCCTTTCCCAGCACACCGAACTTCCACATGTGATAAGCGATGTCCTTGCCAACGTAGCCGACGGTGCCATTCGAACGAACGATCACTTTCTGATCTTCTTCAGAAAGCTCACTGCTCTCTCCGTTCTCTCCCTTCTCGGCCGATTCCGCCTTTCCGGTTCCTGCCCTCCTCATCACCCAGCAGCCCTTGTTCTTGCCCTCGGTTTCAAAGAAAAGCACACCGCGATCCTTCAACTGGATAAAGGCGGCGTCCCAGAAATGGAGATGAAGAATCTCGCTCTCGCGGGGCAGGAAATCGTATTCAATCGCCAGTCGCTCCATGGTCTCCAAATGCCGGCGAAGGACACTGGTCGAAACCAGATCGGCAAGGGCGGCGGTCTCGTTTCCGCCCTCTTCGATAGCGTGCAAAACCCGTTGACGGGCCAGCAGATTTTGTCGGTCCCGCTCGTACCATCGCGACACACGGGCGTAGAGATCCCAGCAGTAATAGTCGAAGCGAGGTTGTCGGGTGAGCCGTTCGATCTCTGGGAGATCCTGCTTTTCGAGGTCCAGAAACCCGACTACTACGTCTGCGACCTGCACTCCGGTGTTGTCAATATAGTTCTGCACATCGACTTCCCGGCCGGAGAAGCGCAGAAGGCGAACGAAGGTGTCGCCCAGAATCGCGTTGCGAAGATGGCCGACATGGGCGGCCTTGTTGGGGTTGATGCTGGAATGCTCCACCAAAACCTTGCCGGGGGGAGCCTCGGATGGCGAACTTCGGCCTCCCGCTAGGGCGGCGGCAAGCTCTTCCCGTCGCAATCGGGCATTGATATAGCCGGCACCGGCGAGCTCGAACGATTGAAATCCCTCGAGCGGTTCCAGAGCTTGAACAATTTCTTCCCCAATTTTGCGCGGGGGCCTGCCCAGTTTTTTTGCCAGTTCGAAGGCCAGGGGAAGGGCGTAATCCCCCAGACTGACTCGCGGCGGTTGTTCAATGGTGACTTTTGCCAGCTCGAGATGGTATTTGCGGCGGACCAACTCAGCCAGGTGTTGGGCAAGGCGGCGCTCAAAATAGCGGTACAACGGCTCCTTTCTGCTGCTTGAGAAAATAGTGATTGTAGCAGAGCACAGCCGCAATCACGGTTTGACGCTCATGGCCGTGTTCCCTATGATGAAAAGGCAGTGGTTCACCGTGGGTCGTTCATTGTGTTCTCTCGAAACGGTCGATGAAAGCCCCGCAAACCAGGCACCGGGACGCCATCCATGCGCATTGCCTATCTTGATTGCTTCTCTGGAATCAGCGGCGACATGTTTCTCGGTGCGCTGGTGGACGTCGGAGTTCCCGCTGCCCTGCTTGAGGAAACGGTTCGAGCTTTGAACGTCGAGGCCGAGCTCAAGATCGGTCGCGTGAGTCGCTGCGGCGTACACGCCACGAAAGTGGATGTCTATTCTTACGGAGAAAGAGATTTGCCGCGCGAGGCATTCCTCGCGCATAACCACAAACATGGCGACGGTTTGGTTGGCCATGCGCACGCCGCCGGCGAGCGGCCAGAGCAGCATAGCCATGCCCAGGCCGGAATGGGGTTAGTCGAATCCGGGACGGAGAAACGGGCGGTCCGGGGTCTCGAAGAAATCCGCCGAATTATTGGCCGGGCCGAACTGAGCGAATCGACGAAGCATACGGCTGTAGAGATCTTTGAAGCGCTGGCGACCGCCGAAGCGAAGATTCATCAGGTCTCGATCGACCGGGTTCACTTTCACGAGGTGGGGGCGGTCGACGCTATGGTGGATATTGTTTGCGCGGCCGTTGGCGCTGAAGCTTTGGCGGTGGACGAACTGATCAGCTCCCCGCTGAACCTCGGGGGCGGCACCATTGGTTGCGCGCACGGAACCTTTCCCGTGCCGGCGCCTGCCACTCTTGAGCTTTTGAGGGGAATTCCGGTGTACTCCACCGGAGTTCAGGCCGAGCTTGTGACTCCCACCGGGGCGGCCGTTGTCAAGACGCTGGTTCGCCGCTTTCTGCCTTTCCCGTCCATCAAAGTGGACAAGATCGGTTATGGTGCAGGAACGCGCGAGCTGGAGGGGCAACCTAACGTCTGCCGGATTACGGTCGGCGAGGTCCAACCTGAGCAGGCGCTTTCTGAAGAAACTATTACCGTCCTCGACACCAACCTTGACGATCTGAACCCCCAGATCTTTGGCTACGTGATGGATCGATTGCTCGAAGAGGGCGCGCTCGATGTATTCGGGACGACGGTGCAGATGAAGAAGAACCGGCCGGGAATGCAGCTGACTGTCTTGTGCCGGCCAGGGGATGTATCTCGCCTGACTGGCCTGCTCTTTCGCGAGACGACCACGCTTGGCGTGCGCCAACGGCAAGAAAAGAGGGAAGTGGTCGATCGCCGATGGGTGACGGTCACCACCCAATGGGGCGACGTACGGATGAAGGTCGGGAGCACCAACGGAAGCGTAACAAATTATGCACCGGAGTATGAGGACTGCCGCCGGATCGCCGTTGAACAGCAGGTGCCCCTGAAGCATGTGATCGAGCAAGCGGTGCAGAGATATTTGCACTCTGGGAGCAAAAGCCACTAATCCCAGACAATGGAAAGAGCCAAGGAACCTTCCCGCTCGGCAGGGATCCAGGTGCTTTGGTGAGGTGGATTTTGGCAATGAGGAAGTTTTACATCACAACCCCGATTTACTACGTCAATGCGCGGCCTCATATTGGACACGCCTACACCACGATTACGTGCGACACGATTGCACGGCGGCAGCGGATGCTGGGCGCCGATACCTTTTTCCTGACCGGCACCGATGAGTACGGTGTCCACGTTGAACGAGCTGCCACTGCAGCCGGCAGACCACCCCAGGTGTGGACCGACGAAGTCTCGGCCAGTTTCCGCCAGCTCTGGGATCGTTTGGAGCTTACCTACGACGATTTCATCCGTACCACTTCGGAGCGCCACAAGCGTGGGGTTCAGGCACTTTGGTCGAAGATTTGCGATAACGGGTTCATCTACAAAGGCCACTACAGCGGACAGTACTGCATTTACGACGAGCTTTACGTGGACGCTGCCGGCCCGGGGGCTCCCTGCCCGGAATGCGGGCGTCCGACGGAAACCGTGCAAGAGGAAAACTATTTCTTCCGGCTTTCGGCGTTTCAGGAAAAGCTGCTTGCCCTCTACAGTGAGCAACCGGACTTCATCCGCCCGGAAACTCGTCGCAACGAGGTGGTGTCGTTTGTTCGCAGCGGCTTGCGCGATCTCTCCATCAGCCGCTCCAGCTTCAAATGGGGCGTGCCGGTGCCCGGGGATCCCGGTCACGTGGTTTATGTCTGGCTGGATGCGCTCTCAAACTATGTTACTGCCCTCGGCTACGGTTCCGACGACCCCTCGCGGTTCGAAAAATACTGGCCCGCCGACTTGCACATGATCGGCAAGGAAATCGTCCGTTTTCATTGCGTCTACTGGCCAGCGTTCCTGATGGCGGCAGACCTGCCCTTGCCGAAGACCATCGTGGCCCACGGCTGGCTGCTGTTTGAAGAAAACAAGATGTCGAAATCGCGCGGCAACATTGTGCGTGCGGAAACCATTCTCGAAGTGCTGGGAGCCGACGCGCTGCGTTATTTTCTCCTGCGCGAGGTCGTCTTCGGACAGGACGGATCCTTTTCTTTCGATGCCCTGGTGCAGCGATACAATGCCGATCTTGCCAATGGGATAGGCAATCTGGCGAGCCGTACGCTCACCATGATCACCCGGTATTTTCAAGGGGAAGTCCCCTATCCGTCGCCCGCCGCCGCCCGCCAGACGGCTGACGATGTGATTCGACAAAGTGCAAACCAGGCTATCGTTGATTGCCAATCGTTGTTCGATAACTACCAGTTTTCGCGCGCGCTCGAACTCGCCTGGGGTGTGGTCGGAGCGGTAGACAAATACATCGTGGAGAATGAGCCCTGGGCGCTGGGGGAAAAGCCCGATGACGAAAGCCGGGCTCGCTTGGCCACGGTTCTCTATACCAGCGCAGAAGCCTTGCGGGTTGTCACCGCCTTGGTCCATCCCGTCATTCCTCGGGCTACGGGGAGAATTTGGGCTCAGCTCGGACTGGGAGACATCAGGACCTTTGAATTGTCCAGCCTGAAGTGGGGCCAGCTGCAGCCTGGAACAAAGCTGGGCAGGATCGAGGCCGTATTCCCGCGCGCGGAAAAGAATGCGGTCGAAAGGATGCAGAAGATGGAAGAGGAAACTCCACGAGCCGGCACGGCGGCGACTGCCGAAGCAGCGACGAAGCCTCCCGCCGCAGCCGTGGGAACTCAGGCTGTCCCCCCGGCGACGCCAGCCTCCGCGGCTAATCACAAGATCAGCATCGACGATTTCGCCAAAGTCGAGATGCGCGTGGGAGAGGTGAAAGTCGCCGAGAAAGTGCCCGGCGCCGACAAGTTGTTGCGTCTCGAAGTGGATCTCGGAAGCGAGGTACGACAGGTGGTCGCAGGGATCGCCGAAGCCTATGCGCCGGAGACCTTGATCGGACGCAAAGTCGTGATCGTGGCTAATTTGGCCCCGCGCAAGTTGCGCGGTTTGGAATCGAACGGCATGATCGTCGCTGCTTCGATTGAGGGAGGCAAGCCGGTATTGGCGAGTTTCCTCGAAGAGGTGCCGGTGGGAGCTCGATTGAAGTAGAGTGCGAAGGACTGCCTCCTGCCGGAGGAGGTAGCCGGTTCTCGGTCTCTCCCATGTTCGTCGATTCCCACGCCCATCTCGAGGGTAAACAGTTTCACACTGACCGCGAACAAGTCATCGCGCGAGCGCGGGCCGCGGGTGTCGAAGCCATTATCACCATCGGGAACGGGGATAGCCCGGCCAGCCTCGAAGCCGGTATTCAGCTGGCCGAGAAATACGACTTCATGTACTCGACGATCGGCGTGCATCCGCACGAAGCCGGCCTGGCCGACCAAGCTCTATTTCACTGTATGGAGCAACTGGCGAAGCGCCCGAAGGTCATCGCCTGGGGCGAGATCGGGTTGGATTACTTCTATGATCACTCGCCGCGCGAGGTGCAGCAGAACGTGTTCGTACGCCAAATGGAGTCGGCCCGGGCGGCCAAGCTGCCGATCGTGATTCACTGCCGCCCCTCGGGCAACAGCGAAGATGCCTGGGAGGACTGCTTGCGCCTGATTGGCGAGCACTGGGCTCGAAGCGCCCTGGGAGGTATTCTGCACTGTTTCACCGGGGCCTGGAAACATGCCCGCAAGGCACTCGATCTGGGCTTCATGATCTCGTTCGCGGGCAACGTGACCTTTCCCAAGGCCCAGCAAATTCGCCAAGCGGCCATCGCAGTACCCGTCGATCGGATGCTGATCGAAACCGACTCGCCTTACCTCGCTCCCGTACCGTATCGCGGCAAGCGCAACGAACCCGCGTTCGTAGCGGAGACGGCACGCGCAATCGGGGAATTGCGGGGCATGTCGAGCGCGGAGGTGGGGTCGGAAACCTCGAGAAATTTCTATCGCTTCTTTTCGCTTCCCCAAAATGCCAACTCCATTTAGCTTTTAGAAAGCATCTTTCCTTGGGGCAGGGTAATCTGTTAACGGGAAGCCACCTACCATGCCGGAGAACAGTTTCGACGTCGTGAGCAAAATAGACCTCCAGGAGGTCTCGAACGCCATCCAGCAGACGCTCAAAGAGGTCCATACCCGCTTCGATCTGAAGGATTCACGCTCCACCATCGAACTCGAAGGAAAAGAGGCGATCGTGCTGCATTCGAGCGATGAGTTCAAGTTGAAGGCGGTCAACGATGTCCTGGAACAGAAGCTGGTGAAACGCGGTATCCCCCTGAAAGGTCTGACATACGGCGTAGTGGAGGCGGCGGCCGCCGGCACGGCCAAGCGGCGTATCACCCTGCAACAAGGCATTCCCATCGAAAAAGCGCGCGAGATCGTAAAGCTGGTCAAGAACTTCAAAAAGAAGGTGAATGCGTCAATTCAGGGAGACTTGGTGCGCATCAGCGGGAAAGATCGCGATACGCTCCAGGAAATTATCGCCTTGCTGCGGCAGCAGGATTTCGGCATCGACATGCAATTCACCAACTACCGGAGTTAAGCCTGAAATTGCGGGTACGACGTTCGGCCCGGGCGCGCCAAAGCTGTGCGAACTGCGGTTCCAGACTATAGTTCCGGGAAGGGTACCACCAGGCGAGGCACGTGAGCACATCAGCAGCCATCGACGGTCAAGAGATCTTTGCCCTTCTGAGGGAGGATCTTGCCGCCATTGAGCGGGAGTTTGGCCGCGACACCGTGTCTCACGTGGAAGCCATCACCGAAATCGGTGAGTATTTGCGGCGCGGGGGAGGGAAGCGGATCCGTCCCATGCTGCTGTTGCTCTCTGCCCGGCTCTTCAATTATCAGGGTCGGGGAGCCATCAAGCTGGGAGCCGTGGTTGAGATGATTCACACGGCGACCCTGGTTCACGACGATATCATTGACGAGGCGCAGATCCGGCGGGGGCGTCCCGCGGCCAATACCCAGTGGGGCAATTCCAAATGTGTGTTAGCTGGCGACTGGCTCTACATGCAAGCCTTCAAGATCGCGCTCGAGGAGCGTAATTTTCGGATCCTGGATGCTCTGATTGACTTGACCCAGCAAATGGTCGAAGGCGAACTGCTGCAAATCGAGAAGCTCGGGCAGTTCATTTCGCTGGACCAGTACTTCGACCTTATCTATCGCAAGACCGCGTGCCTGTTTTCCGTGTGCATGCGGCTCGGCGCCATTCTCGGGGGGGCGACGTCAGAACAGGAACAAAATCTGGCGCAGTACGGACGCGATCTCGGAATGGCATTTCAGATCGTGGATGACGTGCTCGATCTCACCGCCTCCGAAGACGTGCTCGGGAAGCCCGTCGCCAGCGACTTGCGGGAAGGGAAAGTCACGATGGCGGTGATTCATGCCCTCGAAAGCTGCACACTCGCCGAGCGCGAGAAGATCGGCGCAGTCATCCGGGACCGCGCCTTTAACGGCGTGAGCCACGGGGACATTCTTGCCATCCTGCAGCATTACCGATCCATTGATGCGGCGCATCAGCGAGCCCAGCAATATGCCACTCTGGCCCGCAACGTAATCTGCAGCTTCTCGAACGTCGAAGCCAAAAGGGTACTGCTGTGGGCGCCTGATTTTGTCGTGGATCGCCACAAGTAGTGGCTAGAGCGGCAAGTACCGCTGTTTTGCTATAGTAGCGACAGTCCTAACCGGCTGTGAACTATCTCTACTCGTTGATCGCGTCCCACGGTTACCTGCTCATCTTTATCTTTGTGCTGGCTGACACCCTGGGCTTTCCCCTACCGGCAGGCTTGGTCCTTCTGGCGGGCGGAGCCGCCGTGGCCTCGGGCACTCTCCGCGGGTCCTTCGTGCTGGGCATAGGCTTCGCCGCCTTTCTGGTCGGTGACATTCTGCTTTTTGTTCTAGGACGCTTCATGGGTTGGAGTCTTCTGGGCATACTTTGTCGGATATCCCTCAATCCAGAAAGCTGCATCCTGCGCTCGGCCGAGTTGTTCTATAAGCGGGGAAAGATCGCCCTGGTCATCTCGAAATTCATCCCTGGAATCAACGCTATGGCGGCGCCACTGGCGGGCAGTATGAAGATGCGGTTCCGGCAGTTCTTGGGACTCGATGCCGCCTCGGCCCTGCTCTATGTGGTGATCTATGGCGGTTTGGGTTTCCTGTTTCGGGACTTTCTGGCAGTGATGATCCGTGGCTTTCAGCGTGCGGGGCACGCTTTTGCCGACATTCTTCTCGGGGGTCTGATCCTCTACGCCATCTATCGCCTGTGGCTGTACCAGAAGAGCAAAGTCTATGAAGTCGTTCCTCGGATCCAAGTTAGCGAATTGGCCCGCCGGTTGAAGTCCGAGGAAAAAGCCAGGATCTTCATCGTCGATGTTCGCAGCCACGGTTACTATGACGCCGATGCGCAGCGCATTCAAGGATCCATTCGGTGCGAGCCCAATCACCTCCTGGAGGAACTCAAGAGCCTGCCGAGAGACAAAGACATTTATCTGTACTGCACTTGAGCGCGCGAGGCGACCAGCGCCCGGGTGGCGCTAGAACTGCGGAAGAGGGGGTTCAACGCCCTCGTCATCGAAGGTGGGTTGGCAGCCTGGCGCAAGGCGGGTGAGCCAACCGAGCCGGTACCCCAAGATGATTTGGTCAAGCTGCCGACGTTCGCCTAGGCGTGATTCCGGTCTGCTTTTTTTGTGCCTGACGGCGATTCCGCGTCCCGCGGGGACACCAGCCCAGGTGTGACTGAGGTGAGCATATACTGCTTTCGATGTCTTCCAATAAGGAAGTCGAGATCAAGTTCAGGGTCGACGACCTACCGGCTCTCAATCGCCGGCTGCGTCGATTGGGCTTTCGATTGGTCACCCGACCTACCCACGAAATGAATACCCTCTATGACCTTGCCGGCCAGCCACTCAGGCGTCGAGGGGAGCTTCTCCGATTGCGTCGTTATGGCAGCGAGTGGGTCTTGACCCACAAAGCAAAAGGCAAGGAAGGACGCCACAAAACTCGGGTGGAAAATGAAACCAGGGTGAGCGATGGTCGAAAGATGGCGACGATCTTGAACGCCTTACATTTCAAGCCGACATTCCAATACGAGAAGATTCGCGCCGAATGGAGCGATGGCAAGGGCCACGTGGTTGTGGATGAAACACCCATTGGAAACTTCAGTGAAATCGAAGGTCCGCCCCGCTTTATCGATAAGACTGCTCGCACGCTCGGCGTTCAACCCGCGGACTACATTACCAACACATACACCGAGTTGTTCGCCCAGTGGAGGCGGCGAACGCGAAGCTCCGCGCCAGTGATGACCTTCGCGGCCGTCCGCAAGGCGCGGGCCAAGAGGTGAGTCCGCGCCATCCGTGCGCCGCAGCGCACCAAACTCAATAACAAAACGGCTGCTTCGCTGCATGGTACTCTAAATGCGCTCCGGTTCTTGCTCCTATCAGTAGAGTGGCGGTACAAAAAGACAATTTGCGGCGGCTCTTGCAGACTGTTGAAGCGCTGTCCGATCTTGGCCCGGTCATGACCGCCGAGCGGGACTTTCCTCAGACCGCACAAGCCGTGCTGTCTGCCTTAAAGCAGGTGAGCACGGCGCGTGAGGCCGTTCTTTTCACCTACGGGGATAAACCCTCTCTGCTCACCTCGGTCTCGGCCCTGGGGTTTGCTTTGATGCCGGATCCCGCCATCATCCCTTTGTTGCCCAAGCACGTCCATGCCCTGACTGTGGCGCGCGGCCCGATTCTCGTCGATCCAGCCGCCTCGAGCGAGTTCTTGAGTTCCAATGGAAATGTGGCGCCGCAGTTGTTTCACTGCCTCGCGCCGCTGAAAGTGGGTGGCAAACTCGTGGGCGTGGTGGCGCTTGGCCAACGAGAGGGTGGCACCAGCTATGACCCAAGTGAGCTCGAGGCGCTCGAGCTGCTCTGCCATTATGTGGCTCTCGCCATCCATAATTTTGCCCTCAGCCAAACGCTCACCCAACGGATCACCGAGAATCTTAGGCTCATGGCCTCTCTGAATGGCTTCTACGATAGCGCCCTCGAAGCCTTCGCCACCGCGATCGATGTCAAGCATGTCAACCTTCACGGCCACTCCTTACGCGTCGCCCGTTATGCCGCGGCCATCGGGGAAGCCCTGAATCTCGACGCTCGAGACGTCGCCGGCCTGCGGGCGGCTGGCTACTTGCACGATATCGGAAAGGTTGCCGTGGATAAGCGTCTCTTCGGCAAACCAACGTCGCTTGATCCCGAGGAGTTTCGCGAAATCGCGGATCACACCGTGGTCGGGCACACCATCGTTAGCGGCGTGCAGCTTCCCTGGCCCCAGATTCCCGAGATTGTCCGCTGGCACCACGAACGAGCTGACGGTTCGGGATACCCTGACAGACTGAATATTGAAGATGTGCCCCCGGCCGTGCGTATCGTTGCCCTGGCCGACACTCTCGACGCCATGATCAGCCAGAGGCCTTACCGTGAGCCGATCTCGCTAGGGGCTACACTCAGCGAAATCGTGCGCCTGACCCCACAAAAGTTCGACTCGACTGCCGTCCAAGCTTTGCTGCTCCAGATACGCCGCGATACCGTGGGGAGCAATCGCACACCCTTTCTCGAAGGACGGATCTCGGAAAGCATCGGCGCAGCAGACATCGATCAGCTTGCCGCCAACCTGCAACACAAGGTGAGTCATGGGCGCCAATATCTCACCTGAGCTGTTGTCGGTAGCTCAGGATCGCGTCAAATCCGCCGAAAGCCTCCCGGAATCTGGCTGAGATGGGCCGCGGTTTGCGCCATTTTCGAAGCTTCGCGCGGGATGCACAGGAGCAGTAAACTCAAGAGGTTAGCTACCATCCTGGCAACTTTTCCTCGCCTTTGGGTTTGAACGTGGGAATGAATCTTCTGGCCCGGATCCGACGGACGGTCAGACGGCTCGCTCTTGCCGGGCTGGTCTGCGGCGTGTGGATCTCGACTCCGTCAGGGTTCGGGAAGAGCAAAGAAAAGCAGGCTGCCGCCCTCGGCAGCCTTGCGGACCAGAAACGTGCGCTGCATGTTCTCAACCGACTGACCTTTGGGCCTCACCCCGGGGACGTCGAGCGCGTGAAGGCCATGGGGGTCGACAAATGGATTGAGCAGCAACTCCATCCGGAAAGGATTAATGACAGCGAACTCGATACCCGCCTGCGCTCGCTTCCCACGCTCGCCATGAGCACCCCCGAACTGATCGAGAAGTTTCCACCCCCCGAAGCGATCCGGGCCATCGCCGATGGCAAACAGTCCCTTCCCTCCGATCGTGTCGAACGGGCGGTCTATGTTGCACAACTCGAACGTTACGAGGAGAAGCAAGAGAGAAAGCAGGAGTCCAACTCCAATCCGACCGATGTGGACAATGGCCTCGAGAAAATGGGCCGGGCCGCCACCACGGAAGCAGAGGGAATCTCCGCCCGCAGAAAGCTCGAGGCCCTTCTGGAAATGCCACCGGATGCGCGCTTCGAGGCGCTTCTCGTTCTTTCTCCCGAACAACGGCGCGCTCTGTCTCCTGCCTTCAAGGGCAAAAACGAGGAACTGACGGCGGGTATGACCCCGAGGCAACACGAAGTGGTGATGGCAATGGGGAACCCGCAGGAGGTCGCGGCCGCCGAGTTGCGGCAAGCCAAGCTTTTACGGGAAACCTACAGCGAGCGTCAGTTGCAGGAGGTGATGACCGACTTCTGGTTGAATCACTTCAACGTCTTTATCGGCAAGGGGATGGATCGCTACTTTTTAACCGCCTATGAGCGCGACGTAATCCGTCCTCACACCCTGGGCAAGTTTGAAGATTTGTTGGTGGCGACGGCCGAGAGTCCGGCGATGCTGTTTTATCTCGACAACTGGTTGAGCGTAGGTCCGAATTCCGAGAAAGCCACCGGCGTTTCCGCATCCGGGTCCCGCCGCCGGAGGGCTTCGGCGCCGCGAAAGCCAGGCAAGCGGGTCGGGTTGAATGAAAACTACGGCCGCGAGTTGATGGAGCTTCACACCCTGGGTGTGAACGGCGGTTACACCCAAAAGGATGTGACCGAGGTAGCGCGGGTTTTCACCGGCTGGACGCTCAAGCCGCCCAGGGAAGGCAGGGAATTCACCTTTGACGAGCGCATGCATGACCCGGGAGAGAAAATTGTGCTCGGCCATCGCATCAAATACCGGGGTAAGAAGGAAGGTCTCGAAGTCCTGCACATCCTGGCCCACCATCCTTCCACGGCGAAATTGGTTTCAACGAAGCTTGCCCAACGCTTTGTCTCCGACAGCCCGTCCGCGACACTGGTCGATCGTATGGCCCGGACATTTCTGAAGAAAGATGGCGATATTCGGGAGGTATTGAAAACCATGCTCGACTCGCCGGAGTTCTGGGGAAAGGATGACTACCGGGCGAAGGTGAAAACCCCGTTAGAGTTCGTGGTCTCCGCGCTGCGAGTCACGCAGGCCGACATTACCGATGCCCGGGCGCTAACCCAGCAACTGCAACGTATGGGGATGCCCCTGTACGGGATGCAGCCGCCAACTGGGTATTCGATGAAGGCCGAGGCTTGGGTAAATTCCTCCGCGCTGCTCGAACGTATGAACTTTGCCCTCGCGCTGAGCACAGGACGGTTGAAGGGCGTGCATGTAGATTCGGCAGTCTGGCTCGCTCGAGAGCAGGTCTCCCTAGCCGTCGGGGCACCCGCATCGCAGGAGACCTTAGAGGCTCTAGAGTCCTGCCTGCTGGCGGGCGAGGTCTCAGAGCAAACCCATCGGACGATTGCCGCCCGTCTTGACGACCCCGAGATCAGCCAGCGCAGGCTCGACGATCCTGCGCGTGCGCCGAATGTGAGCCTGATCGCCGGTCTGTTACTCGGGTCGCCGGAGTTTCAGCGCAGGTAGCCGACAACTGCATGTGCAAGGGCAACGGAGCACGGATGGGAACAAGGTTCGAGAGGTATGAAATCGCAAACCTTGGTCAAGCGAGCTGAGGATCGCGACGTCGATAGGAGGCCACTTTTATGTCGATCACACGACGCGTATTGGTGAAGAACGGAGCCCTCGCCATCGTAGGCACGGCCGCCCTGCCCACGTTTCTCACCCGTACGGCGCAGGCGACCATCGCGTCGGGCACGGAGAACAAACGCCTGGTTGTCATTTTCCAGCGCGGCGCCGCAGATGGTCTGAACATCGTCGTGCCCCATGGCGAAACCGCCTATTACGCCATGCGGCCTTCGATCAGTATTCCCCGGCGTTCCGTCCTTGATCTGGACGGCTTCTTCGGCTTGCATCCCTCGCTGGCCGGTTTTGAGCCGCTATGGAACCAAAAGCATCTGGCCATCATGCACGCCGCGGGCTCGCCCGATCCCACGCGTTCTCACTTCGACGCGCAAGACTTCATGGAATCGGGCACGCCCGGGATCAAGGCAACCGAGGATGGCTGGCTGAATCGGTCCCTCGATTCTCGCCCGAGCAGTTCGGCGTTTCGCGCGGTGGCTCTCGGATCATCGCTGCCGCGCATCCTTTCTGGCCCGGAACCTGCGGTGGCCATCAGCAACCTCAACGAATTTGCGGTTGGCGGGAAGAATCCCGGTGCGACGCCCATCACAAACACTTTCGAAGCCATGTATGAACAATCGGTGGATTCGGTCTTACACGGAACCGGGCAGGAGACGTTTGAAGCGGTCAAGATGCTGCGGTCAGCCGATCCTTCGAAGTATGTGCCTCGCTCCGGGGCGAATTATCCTCGGGGCCGCTTTGGCGACAGCCTGAAGCAGCTCGCCCAGCTCATCAAGGCGAATCTGGGAGTTCAGGTGGCTTTCGCCGACATCGGGGGATGGGATCATCACGTGAATGAGGGTAATACCCAGGGCCAGCTCGCGAATGTTCTGCGAGAGTTTTCCGAGTCGCTCGGGGCATTCTGGATCGACCTGGGTGATTTGGCCGAAGATACGGTCGTGGTTACCATGTCTGAGTTCGGCCGCACGGCGCGGGAGAATGGCAATCGCGGCACCGATCACGGTCACGCCAACGTCATGTTCGTGATGGGCGGTGCGGTCAGGGGCGGTAAGGTGTACGGACACTGGCCGGGACTGGACCCAAGTCAATTGTACGAAGGCCGGGATCTGGCGCTAACCACGGATTTCCGTCGTGTACTGGGAGAAGCCGTGTACCAGCATTCGGGCAACGAGAACCTAAATGAGGTGTTTCCGGGCTTCGATAATCAGACGGGAAAATTCTTGCACTACTTAGGGTGATGCCCTCCTCTAACCCCGACCCTGCTGCGTTTCAAGCAGTTGAGGCCCGTGGATGGCACTACAACTCGATCATGACGTTGCCGCTTTCGATCTTTAGCGGATAGACGGCAACTTTCGCACTGGGATTCTGCGCGGCTTCGCCGGTCTTCGGGTCCCACTGCCATCCGTGCCAGGGACAAACGACTTTGTTGTCTTCGATGACGCCTTGTCCCAGGGGGCCGCCCCGGTGCAGGCACACATTGTCCATCGCAGAAATGGTCCCGTTTACGTTGGCCACGCAAATCACTCGATCGCCGCAGGGGAATTCTTTCGCCTGCCCAGCGGCGGGGAGTTCTGACTCAGTGGCAAGTTTGACGAAAGCAGGCATTTCGCAATCAAGACGAAGGGCAACGGCGAAAGGCTCAACAACCCTGCCGTGAACTGCCAGCAACTATTTTGGCTGCAGGGTTTGCGCGATCATGACCTGGCGCTTGAAGTTCTCCACCATGCTCGCATCCAGACGGACTTCGGTCGGCTTTTTAGCCAGTGTCATCTGATCGATTTTGTCCTGCAGCTTCAAGAGTGCATAAAACAGGTTCTCCGGTCGGGGCGGGCATCCGATCACGTACACGTCGGTAGGCACGATCTTGTCGACGCCTTGCAGCACTGCATAGGTGTTGAACGGGCCACCGACCGACGAACATGCCCCCATCGAGATCACCCACTTAGGATCGGGCATCTGATCATAAATGCGCTTCACGACCGGCGCCATCTTCAGGGTTACGGTGCCGGCAACGATCATCAGATCACTTTGTCTTGGGCTGGGTCGAAATACTTCCGAACCGAAGCGTGCGATGTCGAAGCGTGCCGTCGAGGAGGCAATCATTTCGATCGCGCAGCAAGCCAATCCGAAAGTCATCGGCCATACTGCCGATTTACGGGCCCAGTTGAAGATGTAGTCCACGGTCGTAATCAGAAAGTTCTTTTCGAACCTGTTTTGTAGCCAGCCCATCGGATGTCCTTGGAACCTCCTAGCCCGTTGATCCTTTTGCTAATGTCCAGTCTAGGGGTGGCTCGAATGA
>DATJVZ010000346.1:0-9115 GCA_035501575.1 Terriglobales bacterium | reverse complement strand
GTCCGGGCGTTCTCGAAGGATGTCAACCGTGCGGCGACCTTCATACTGGCCATAATTCCATTCGACCAAGTCACGGTCAGTCTCGGCCACGGCTCCGAACCCGGCCAGTTCGCAAGTCCGCATGGCCCGGCGCAAAGGACTAGTGAATACCTTGGCGAACGAGATGCCGCGCAGTCGCTCACCCAGCCGGCGTGCATTGAGCTCCCCACGCTCGGTGAGGGGCAGGTCGGTAAGGCCCGTGTGCTGACCAGTCAGCGTCCAGGCTGTTTCCCCGTGTCGGGCCAGGTAAACGACAGGGAAGGTCTCGCTCATACACTACTCCTTCATGGTTTTCTTCAGACTTTCCAACCCGGAGGTGGCCGCTCCGAGCAATTCTGCGCGCGTGGTGACGAAGTGAACGGGAAAGGGCCTTGAGACGGCCGTTATTTGTGCATGCCTTGTAAGCTGTGGCCCCTGCAGCGCGCCCGACAGGTACCAAGCGATGCCACAACCCAGTATACCCCGCCCGTCGTCAACCTTCCGAACGAGATATCTCCCGCTTGCATGCGCAACCTTCTTGACCGGGCTGTGCGTTGCTCGCCGGTCGGGTTTGGATGTCGGAACGGCCGCCAATCGAGGTTGTGGATCACGACCGAAACGCTGGCAGGGAACTGAGCAACTGGCTTGCACCGTTCCACAGGATCTGCACGCCGATGCATACCAGGAGGAATGCGGAGAGCTTGAGCACGACGTTCATCCCATTGGGGCCTATGATTGCGCCAAGCCTATCTGCGAAACCATAGCAGAGATAGATGGTCACAGCCACGATAGACGAACCGATCGCCGCCGTGGAGATCGCCAGCAGGTTGGCTCGCCAATGGTGCGGTTCGTTGGCGCCCAGAGTGATCGCAACCGAGATTGAGCCCGGGCCGACCGTCAACGGCAGTGTCAGCGGGTAAAAAGCATCCTTGAGAACATCAGGGGTGCTGAGTGACCGGCTGACAGCGCCTCGATCTTTGTCGTCTTTCTGCCCCAGCATTGCCCAGCCTGTCGAAATCAGGATCAGCCCGCCTCCCACCTGCACCACGGGAAGTGAAATTCCAAAGAACGAAAGCACATGCGATCCGATGGCGAAGGATGCGACCAGCAGTATGAAGCTGTCGACCGCGATGCTGCGGGCCAGTAGTCTCCTGGTTTGCGGCGAGTAGTCCCTGGTCAATGAGAGGAAGACCGGACTTCCTCCAATCGGATCTACGATCGGAAACAGTGCGCTCACGACGAGAAGAATGCTCTTAGCGGCTTGCATCATCAATCTAACTGCCCCTCAAAGCGATCCATTGTCTCCTAACATTCACTCTCAAACAACCGGCTGCCACAACTCCAGAAGAACAAACCCAACTGGGCCACGCCATACCTCAAAGGTGGTATCGAAACATTCCGACACCGGGGGATTCGTTGCGCCATGGGTCCACGATACGATATCTATGGGGTGCGTCTTCTCGCGATGTCCAATCGAACTTGCGTTGATTTCAACCCGCCGAATACCGTGAGCACCATCGGAAGCCCCCAGGCGAGATTTCGTTTCTTGCTTGCATTCATGCTGGTGATTGCTTGGTGCCAGGGCAGTCCAGAGACCGACTCGCCTCCACCCGGTCAGAGAGCTGGTTGGATTCTGACCTGGAACGATGAGTTTAACGGCGCCAACGGCTCTTCCCCCGATGCGACAAAGTGGGTGGTCGAGACTGGTGGAAACGGGTGGGGAAATGAGGAGCTCGAATACTACACTGCCCGTCCCCAAAACGTTCGTCAGGAAAACGGAAATTTGGTGATCGAAGCCGTCAAAGAGAGATTTTCCGGGCCCGACGGAGTTCGGCGGGACTACACATCGGCGCGTCTCAAAACCGAAGGACTGTTTCGTCAGCGCTATGGCCGATTCGAGGCGCGGATCCAAATTCCAGCCGGGCAAGGGGTGTGGCCTGCATTCTGGCTGCTGGGCGATGACTTTTCCACCACCCCTTGGCCGAACTGCGGGGAGATTGACATCATGGAAAGCGTCGGCTCCGAGCCATCCTCGATGCGAGGGAGTCTGCACGGTCCCGGATACTCTGAGTCTAGCCCGGTGACCACCGTTTACAAGCTTCCCAGGGGTCGGTTCAGCGACCAATTCCATGTCTTTGCCGTCGAGTGGGAGCCGCGAGTTGTGCGTTTCTACGTCGATGACCAGCTTTACGCCACCAAGACACCAGCGGATCTCCCGCCGGGCGCGCGCTGGGTTTACGACCATCCGTTCTTTGTCATTTTGAATCTTGCGATTGGCGGCAGCTGGCCAGGCAGTCCCGACGAATCAACGATCTTGCCGCAGCGCATGCTGACGGACTACGTTCGGGTTTATTCGCGCAAGTAGGGTTGCCGCGGCTGCCGCTATGGTTCAAGGTTCTAGAGTCTTATCCAACGTGCAAATTGCCTCCGAATTCGCTACCCTATCAAAACGTTCGAGACCCCGTGACCCATCGATTCTATCGGTCAAGTCCTCCCGATATGGCTTGTACTGGGTGCTATGTGAAGCTGCTAGTCGTAGTCTTGTTGACCCTCCTGAGCATCGAAAGGACGTTTGCCCAGTCGGACCGCGCGACGATCAGCGGAACGAAAAGATAAGAGAAGGAGAGGAACAAAGGTCCACAATTCGCTGAAAGATGGAACCACGATTTACTACAAGGACTGGGGAAAGGGACCAGCGGTGGTCTTCAGTCCTGGGTGGCCGCTTAGTGCAGACGCCTGGGAAGATCAGATGCTATTCCTGGCCGACCGCGGCTACCGCTCTATCGCTCACGATCGCCGTGGGCACGGACGATCGAGCCAGCCTTGGGAAGGCAACGATATGAACACCTATGCCGACGATCTCGCGACCGTGGTCGAAGAACTTGACGTAAAGAACGCGATCCTTGTCGGGCACTCCACGGGTGGCGGTGAAGTCGCCCGCTATATCGGCCGTCATGGCACGAAACGCGTCGCCATGGCCGTTTTGATTAGTGCCGTGCCACCCCTGATGCTGAAAACGCCAGCCAACCCGGGCGGCCTTCCCATCGAGGCGTGCGACCAGATTCGTGCCGGCATTCTGGCGGATCGATCGCAATTCTTGAAAGATTTGAGCGTACCGTTTTACGGTGCCAACCGGCCGGGGAACAAAGTCTCGCAGGGTCTACGCGGTCTCTTCTGGCTGCAAAGCATGCTGTGCGGAAACAAGGCCGCCTACGATTGCGTCAAAGCATTTTCGGAAACCGATTTTACGGAAGATCTTGAGAAAATCGATGTGCCGACACTCATCTTGCACGGCGACGACGAGCAGATCGTGCCCATTGCCGACGCAGCGATGCTTTCCGTTAAACTGGTCAAAGGCGCAATCCTGAAGGTTATTCCGGGTGCACCTCACGGTACGGTTTCGACTCTGAAAGACCAGATCAATCAAGAATTGCTGGCGTTCTTCGAGCAGAGCAAGCAAGCCGCCGCTTGAGTCCGCCCTTCCCATGGAGCCAATATCAGGATGCTGAAAAGACGGTGATCGATCACCCAAAGGAGAAGCCTAATGGCAAAGAGAGAGAGCGATGGGAATCCAAGGAACATCAGTGCGCAACCCCGTTTTCACCAGCGGGCCCGCGAAATCCAGCCCTACGGAACGGTCAGTCACGCGCTGCCGCTGGAACTGGAAGAACCCGTGCGACTGGAGATGACCGAAAAATTGAATCAACTGCTGGTCGATACTATGACCCTCCGTGACTTGTACAAGAAATCTCATTGGCAGGTTGCCGGCCCCACTTTTTATCAGCTGCATTTGCTCTTCGACAAGCATTATAACCAGCAAGTTGAGCTGGTTGATTCGATTGCGGAGCGAATCCAACTGCTGGGCGGAGTCACCCTGGCCATGGCTGCCGACGTTGCGGAGACGACGCAAATCGAGCGGCCGCCCCGGGGCCGGGAAGAAGTCCCGGTTCAATTGTCGCGATTGCTCGACGCTCACCAGATCATCGTTCGTTACGTTCGAACCCTGGCGCGGCGTGCGTCTGAGCTTGGCGATGACGGCACGAATGATCTGGTCGTCAGTGAAGTGCTCCGCACCAACGAGCTTCAGATCTGGTTTTTGAGCGAACACCTGGTCAATGTGCCGTTGGTCGAAGCCAAGGAACCGCCGGCGACCAGTGCAGCATAGCGTGGGGTGGGCTTGAGCCAAGACGGGATCTGTGCCACTCGGCCGAGTCGCGATGGGCTTGGGCGGACTATGTTGGGACAAGTACTTCGCGATCCTCGATCAGGGCAAGCCGGCTGTAAGCTGCGGGAAACGCGTCCTGCCTAATTCATCTGGGGGAAACGCCATGGGCAGGTGGCGCGGGAAGGCCCGCTGGGATACTCGAGATGGCTGACCTGTTATGGCAACAAGGAGAATGGGCTGACGGAGACAACGCAGAGACCGGACTTGCGCGATGCACTGGCTGCCGAGCGGACTTTTCTCGCCTGGATTCGCACCGGTCTGGCTTTGATGGGATTTGGCTTTGTGGTGGCTCGGTTCGGTCTGTTCCTGCAGCAGCTTCAGGTCATCGAGCGCACTCCGTCACCCCCCGCTTACGGGCTGTCGTTGTGGTTCGGCACCGCGCTGATGCTGCTGGGGGTGCTTGTGCAGCTCCTCTCCGCCTGGCATCATCTTCGATTGATGCGAGAACTGGCGCGGGGAGGCCCCGTGCCGACTCGTCCGTCGATGCAGGCGGTTTTGATCGCCTTGTTCTTGGCATTTCTTGGACTGGCGATGGCGAGCTATCTGGTTTCCGTTCACAGCCCGGCCAACCTACATTCTGAAAATAGCGAGGTGAAAACTATGAGCGTAATCACCACCCCAGGGATCATCGACAAGCCGAGCAATCACTCCGTAGACGAAACGGTGGATAAGGCGAAGAATATTCTGCAATCGAAAGGAATCACGCTGTTTGCCCTGATCGACCACAGCGGAGAGGCGAACAAGGTAGGCATGAAAATGCCTCCCACCAAACTGTTACTCTTCGGCAACCCCAAAGCCGGCACTCCGCTGATGCTGGCGGCTCCTAGTAGCGCGATCGATCTCCCGCTGAAGCTTTTGATCTGGGAGGATGGTCAAGGCAAGGTCTGGGTCAGCTATAACAGCCCTGCATACTTGCAGGAACGGCACAACTTCCCCATGTCGCTACTGCCCAACATCGCAGGCGTCGAAACCCTGGCCACCGAGATTGCGAAATAGTTTGGGCTTTAAACCCTTCGACCCAATCGCCGGTCACGACGCGTGCTACGATGACGGAACCGTTTAGAATTCTACGCTATGGCGCTTTTTACTTGCGACCAACCGGAGTGCTGGCCCAGTCTGCCGCTGGATTCGTGGAAAGATACTTGTGCAACACTCCATATGTGGACGCAGATCGTGGGTAAGGTTCGGCTGAGCCTGACACCGCTGGTGAACCATTGGTGGAATGTTCCGTTGTATGTAACGGTGCGTGGTCTGTCTACTTCGCGAATTCCGTACGGTGAGAGGTCGTTTGAGCTCTGGTTCAACTTGCTGCGGCATCAGCTTGTGCTCGAGACCAGCGAAGGAGTGGTGAAGACCCTGCCGCTGGTACCGCGCTCTGTGGCTGATTTCTACCAGGAATTCAGGAACTTACTTCGATCCGAAGGCATTGAGGTCAAGATCTGGCACATGCCGTGTGAGATTTCCAATCCGATTCCCTTCGACCAAGATCGAGTGCACGCATCCTATGATCCCAAGCCGGTCGAGAAGTTCTGGCGCATTTTGTTGTCGGTAGATTCTGTCTTCCGCCAGTTCAGGTCGGGATTTATTGGCAAATCTAGCCCCGTGCATTTCTTTTGGGGAAGCTTCGACCTTGCGGTGAGCCGCTTCTCCGGGCTTCGCGCTCCGCAACGACCCGGCGCCGATTTTATGACGCGAGAGGCATATTCTCACGAAGTGAGCAGTGTCGGCTTCTGGCCGGGCAGCGGAGAAATCGAAGACGCCGCATTTTACTCCTATACCGTGCCCGAACCACCAGGGATTAAGGATGCACCGACTCGACCACCAGCTGCCTTCTACCATCCAAAGCTTGGCGAATTCATTCTGATGTACGAGGAAGTTCGAAAGGCTAAATCGCCCAGCGCAACGTTACTCGATTTCTGTCAGAGCACCTATGAAGCCGGAGCCAGCCTCGGTAAGTGGGATCGTGCGGCTCTCGAAAGAACATTGCCTAAGGCGGTATGAGCGTCTCGGGGAGAATTACAGTGGCTACTAAATGTACGCATCTCAATCAAATCAAGATTACCAGTACAAAGGAACACGTCTGCGAGGACTGCGTCAAACTAGGGGACACGTGGGTTCATCTGCGACTGTGCCTAGAATGCGGATACGTCGGCTGTTGCGATTCCTCGAAAAACAAACATGCTACGAAACATTTTCGTCACACCCAGCATCCCCTGATCCGTTCGATTGAACGCGGCGAAGCGTGGGTCTGGTGTTATGCCGATGAAATATTCCCGGGAGAGTTAAAGGGGCAAACCGTGGTCCCCCTGGCTGGATAGAAGACGAAGCATGATTCAGGCGATCGAGAAGTCGGAGCAACCGGAGAATTGAGACAGGAGGCTAATTGCCAGACATTCTTGGCCTACATCACGTGACTGCGATCGGCGGTGACCCGCAACAGAACCTCGATTTCTATGCGGGTGTGCTCGGCCTGCGCCTGGTGAAGCTGACCGTCAATTACGATGATCCGACCACCTACCACCTCTATTACGGAGACGGGCAGGGACACCCAGGAACGATCCTGACCTTCTTTCCCTGGCCGGGCGCGACCGCCGGTCGCATCGGGACCGGACAGTTGACCGTCACATCCTTTGCCGTACCCGAGCGATCCCTCGGCTATTGGAAGAACCGGCTGGTAGAGCATGGGACGTCCGTTGAGGAAGCGAGCTCGGAGTTTGACGAGGAGCTTTTGTTCTTTACGGACCCGGACGGGGTGCAACTGGAATTGGTCTCAACACCACGAGCGAACCCCGATCACGCATGGAATCGCGGTCCGGTGCCGGTGGACTTTGCCATTCGCGGTTTCCATCACGTGACGCTGTCTGAAAATGGCTACGAGAGGACGGCATCCTTGCTCACTGATACGCTTGGCTTCCGGAGTATCCATGAGCAAGGGGCCCGCTTTCGGTATGCCGCTGGCACAGGCCTGCCGGGAACGATGGTGGATCTGGTCTGTGCTCCTGAGGGTCGTCCGGGCCGGGTTGCCGTCGGCACAGTGCACCACGTCGCATGGCGCACGCCCACGGATGAGCAGCAGGTGCAGTGGCGAGAGACGGTGAAGAACTTGCAGTACAACGTGACACCGATCATCGACCGGACCTACTTCCACTCCATCTACTTTCGAGAGCCCGGCGGAGTCCTGTTCGAGATTGCGACCGATCCCCCCGGCTTCGCGGTCGATGAGCCCGCGAACGTGCTTGGTTCTTCGCTGGTGCTCCCGCGCTGGCTTGAAAGCGAGCGCAGCGAGCTGGAACGAGTGCTTCCGCCGGTCCGCCTGCCGAAGCTAAACGGAGGTCAAGCAGATGCCGCAGATTGAAGATCTGGGTTTCGTCCACAAGTTCGTGCCCGCTCGACCGCCTGTTCCCCATCCCGTGACACTTCTCTTACTGCACGGAACCGGGGGTGATGAGAACGATCTTTTGCCCCTCGGCAATGAACTGTGGCCGGGCGCCGCTCTCCTTAGCGTACGAGGCAAAGTCTCGGAGAATGGCATGCCCCGGTTCTTTCGCCGGTTTGCCGAAGGGGTCTTCGACCTGGAGGACCTTAAGTTTCGCACAGACGAACTGGCGCAGTTTCTGGACGCCGCTGCGGCGCGATATGAGTTCAAGACGAAAAAGTTGATCGCCGTTGGCTATTCCAACGGGGCCAACATCGCGGCTAGTTTAATTCTGCTGCATCCCCATTACCTCGCAGCCGCCGTGCTGTTCCGAGCCATAGTGCCGTTCGCCCCCGACATTATTCGCGATTTTAGTAATCTTTCCATTTTCATCGGTGCGGGTAATCAAGACCCGATGGTTCCCCGAGACCAGCCTGAGGAACTGGTGGCAATTTTCGAGAGCGGTGGTGCCGACGTATCCTTGACTTGGCATCGGGGAGGACACGAACTCGGCGAAGACGACATCGCAGCCGCCAAAGGCTGGTTATCGGAAGACAGAGTGCGAAAAAGAGTGGCGGCATAACATGCATTCGCGCCTTTCGGGGAGGTTGGGTTCTGGCCGCTATAGGAAAGGGAAAGGACCGACATGGCAAAAGACGGATTGACGATCGTTGGCCTGGGAGGATCACTGGCACTTCGCTCGAGCAGCCTAGCGGCACTAAGAATTGCCTTGGAAGGGGTGGCCGAAGCAGGCGCAACCACAGAACTCCTCGACCTCAGGCAACTTTCTCTTCCCATGTTTGATCCTGCCGATGCGAATCCTCCGGATTCGGTCCGTAGGATGTGTGATCGAATCCACGCGGCCGACGGGCTCATCTGGAGTAGTCCCATGTACAACGGCACGATCAGTGGCTCGTTCAAGAACGCGCTGGATTGGCTTAAACTCCTAGGCGACCGCAAGCCGCCCTACCTCACCGACAAAGTGGTACCGACAAAGTGGTCGGCCTCATCAGCACTGCCGGCGGCGTGCAAGGCCTCCAGGCCGTCAACACGATGGAGTTCGGGTGCGCGCGCTCCGTGGCTGGGCAGTCCCCCTGGTTATGCCGATTGCGCAGGCGAGGAAGGCCTTTGACGAGCACGGTAGGCCACAAGACAGCCAGTTGACCGAACAGCTCCATGCCCTGGGACGAGAAGCGGCGCGCGGATCTGGTCAATTCGCACTGGAACCGCCAACCAGGGACGATGCGGCAAGAGCGGAGGCCGAGATTAGCCCGTTGAGTGACCAGGAAGCTAAGTCCGCATAGCTTCAACACGGTTACGCTAGCGCCAGACTGCCTGACTCGGCCCCGAGAGGGCCCGATCCAGGTAGGTGGCAGCGCTGATCAGCGCCAGGTGGGTGAAGGCCTGCGGAAAATTGCCTAAATGCCGTCCGTTCTGGCCAAGTTCCTCCGAATAGA
>DATJVZ010000345.1:0-2670 GCA_035501575.1 Terriglobales bacterium | reverse complement strand
GTGGATAGCGCAGCGAAGCGCGAACGGGATTCATCGGGCACCTCCGGCAATTTCAACCAAGCTACCCTCGCGGACCTTCTGCTGCCCGGCCACGACCACCTGTTCGCTGCCGCTCAGGCCGGAGCGAATCTCGACTTCATTGCCAACTGGCAGGCCAACCTCGACCCTGCGCCCGTAGACACGCTTGCGGTCCGCGGAGTAGACAAAGACATTGGGCGCGCCCTGTGGATCGGGCACGACGGCCTCACCGGGGATGGTCAAGGACTTGACCTTGGCACGCCCAAAAATGCGGGCTTCCGCCACCATGCCGGCAAGCAGCACCGGTCCGGGGTTAGGGACGAGGATCTTTACCGTGTAAGTGCGTGACGTCGGTTCGGCGGCCACACCGATAATGGCCACCTTACCAGCGAAGCGGCGTCCGTCGAGCGAAGGCGCGGAGATCTCCGCGGCCGCGCCTTGGTAAACCTTGCCGATTTCGGCTTCCGGAACTCCCACGCGGACTTTGACTGGATTGAGTTCGACAATCGAAAAGACTGGCGTCCCGGCCGCGACCGTCTGCCCAGGGTCCACCCTGCGCATACTTATATTGCCGGAGATTGGCGCGAGGAGCCGCGTGTCATCCAGCCGCTTTCGTTCCTCACTCGCCTGGGCGACCGCCGCGTGTGCCTGTGCGGTCGCAGTGGCGCGATCTTCCTTGCGGGTACCTTCCTGCGCCTGTTCATAGCGCTCGCGCGCGGCTTTGTATGCCGCCTCGAACTTCTGAAAGTCGTTCGGAGGAAGACTTTTTCGTTCGACGAGGAACTTCATGCGCTTGTATTCGTCTTCCGCTCGTTCGAAATCGATACGGGCCTGTTCGAGCTCCTGTTTCCGGAGGCCGGCGTCGGCTCTCTGCTCGACGGCTTGGGCGGCCTGCTGTTGCGCCGCCGCGGCGTTGAAGGCGTTTCGGTAATCGGTCGGATCGATTTCCGCCAGCAACTGTCCTTTGCTTACGTGCTGGCCCTCTTCGACGTATACCCTTGCGACACGACCCCCAACCTGGAAAGCTACGTCAGCCGTTTCCGAGCCCTCAACCGAACCGCTGGCGCTCACCGATTCGGCCCGCTCCACAACGGCTGGGGCCCGAACCTGAACCGGCACCGCGGCCTGCTCGGAAGCCGCATGGGTTTCGTGGAGGCTGCACGACGTGAGCGCCGTGACGCCAAGCACGATAAAACAAGTGAAGATCTGGTTTTTCTGCATTGAAATTATCCTCAATAAGGAATTGGGGGGGCGCTCATCCGGTCAAACGCCAGCTTGGCGGCCTCCGTGTACATGTGTTCCGATTCGGGATCGGTATTTATCGCTATGCTGCCCAAGCCGTGTGCAACCGCCAAAAGCACAAGCGCGACAATTTCCGGCCGATCAGCCGGCACTCCGGCTGTCGCGCTGAGATACCGGCCGACTGAAGCGGCGTACGTTTCGAGTTCTTGACGCCGCAGTTCGGCGAGGTGCTTTCGGACGGAGCCATCTCTCATCGCCCTTCGGCTGAATTCCATTCGCAGAGCGATGAAGTCCTTAAGCCGCCATTGATTCGAGAACCAGTCCCGAACCGCGGCGATCCGCTCCGCGGGTTCCGATACCTGTTGAAAGATGCCGTCGAGGGCTTTGGGTCGGCGCCCGTCGATCACTGCGAGGAATACCTGCTCTTTGTCGTCAAAATTGGAGTAGAAGGCACCACGGGAATATCCCGCCATTTCGCTGATATCTTCCACTGAGGTATCGTCGAAGCCCTTCCGTATAAATAAGGTCTCGGCTGCTTCGATGAGGCGTGTCCGTGTCACCTTTTTGCTCTCGTCTCGTGTAAGCCGTTTCCGTGCCTTCATAGCGATTCACTCATGAATGCCGATGCTGATCTGCATTCGAACGTCGTACTAGAATTGGCATTTGGTTGGCCATTCCCTGCGGAGCCCGGAATGGTAGCGCAACCTTCTAAATCGACGAGGGTTGCGCCTCGCAGTAAGTCAGATCCCGTCCTCCGCCGACAGCACGTGCCCATGTCTTCTGCCGAAGTTCGGCGCGGCACATCATCATCTTTGTTGATTCGAGTTGGCGGGCTAAGTTCCATCGGGAAAGGATGGAAACAGGAACAGCGACCGTGGCATTGGATGGCGCAGCTTTCAGGCACATACATACGCAGACGCGGCATTCTCTTGAGACAGACTGGTGGGACACCGCAAGATTATGCGGTAAATGCAATTCGCACCATGTCTTCCTGGATTGGTGTTGCTGAAACGGGTTCAGTTTTGTTCAACGAAACTGGCGTTCGATGTTGTATTTTCGTATTCGAGATTGCAACGTCGTTCGCTTTAGTCCCAGGCGAGCAGCCGCACCGTCCGGACCCCCGACTTGGCCTTTTGCTTCTTCCAGGGCCTTCAGAATCGTCGCCCGTTCGGGATTCTGCGATTCAGTGGACGATCTCCCATGAAGTGCAAGCGGAGTCGCCTTGCCGATGAGCTCAGACATCGGCACTTGAAGCGCGCTCCCGTTTGACAGGATGACGGACCGCTCGAGTACATTCTGCAGCTCGCGGATGTTGCCCGGCCAATCGTAGTTCGTGAGGGCGTCCATAACGGACGTGGGAATCGTATCGATGTTACGGCCCATGCGCCCCGCATGTTTCTGGACAAAGTA
>DATJVZ010000344.1:0-5942 GCA_035501575.1 Terriglobales bacterium | reverse complement strand
CACTTTTGAATCGAGGAAAGCCGAAACCATAGTGCAAGAAATTCTTAAACGATTTGTCCAGCCGGTCTAAAACATTCTGTAGAACCTGCGAGTACACATGCTTGTAAACCGGGACCTCGGTCTTCAAAATCGTTAATTGTTCGGATTGCTCATAGCGACTGATTCTCTGCCACTTCCTTTGCTGGAGAGCATCGTTGTAAAGTTCTCTACAAACGTCGAGAGTGCGAGCAAAGGCATAGCGTCGAGCTTTATTCGGTTCTAGCTTGTACTCGAATGCTTTTAACATTTGCTCCTCCTCTCTTATTCAACTAAGGTCGCTGATATCCCCAACCTAAAGGACCGGGTTCGGCGATAAAGTTCCCTTCAGGGTTTTTCCCCAAGTTTTTATTGTTACCGGAGATAGCCACTTTGGTCAACCAACCCGGAGCAGCGGCGTAGAGGTCCGGAGGGCAACGCTGAGCTCGGGTCATCTCGATTCGGCGATCGTTCGCCGACCCCGCATTCTCGCTGGGTTCCGAGAAACCGCAGAACCTGAGAGAACCGCGATCCGAGCGCAGTGTCGATCGCTTTCAAGAACAACAAGATATGATAATCACTTTGGTACCGTGAAGTCCTTCCGACCCGCAAGGCCTTCCCGGGTCTACCTCTCGGAGGAGCGCAATGAAATCCCTGGGCATTTTCCTAGCGACGCTGTTCTTCGTGGTAACCCTGGCCTTCTCGCAAGAGCGCCCTGCCGTTTCCGCGTCAGCCAACACCGTATACGCCGGCGCGGACGGCAAGTTTGAGGCTGCTCCGGACACGGCGCAGATTCAGTTCAACATCTCGGTGCGGGACGATACGTCGCAGGAAGCCTACCAGCACGCTTCGAAAGACGTCGACGAGGTGCGGCAAGTGCTGCGCTCGAATGGGATTGATCCCAAGACCGCCAGCGTGGGTTTCTTTTCGGTCGAACCGATGTACGACTGGAAAAATCCCAAACAGAAGGTGGTCGCCTATCGTGTGACAACCGACGTCACGTTGAAAGTAAAGGATTTTTCGAAGCTCGGCCCCATCACCCAGCAACTGGCCGATGCCAACGTGAGCGAAAGCCTGACGCTGAGCTATATCCTCGAGAACATGGAGGAAGCCAAGAACAAGGCGGTCGAGGATGCCTATCGACGCGCGCGCAATTCCGCCGATACTCTCGCCCGCGCGGGCGGTCGTACGCTCGGTGAGCTTTCCTACGCCTCGGTCGATGTGTTCGAGAATCCAAATATCGTTATGCCCAGGGCCATGACCGCTATGGCCACGGCCGCCCCACCCGCACCGACCGAGGAATTCACGCCCCACGCCGTCACGGTTACCGCCCACGTTAACGCGCTGTTCAACTTGAAGTGAGATCCGGTTTGGTAACTAGCGGCGGGCGTCAGCGCAACTTCGCGACCGTCACTTCCAGCTGAAACTGGCGCTTGGAGTTGGGATCGTCCACACTGCCCACCACCAGGGGCTTTCCCAGCTGAGCCACGGTACTGGCCTCGATCTTTAACTGGCGCAGCAGCGGCTGCCGCATGTTCTGCGCCTGCTGATCCGGCACCGCGAAATTGCTGACCTCGGATCGAACATTCAGCAAAACCGCCCCATTACCTAGCCAGGCTACATCGCTCCGGTCCCTTAGCCGACACCAGAGGTTCGTACCCACGTCGAGGTAGGTGAACTCGCCCGCCTTCACCTCAACAGGAACGCGGGTGCCAATCTTGACCTCTTGGTTGTCTCCGGCCGCTATATTCATCGAATATTGCCGTGCGTTGATCTTTTTTCCATCCTCCATTTCATTGACCGAGAAGTCTACGCGGTACGCCGGTCTTTCTACTTCCGGCGCCTTAGCGGCGCCGGCTTCCTGTGCGCAGGCTTTGCGGCTCTCTCCGACAGCCATAGTCAGTAAAACCAGCGCCGCCGTAACCATTGTCCTCTTTAACATTGGTGGTTCTCCTAGAGTGTGTAATTCCCTACGGTTGTGAAGGCCCTTCGCCCGCCGGATCGCGCAGTTCTTCCATCGCGTCGCGCCGCAATGCCTCGGCCCTGGCCGCCGCGACCAGGGTTGCATGTTCCGGATAGGTGCGGACGTAGCGGGCGAGAATCTCTTCCTGCTCGCTCAATGGACGAGGCGAGGGAAACTGCTCAACCCGCGGCGCGCTTGGGACGATTGCGGTAGAGTAACGCGGCCGTTTCGCAACCGCGGTTGGGACCGGTGCCACAGGTTGGGACGGGAGATGCGGGTTCGCAAGCTTGCCTTTCGGCAGTTCTCTCGTGGCTTCGGTCGCGTTGTGAGCGACCGTCTCGCCCACCTGCGATTGCTTGGTTCTCGACGACAAAAATAATGCGAGCATCAACACGACCGCTGTCACCGCGCCGACCACCGGCCATCGCCACCAGTCGTGAACCGGAGCCCGCTCGCGCTCTGCGCGCAGCTTGGCCAGAAGGCGCGCCTCGAGCCCCGACCTCGGCTCGACCGTCGAGTATTTCGCCAGCGCGGCGTCGAGCTCGTGCTCGAGGACATCATTCCTTAGCGGCCTGGCTTGGCGCTCGGCTCGGTGCCAACCTTGCTGGCCCTGCGGCCGGATGTTCTCCTCGCCGTGGCTTTCCGTCATATTTCTAAACTCCTGTTCCCTGCCTGTTCCGCCAGCTTGTCCCGAAGAATCTGGCGAGCGCGGAACACTCGCGAGCGTACTGCCGCTGGACTGATGCCTAGCGTTGTCGCGACCTCGCGCGGCGACATTTCTTCCACCGTTGACAGGATCAGCGGTGCGCGCAGTTTTTTGGGCAGCGCGGCGATGAAACGCTCGACGAGAGCATTGACCTGCGAACATTCGATCGCGTCATCGGCGGACGACTCAGCAGAAGCAATTTCCGGCAACGGATTTTCAAGATCGTCGAGTGAAATCTCCCGTTTATGTCTGCTCTTCCGGCTGCGCTCGACCGCAACTCGCCACGCGATACGGGCCAGCCAACTCTTGTGATCCTCGACTGCGGCGAGCTTGCGGCGATACCGCAGTGCGCGGAGAAACGTTTCCTGGGTTGCGTCCTCGGCATCGTGATGACTTCTGAGCACGACATAGGCGATACGATAGACCAGCCGCGAGTGCCGGTGAACCAGCTCTTCCAGCAACTCGTCTCGACTGCGGTCGAAACTACCCTCGGCTGTCGCTAAGCCGCTCAGGATCGCTTCTCCTGCTAGCACTCGCGTTGTCCTCATGCATGAAGAACGCTCCCAGTAGTATTTCGTTCAGGGAAATTTTCCTTTCGAGGCCTGGGCCGGCTAAATCGTTCAGCCGAGGCAAATACAGTCAGGGTTGGTGCGGAATGGCCCCGCCTCCTGTTTGCTTTCATCCCGGCGTGGCCGAGGGTTGGCCGCCGAAAGCCTTCTCAAAGCCTCAGTTTACTTCGTCGAGTAGCCAATCGCCTCGGTGGATGTAGGCGTGCTTCTGCTAGAGCCGATGCGGGAAGCAACGCCTATTGGTCGCCTAGGGTCAGCCAGGCCGATGGCAAAACGGAGCCTGGCGGGTTTGAACGCAATCAATTTCTTTCAGGCCGAAATGGTGGGAGTTGTACTGCCCGTTTTAGGGTCCTTTTTTAAGCCGGCTCACTGGCGCTACGGCTCGATCGGCATTGCCACGGCCCTGTCTGGACTGGGTACTTCGTTCCAGAGGGCCGTCGTCGACGCCAAAGAACATTGGATCGAGGAACTCACAGCCCTCCCGCTGCACGACTCGGTAGCCGAATGGGAACGATTTCGAATTCGAAAAGCCTTAACCGATAGCGCTGGAAATGAGGCGGAGGCCGCCCGCCGCTTGGGAATCCATCGACGCTTGCTCTACGAAAAGCTGAAGGCCTTCGGTCTCGGCTCGGCTAGCGAGGAACAAGCCGACGCTTAGGGTCCGAAGGTGCTCCCGGTGTTGGCTTCTGTCCGCGGCTTCACTGGCTGGTTTTGAGCAACTGCTGGGCATGTTTGCGGGAGGTTTCGGTGAGCTTGGCCCCGCTCAACATACGGGCAACTTCTTCGGTCCGCTCCTGGCCGGTGATCCGGCGAACGCTGGTCTTCGTTCGTTTGCCAGAAGTTTGTTTCTCAATGAGGTAGTGATGATCGGCAAAGGTCGCAATCTGGGGCAGATGGGTCACGCAAAGGACCTGGTTGGCATGCGACAACTGCTTCAGTTTCCGGCCCACGGCTTCGGCTGCGCGCCCGCCGATGCCCGCGTCAATTTCATCGAACACAAAAGTCCGCTGGGGGGAGGCCAAAGGCGACCTTCGTCCGGAGTTCTTCCTCATTCCCCCACCCGTCTCTACCGCGGTCCTCAACGCCAGCAGCACCCGCGACAACTCCCCTCCGGAGGCAATCTGCTCTAACGGCCGCATGGGCTCGCCCGGGTTCGTCGCAATGCGATACACCGCCTGATCGAAACCGCGAGCCGTCCAATTCGTCTGTCGCCCGTCGGCCGAGATGTCGATTTGAAACCGTGCCCGCATCGCCAGCTCATTGATCTCATCTTCCACCGCCGTTTCGAGCTTGCGCGCCGCCTGGTAACGTTCCCTGGATAGCGCACCTGCCGCCTGAAGATAATCCGCGGCGGCTCGCTCGAGCCCCGCCTTGAGTTGGACCAGCAGCTCTTCTTGGTTGTGCGCCTCGGAAAGCCGGCGGCCGAGTTCTTCCCCGAGCCCGATTACGTCCTCGAGCCGCGGACCATATTTCCGCTTCAAGCGATCGAGCCATGCCAGCCGATCCTCGACCTCCGCCAGGTTTTCCGCAGAAGCCGGAATACTCTCGGCATAGTCCCGCAGCATGCCCCCCACGTCCTCGGCACCGATGCGCGCGGATTCGATGGTCGCCCGCGTTTCCTCGAACCTGGGGTCGTAGCGCGCCAGTTCCTCAATGTGTTTTTGCGCCGCCCGCAAGGACGAAGAGGCTGAAGAAGAGCCCTGGTAGAGCAGATCGAAGGCATGCATGGCCGCGCCGTAGATTTTCTCGGCGTTGGCCAGCACGCGCTTTTCCGCTTCCAACCGCTCATCTTCCCCCGGCTGCAACTTGGCGTCTTCGATCTCTTTACGTTGAAACTTCCACAAGTCCAGAAGCCGGAGCCGACCGGCTTCGTCAAGCTCGAGATCTTGGATTCGATTCGAGACGCCCTGCCAACGCTCGAAGGCGCTCGCGGTTTGCTCCCGGTCGGTGCCCGCGTATCGATCGAGGAGTGCTAGCCGGCTCGGCCCATCGAAGGAAACCATCGATTCATGCTGGGCGTGGATGGTCGCCAGATGAGGCGCCAGTTGCCGCAGCACGCCGACGGTTGCCGGTTGATTGTTGATGAAGACCCTTCCCTTGCCCGCGAGCGCCAGTTCCCGGCGAAGGATCAGCGATCGATCCTCGAGATCAACCCCATTTTCTTCGAGCAGGCGCGCGGCCGCCGCGCGCACTCCCTCTTCCAGTTCGAATACGGCCACAATGAGGGCCCGCTCAGCTCCGCTCCGGATGATCTCGCCAGTGGCCTTCTCTCCCAGGCAAAGGGCCAGGGCGTCCATGAGGATGGACTTTCCCGCCCCCGTTTCGCCGGTCAAAAGATTCAAGCCGGGGCCGAACTCCACCGTGACATTGTCGATGACGGCGTAATTTTCGAGCCGTAATTCCGCAAGCACTGGCAATTCCGCGAGAAAGAATTTGAGCGCAGGATAGCACGAAAACCATGCACCACCACGCGCTTTGAACTCTTTCGGGCAGGCTTTGAAGTCGAGCTCGTTCGGTTCTCGCTCTCGCCAGCGATCACGGTGATTCTGGTCGATGCTCCACCCTCGGAGAACCCTGGCCGAGACGTGGTGAATAGCAAGGAACTTTCGATTCATACGGCAAAAACCCTATTGATCCACGGGGTTCCAGGGCTTCGGTTTCCACAGCAAGGTGATGCGCTTCGTCTATA